>JALWUI010000094.1:18190-22017 GCA_027082775.1 Candidatus Kapaibacterium sp.
AATAGGTGGCTTCATAGTGCTCTGGCAGCGGCATCACCGTCCGTGGTTCTATGGCATTCTCCTCAGTATTACTTTCGGTTTGCTTTACTCCGCTTCTTACGACATTGCCCAGGATCGCGATGCCTATCTGCTCCCTGTGCTCCTTCTTATCTGTTTCTTAGCCCCAGTAGGATTGGGGCAATTGCTTGAGAAATGGAAAGCAGTCGCTCATAAACCCTTAGCGCTTTTCCTTGTTCTTCCTCCGCTCATCGCAGGAATTTTTCGATTTCCCGCTCTGGATCGTTCCGAAATTCGTATCACTCCAGCTTTTGTTCAACAATCGCTTGCTCCAATCGATTCTACTGCTCTGGTCCTCACTGGGAACTGGCAACTCTATTCCCCTTTCCTCTACTTCCACATCGTTCAGCAGCGCTATCCCCACATTATAATGATCGATCTTCCGCTATGGCAGAACCGGGCGTGGTACGTTGAACAGATTCAGCAACGCTATCCACAACTCACCAGACAATGGGAACCAGCGTTGAGTCACTTTCTCCGCTACCTTCGACAATTCGAGCGAGATGAGTTACGATCTACTGTGGAGATTGAACGCTGGTATCAACGCCTCTTAGATGCAATGGTTAACCGCACTGCTATGCCCGTCTTTCTGGATCTATCCGCCGTACGTCATCTGCAAAAATATCACGTTTTTCACCATCTGCCAGTTCCCAATCAACTGCTTTTCCAATATCGCCCGATCCCTTCTGAGAATATCCCTTTTCAAACGGACATCCCACTTCCGCCATCGAACGTACAGATCGATCCCGTAGAAGAAGAAATTCTTCAGTTATACCAGGCGATGCAAAGCATTCACGAAACTTTCTTAAACCCCCGTCCCCGAACAGAGTAACGTTCTCTGCGTCTACGTTGACGGTTGCCACAGCTCATCTGGGACCCCTCCCTGGTAATTTGCCCATCGTGCTGCAACAAAAAAGAAATCCGATAACCGGTTGATGAAAGGCAAAACATCTGGACCTATGTCCTCACGTTCCGCTAACGCCACAATAGAGCGCTCAGCACGACGGCAGACGGTTCGAGCAAGGTGTAAGTAAGCGGCTGAAGGCAAACCGCCGGGTAAAATAAAGTGCTTCAAGGGCGGCAACTGCTCTTCGAATTGATCAATCCATTTTTCTAACTGTTGGGTATACTGGGGCGATATTCGAGCAACGGTTAACGATGCAGACCGTGGTGTTGCTAAATCTGCTCCTAAGGTAAAAAGCCATTCACTGATTACCCGTAATTGCTCCGGGAGTGGTTCCGGGGGACCGCTACTCCGCACGACCCCTACAACAGCATTGAGTTCATCAACTTCGCCGTACGCCTGCACTCGAACATTTGTCTTTGAAACCTTACCAGCACCAAACAATGCGGTAGTTCCCTGATCACCGGTACGCGTATAAATTTTTAATGCCATTGCTCTTGCTTTCGACCTTTTGGAATCCGTGCTTTCACTATGCGCAAACAGAGTTCGTGCTTATCATCGCCAGAAACCCAATACACCGGAAGTTGCACCTCAATGGACATACGTCTAGTACTTTCGAGCCGTGCTAATCGAATACCCGGTAGAGCATTACGATCCTTGTTGAGCTGACATCCCTGTCAGCGCTCTGGCTGAGTGCCCATTTCCTGGTCTCATAGTTGTTGCCGAGCCATCCGTAGCCAGTCGGAAATGAGACATCAGTTCTGTCAATTGCTCTGTAATCTGATTCAGCTTTGATACTTGCGAGGAAATCGACTGCATCATTGCAACGCCCTGCTGCACAGCATTGGTCACAGATTGGAACGAATGCGTGATCTCGCGAACCGTTGCTGATTGCTCCTCAGCCGCCGCCGCTACTTCCGAAGCGATCTGGTCAAAATCCTGGACGGCAGCAGAAATTTTCTCCATATCTTCGCTGGCTTTTGCTGCGACCTGTTCACCTTCTGCCATCTTCTCTGCTCCCTCCTGCACTACTTCCAGAACTCGATCAACCTCGGCATTCGTCGAAGCAACCGTTTGTCGAATTTGCTGCGTTGATTCTTGCGTCCGTTCTGCCAGTTTCCGAACCTCGTCCGCTACTACTGCAAACCCACGTCCTGCCTCCCCGGCTCGTGCTGCTTCAATCGCTGCGTTTAGCGCCAGGAGATTTGTTTGCTCCGCAACTTCCTCAATAATGTCAACAACCGTGGTGATTTCGTTGGACTTCTCTTTGAGGGATGTTGTGACCTCCTCCATAAGTTGCACAATCTGCGCGATGCTACGGAAAGAAGCAATCAGGTTTTGCGCAGACTGCTGCGTATGGAGGACCATCTGCGTCACTTCACCAACCAAAGACCGGAAATGCGTAATGCGCCGCGCCACTTCATCGATAGCGGTACTCATTTGCTCCAGCGATACAGCAACCTGATTCAGCGCCGATGCTTGTTCATTGTTTTGATGCTCGAAACTCTGAATTTCTTTTGTCACGACCTGCGCAATATTCTGGAGTTCCGTTCCCACCTGACGCAGGGTTCCCAGCACGTGCCGCAGTTCATACACCATCTGCTCGAAACTTTTTTCCAGTTGCTTCTGCGCCCCACTGGAAAGCTGCTGATCCTCAAAGTGCAAGGTAAAATCCAACTGTCCCTGTGCAACTTGATGCAGATACTCCGCTATCTGTTGAATCCGCTGCTCCATTAACTTCCGAAGCTGTTCCGCTTCTTCTTCTGCTTGCTGTAGCTGTTCGACCATCACCTGGATGCTGTTCGACAGAACACCAATTTCATCCTGTCGCGTCAAGAGTTTCTCCTCCGGTCTCACCGAGTAGTCTTTCTTAGCAACTTTCTTCACAATTTCTGTAATTCGCTGAATCGGTTTTGCAATTCCCATAACAATTCCCAACACCACAGCGATGAGCACCAATAATCCTCCACCGAATACTCCCAGAAAATTCTGGACAATATCCCCAATTTCCGCAAAAATTGGATCCAGCGGCACAATAATTTCAAATGCTCCGTGCACTTCTCCGACTTTCCAGCCTTCCATTCGATGTCCCGTTATGTCCTTTCCATCGGCTCTGCCCCAATACTCCATCGATTTTGCCGGATCACCGTGGCACATCATACACTCCTCAGTCAGCTCAACCGGTCGAAAATATCGCAGCGTATTGGTAGCGGTGTCAATTGCCCAATATTCGGGAACGTTCCCCTTTTCCAGAATACGCAAAACCCTCGCTTCAAAAGCATCAGGTTCGTTATCCGGGTTGCGAGGATAAAACTTGGGAACCCGAAATTGCACACCCAACTCCTTTGATTTTTGCTCTCCTACCCTCATGGCACTGAATACTGGCACTGTTAGGAGGATTTTCTCTTTGTCGCGTATATCCATTCGCAACACACCAGCACGAAGTTGCTGAGCAACGTATTCCCGTGCTCCTTCAACCTGCAGCAAAATTGCCCGCGCTTTCTCAACCGAGTCTTCGATCTTGGCATCGACGAACAACTGGCGGATCAGCCAGAACACTCCGGCAAAAATTACGATGGTTACAATAATCATCGGCACTAAAATTCTCCACCGGATTGAACGCCGCATAAGCGCCTCCACTTTTTATATTAACTTCCCCTCTAAAACTGCAAAGTTAAAGAAATTCGACAAAACGGTCGATGATCCCTAAACCTTTCCTGATCTTGCCAGCTTCTCTACTCCCGCATCCTTCGCCAGCACGCTCTGATTCCCTCCAATGGCTTTGAAGCAATCAGTTTGGACAGCAAGTTTTTGGTCTCCGAAAGCAGACTTATCAACTTGCTCCGCGTTGCTTCTACTATCACGC
>JALWUI010000095.1 GCA_027082775.1 Candidatus Kapaibacterium sp.
ATGGAGTGCGAAAGACCGGGAACCAATCACCCCCTTTATCGATCGCGTTCGGCAGCTCTATGAAGAGCACGGGGTGTCGACCATTCTGGTGATGGGGGGGAGCGGCGATTATTTCGATGTTGCTGATACCGTCATTGCGATGGTTGAATACCGACCCTTGAATGTGACGGAGCAGGCAAAGGCAGTTGCACAGCAATACCCGACGCATCGAAAAGTCGAGGCTGAAACGCCCTTTCCTTTTCCTCAACCGCGAGTGCCAGATCCTTCCCGATTGCAATTGCGTCGTGGCAAACGAGAAATTGCAATTAAAGCAAAAGGGATGGAAACAATTGTTGCCGGGAAAGCAGCTATCGATTTGCGGTTTGTTGAACAGTTAGTGGAAGATGGACAACTCAACGCCTTAGCTGCAGCCTTAGAGCTGGCGCTGCGGAAGCAGTGGATTGATGGTCGGCATACGGTTGATGAAATTTTGCATCTCCTGCACGATTTTCTGGAGCATCGGGGAGTGGAAGGGTTGGCAACGGCGCCGCATAACTTTGCTGCTTTCCGGATGCAGGAATTTGCTGCTGTGCTGAACCGATGGCGGGCACTGCAGATGCGTTCTTCATAGCATTGCGGGAAAGTGGCAGGGGTCGTATTTCAAGGAGTTGAAACGTTGGAGTGGCGGTGAGGCTGACAGGGTAGACTGAACATTATGAGCTGGGAGTGGTTCTTTTTCATAGGTTTTGGTTTGCTGACCGTTCGGTTCTGTTTCTTCTGGTTTGGGCATCGGAGAGCACGGCAGTTTGAGCGCCAGTTTAGCAATAAGAGCGGTGGTGCGTATCAGCCACTGGTGTCGGTCGTTGTTCCTGCCCGGAACGAAGAGCAGCATATTGCGGAATGTGTACACTCAATTTTTCGGAATGATTATCCGCATTTTGAAGTCATTGTGGTCGATGACCAATCCGAGGATCGGACGGCTGAGATTCTGCACCAGTTGCAGCAACAATACGGACAGCGGTTACGGGTGGTCAGTACGCAGTCTGTCGATAGCCCACTGGTAGGGAAAGCGCGGGCACTGGCAACAGGGGTTCGATACGCTACCGGAGAAATTTTGCTGTTTACCGATGCCGATTGCATTGTCCCGGCGACGTGGATCGCAGCGATGGTACAGCCATTCCAATCACCAGCGGTGGGATGTGTCGCTTCCTTTTCCTCAATGGTTGCCCATCGATGGTTCGACCAGTTGCAGCAGGTGGAGTGGTTGTATAACCACACGCTGGCTCGTGCTGGACTGGGATGGAATGTGCCGCTGGGATGCTTTGGTAACAACCTGGCTATTCGCCATTCAGCGTATCAGCAAACTGGCGGATTGGAGCAGATCCCGTACTCAATGCTCACCGAAGATTTAGCCCTGCTCTTAGCCGTTCGTCAGCAGGGGTACCGGTGCGTGTATATGCTTTCACCGCAGACCTATGTACTGACCTATCCTCTGCGAACCTTCCGGGAATACTTACGACAACACCATCGCTGGGTGCACGGAGGAACAGCACTGGGATGGAAAGCGGTTGCCTTTATGACGGTGACTGTTGCCTACTGGCTGGGCGTGATCGCTGCGCTGCTGGGATCCCCACCGGCGGCGATGGTGCTGCTGGGAGCCCGCTGCGTCTACGATGTGGTGCTGCTATTGCCGACCGTACGTACGCTGCGCCAGTGGGAAATTCTGCGACCACGCCTGATCTCGATCCTGCTGTTTTTCCAGTTGCTGGAAGTTTCGCTTCCGCTGTTTCTCATTCCCCGCCACGTTTACTGGAAAGATCGACGCTTGAAGCGGTAGTGCTTCCTATATCGGGGGCGCTGACTTCCGCCGGCATATCACCGGGAGCGCCGACTTTAGTCGGCAGAAGGTACAAGGAAGCACACTGAAGTGTGTGCTCCCGGCGCAATACGGAGGGACAAAGCGATGCTTTGCTCGCTGGGCGACCAGCCGGGTCGCCCCTACAGGCGTAAAAATTCCCACTCCCTCCGGGAGAGGGTAAGGGTGAGGGCACATTGCTTCTGTGCTATGACGGATTCGAGAATCGATCTCGAACCGCATTGATAACGTCTTTCAATCGGCGGTGGAGCGTGGTCGTTGCAATGTGAAAGCGCTGCGCTAACTCTTTCAACGTCCATCCTTCGAGCCAGAGGCGGAAGAGTTGGTAGCTCCGGGTGCCAAAACTCTGCTGGACAAAGGCCTGTACTCGTTCCCAATCGAGCCGACTTGCACAAATGTCCTCTGGCGTGGTGAGTGATATCAGCAGGTGAGGATGCTCAGGCAAAAAGCGGTGATAGTACCGATCCTGGCGCAGCAGGAAGTTTCGAGCGGCTGTGTAAGCATATCGCCAGAGTCGCCGGGGCGAAGAGCGAACATTTTCCGGTGCTTCCGCATACAGGGCGAGAAACGCCTGCTGTACTGCATCCTGATGATCAACTTCCGGAAATCGGGCAAAATGGTGGTGCAGGTATGCGGTGAGCGTCGTTCGGATAACCCGCTCGGTGAGTTCAAACTGTAACAGGTCTAACTGACAACACGGCGTATCGTTGAGCTCTGTGGCGATTGATTGAAGGAGCAGGTCGATTTTGAAAAAAGCATCCTCGAGATTGGAACATTGATGTCGGGCAAGAGCCGTTTCCAGGGCGGTCATAATGGCGCTGTTTTTGTGCTCCGGGAAGGCGGCGGCAACCAGAGGGTGGAGCCACCGTTCCAGTTGGGTGGTTGTTAATGCCATTCCATATCTCCTTTGACGCCGATTGGAAAATCAAAATTACGCAATGTCGGCAAAATCGGGTTCCCCTGACTGCGTTCCGATACGTGCAAAAGTAAAAGCTGCGGAACGCCATTATGCAAAAGCACACCGATCAGCCTTATAGCCCCATCGAGACGCCAGTGCTGAGCAGGCTTGTGACAATTTGAGCCCTGCGGTTATAACCTTTCCCGCTTGCAACCAGAATCATCAGCCACCGCCTGAACCTGCGTTTGCATCTTCGTTATAGCCTTTCTTCAGACCGGCACGGCTGGATGCTTACCGCTGTATGTGAATACCACGTCCTTTCGACGGTCCCCACGGATTCGACAGGAACACCAAGTAATGTCCTGCTGCTAATTGCGAGGGTAACGGCACTTCGATCTGGAAGGAGCCGGCGGGTATTTCGCCTCGCCACAGCTCGGCAATGCGTTTGCCCGTTCCATCCAGCAGGATCAAAGCAGCGTCTGATATTCGTTCAGGAGAGGTAACAGAGACAAGGAGCGCGTCGGTGCCGGATTGCTGTACTTCGAGCTGGAGTCTGGTTGGAGTTGCTGAAGATTCGGGTGTTACCTGCTTTTTCGCTAATAGTTCAGCCATTTTTTCTGGATTGTGGAGAACGTTTTCTGTTTCCGAATACCGGGCGAAGTAATCTTCTTTGATTTTTTCACTCAAAAGGATTGCGGTGTGGGGTGGGAGAGTACCGGAAGCAGCCAGACCGGAGTCCAGATAGGCGCGCAACTGTTCGTAGTAGGCTGCGTAGAGAGAATCCCAATCATCGCCGCGGATGCGCCAGTCTTGCCATCCAGTCGTGATCGATACACTGTTGAAGTCTCGCAGGGTCGAAAGTGAGCACCACGACCACACCCGGAAAAGCTTCAGACCGAGCGGCGTGGGTCCATAGCGATAGGGAACAATTCGGATGAAAGCTTCGGTTCCAGCGTACTCGGAAGGCAGCGATCGAAAATGGCGAGCCTGGAGGATTTCGCTTCCAAACGGGCGAACATACCAGGAGTCGGGATTGGGCAACATTCCAACGCTGTCCAGCACTGCCAGACGCTGTCCATCTGAAGCGCGACACAATTCGGTCACAAAGATCACCGTGTCCAGCACCCATCCCGGCGGGGTGATCCAGAAGTGATCATCCCAGCGGCGCACGAGCGCATCCCATTGCGATTGCGGCATAATCTCTTTCTCAGAGCTGAAGACCCGTAGCAGTGAGCGGAAGAAGAACAATTGGGCATTTTCGGGAATGGTAAAGGTCTTTGTTCGAGCAAAGGCAGCTAGAAATTCATCTTTTCCCGGTGCTGTTTCTCCTGACAATCCTTCGTCTGGGATTGGCTGATAAATGATAGGAATCAACCGTTCTGTGCCATCGGCAAACAGGAGGCGAAACTCTCCGATCATACATCCAACAGTAGCAGTATCGAACTGATCTTCAATGCTGAAATACATCAGCTTCTCTTCATCGCTGGGTTTAATGTGAAAAATCGGGCGCGGGTAGAACTGATCAATCCACCGCTGGGCAAAGAGCGAAAGACTGGCACATAGAAACAGTGTGACCAGGCGAGTCGCTTTCATCATACAGATTTCCGTATTTTGTTCAACCATCCAATGATCTGCGACATTCCAACTGCTTTGTACAGGTCATTTAACAGGCAAAATTTTCCACTGTCGTCTGCTGGCGAACAAAAGAGCTGGCTGGGATGGGCAGGGTGTTGAACCGATGGCGGGAATTGGCAAGCGCTCGGCTATCTACCGCTGTTTTCGTAAGTTTGTATGTTTGTTACGCAGAGAAAAGGGGCGATGATGGATTTACAATTGTTGCGACGACTTCTGAAACTGTTCGACAACAGTTCCGCAGCGGAATTGGAGCTGGAAACGGAATCGTTTAAGCTGCGGTTATCCAAGCACTCTTCAGAGGGAAGCAATGGGAATACGGTTTCTGCGCCCGTTGCCATTCCCTATCCTGCTGTTCCCCCAACACCGCCGATGCCGCAGGCACCAGCAGCGACGCCAGCAGCGGCATCAGCAGAGCCAGCAGAGCAATCATCGGAGGTGTCTGAACCGGCAGTGAAGGAAGAAGAGGAAAATCTCCACGTGATTACGTCACCCATTGTCGGCACGTTCTACCGGGCGCCAGCTCCGGATGCTGAACCGTTCGTCAAAGTAGGCGATCACGTCAATCCGGGCGATACGCTCTGCATCGTTGAGGCGATGAAGTTGATGAATGAAATTGAAAGCGACATTGCTGGAACGGTCGTGAAAATTCTGGTAGAAAATGCCCAGCCGGTTGAATATGGGCAGCCACTCTTCTTCATCAAGCCAGATTAACAATTGCGGGGGGAACCAGCGGTGATCCGGAAAGTGCTCATTGCAAATCGGGGTGAAATTGCGGTACGGATCATTCGAGCCTGTCACGAACTGGGAATTGAAGCAGTAGCGGTTTATTCTAAAGCCGATCAGGACTCATTACACGTGCGGTTAGCCGATCAGGCGATTTGCATCGGAGAAGCCAGCAGTCAACAGAGTTATCTGCACATCCCATCGATCATTGCCGCAGCGGAAATTTCCGGTGCTGATGCGATTCATCCGGGCTATGGGTTTTTAGCAGAGAATCCGGACTTTGCGCAGATTTGTGAGGATACCGGCATCATTTTCATTGGACCGTCTGCTGAAGCCATTGCGCTGATGGGGAACAAATCAGCCGCAAAGGAGACGATGAAAAAAGCAGGGGTTCCTGTGGTGCCGGGCAGTGATGGGAGTGTGCATTCGCTCAAGGAAGCGAAGGAAATTGCCGATGCGATTGGCTATCCGGTGATGCTCAAAGCAGCGGCTGGCGGCGGCGGCAAGGGAATGCGTCTGGTGCATACGCCGGAAGAGCTGGAGCGAGCGTGGATTACTGCTCGCAATGAGGCAGAAGCAGCATTCGGTAATCCGGAAGTCTACATCGAAAAATTCATCACGAAACCCCGGCACATTGAGTTCCAGGTGATTGCTGATACCCACGGGACGACCATTCATCTCAACGAGCGGGAATGCTCTATCCAGCGGCGGCATCAGAAATTGATCGAAGAGGCGCCGTCACCTATTATGACCCCGGAGCTTCGGGAAAAAATGGGTGAAGCAGCCATTCGGGCAGCCGAAGCGGTCGATTACGTTAATGCTGGCACTGTGGAGTTTCTGGTGGACGAGGATCGAAATTTTTACTTTATGGAGATGAACACCCGTATTCAGGTGGAGCATCCGGTGACGGAGCAATCATTGGGTGTGGATCTGGTCAAGGAGCAAATTCGGATTGCAGATGGACAGCACCTTTCCATCCAGCCGTCGCCACCGTTGTATCATTCCATCGAATGCCGCATCAATGCGGAAGATCCGTATCATTATTTCCGTCCCTCGCCGGGGCGCATTGAGCGATTGCACTTGCCCGGCGGTCCTGGCATTCGCATCGATTCGCACATTTATCAGGGCTATGCCATTCCGCCACACTACGATTCGATGATTGCAAAGTTTATCAGCTATGGTACCAGCCGGGAAGAAGCGATGAGCCGGATGTATCGGGCACTTCAGGAAGCCATCATTGAAGGGATTCACACAACGATTCCCTTTCATATCCGAATGCTCGAGAACCCTGATTTCATTGCAGGGAATTTCGATACCCGATACCTGGATACGCACGATTGGCATACAATGGAAGTTGTGTCAACTGAGGAGAGACGGTGATGAACATTCCAGAAGACCTGCGGTATACGAAGGAACACGAATGGATTCGAGTGGAAGGGAATGTGGGAACCGTGGGCATTACCGACTATGCCCAGAGTGAGCTGGGGGATATTGTGTACGTGGACATTGATCCGGCGCTGGAATCAGTTAAACAGGGCGAAGCGTTTGGGACCATCGAAGCGGTGAAAACCGTGGCAGATTTGTATGCGCCTGTCAGTGGGAAAGTGCTGGAGATTCACGAAGACATCAACGATGAGCCGGAAAAGATCAACCAGGATCCGTACGGTGAAGGATGGTTGATCAAGATTGAGATCAGTGATCCGGGTGAGCTGGAGAATCTCCTGACTGCGGAGCAGTATGCTGCGCTGATCAGCGAGGCGTAAGCAGCAACCGCCGTTGATGTGGTACCAGCTTTTTGTGTGGCTGCATATTCTGGCAGTCGCTATCTGGATTGGTGGGATGTTGTTCATTTCGTATGCCGTGTTACCACTGATCCGGCATCCCTCAATTTTCCCCATTCGAGCTGTACTCCTCACAGAGCTGGGGCTGCGCATCCGCCTGGTGGGATGGATCACGCTGGGAGTACTCTTACTGACAGGAACAGGGATGCTCCTGCTGCGGGGTCATACGTGGTCGGATTTGATCAGCGCCGCTTTCTGGCAGTCGGCAACAGGCACCATCCTGGGATGGAAGCTGGGGTTGTTTGCTCTGACAGTAATAACAACCCTCGCTCACGATCTGTACTTTGGACCGAAATCCGCCCGGCTGGCGGAGCAGTTGCCGGAAGATCATCCGCAGCGGCAGCGGATTCGGCGGATTTCCTCGTGGTTAGGGAGAATAGTGGTCTTGCTGGCTCTGGCCATCTCTTTCCTGGGAGTGCTGCTTTCCCGGGGGTGGTAGGCGTTATTGCTGGAAAGCGCACGCTTTGAGATTGTCCGTTCCATTGCAGGAATGTTGACGGTGGTTGTCCACTTGAGAGCGTGGGCGTTCGGATAATGCGGAAGCTGCTCCAATTTCTACGGTAGCAAGGAGGTGCTGAACCAAGGATGAGGGCAGATGGGATGGCATAGTGTTCTTTGCTGCACAGCGCAAAGAGAAGGAGGTCGAGAAAGCGGCATTGATGGTTTTGTCTTGAACGTCGTTTGAGCTTTGCAGTGAAAGCATTTACTGAAGGTGGATGGAAGCAACACAACCATTGACAGTGCGGACGGTGTTCCGGTTCTGGTATCCGTTAGCGTTGACCTGGCTGATGATGGCGATTGAAGGACCCTTTGTTTCTGCTGTCATTGCCAGAATGCCAGAACCGAAGTATCAGTTAGCAGCTTATGGTGTGGCATTTGCTTTAGCGTTGATCGTGGAAGCACCGGTGATTATGTTGATGAGTGGCGTTGTTGCATTGCTCAAAGATCGGGGTGCTTTTCGGAGACTGTGGATCTTTTCCCGAAACCTGAGCCTTGGTGTGACCTTCGCGATGGCTGTCTTATTGATTCCTCCCGTTTTTGATATTCTGGCGACGGAGATTCTGGCATTACCGGAGCAGGTAGCAGAGCCAACGCATATTGCCCTGCTTCTGTTGTTGCCCTGGCCCCTTGTCATCGGCATCCGCCGGTTTTATCAGGGAGTATTGATCCGTCACGGACAAACCCGCAAAGTGGCGTACGGCACAGGCTTTCGCCTGCTGGCAGTTGGCGCGGCGGCAACATTGCTGTCATTTACTGAGTTGCTCGATGGTGCTGCTACTGGTGCATTGACGTTGTCCATTGGCGTGACCGTTGAGCTGTTGGTTATCTACTGGATGACTCGCCCATTGCTGCGAACGTATCGACCTTATCCACCGGCGGATAGCCTGAGTTACCGTGAGATCCTGCGATTTTACGTTCCTTTAGCCCTGACATCGGTAATTACGCTGGCAACCTCTCCAATGCTGACCTTTTTTATGGGACGTGCACGGTTGCCGATTGAATCCTTAGCAGTATACCCCGTGGTGGGAGCGCTGGTTTTTATTTTCCGCAGTGTTGGGATCTCATTTCAAGAAGTGGTTGTTGCATTGCTGGATCCAGCGTTTCAGCGCTATTCTCTGTTAGCGCGCTTTGCCTGGGTGATCGCTCTGGTTGCCGTGACCGGGGTGGCATTGGTTGGATGGACGCCTCTGGGATCGCTCTGGTACCATACCATTAGTGGGCTCAGTCTGGAATTGACTTACTACGCGATTGTGGCAACCCGGATTTTATGTGTTATCCCCGGACTAACCGCCTGGCTGGCATTTGAGCGCGGCGTGTTGATGACGGCTGGAACAACGGTGGCGGTGTCGAATGCTACGGTTCTGGAAATTGCATTTATTGGAGTCACGATGTGGATCGCCATTGCTGCCTTCGATATGATTGGCATTTTCGCTGCTGCAATGGCATTGGTAGTGGGGCGATTGGCAGCAAATTTGTATTTGTACGGGAAAATCCGCCGCCTCCAGGCGCCTGCACCTGCTTCCTGGTAACGCCCGGAATTTTCCGGAAGGAGTGGAATGGAACGATCTGCGTTGGGAAGAGCGGCGTTGCTGTTGTTGTATTCCCAGTAAATGAGCCCGAACATCATCCGATCCGGCGCATTGGGATGGCAGGGATTGGCAAAAAGTGGAGAGTTACTTCACAAAAGGTTGCGTCAAAACGTTTATACGGAATTCGCTAAGTTTCTGGCGAAGGAATTGTTCAATGAAATGCTCAGCGGTCAAAAAACGCAATGTGTGGCATTGTGGCAGTGGCAGGTGGCGGTGATCGGGCAACGGTTGAACGGATGGTATCAACGATTGCCCACCGCGGACCTGATGCAACAGGAGTGCAATGGTTCGACACCCACCGGGTCGGGTTGGGACATCAGCGGCTGGCAATCTTAGATCTATCACCCGCTGGCAACCAGCCAATGGCAGATCCAACGCAGCGGTATTGGATTGTGTACAACGGTGAGATCTACAACTTTCGCGAGTTGCGGCATCAACTGGAACACAAAGGGTACCAGTTCCGATCGCAGACTGACACAGAAGTATTGCTCTACGGCTGGATGGAGCAGGGTGCTGATTTTTTGCAGCATTGTAATGGGATGTTTGCTTTTGCTCTCTATGACGCTGAGACAAATGCGCTTTTTATTGGGCGCGATCGGCTGGGCATAAAGCCGCTGTATTATGCCGTGTACAATGGGATGTTTGTGGTTGCTTCGGAAATCAAGGCACTGTTTCGCTCAGGACTTATTCCCGTTGAAGCTGATGAACGCGCCTTGTGCAATCCCACCCGATTTCAGGTGACGCCGCTTACGGGATTCCGCTTTGTCCGCAAACTACCGGCTGGCTGGTGGGGAAAGTGGGACGGCGAGCAGTTGCATCTGCACTGCTATTGGGATCTCCAGCCCGTAGAGGAGCCGGCTGATGAGCAGGAAAGCATTGAGCATTTGGATACCCTGCTTCAAGATGCTGTGCGATTGCAAATGATTGCTGATGTTCCTGTTGGCGTTTTTCTTAGTGGAGGATTGGACTCTTCTCTGGTTGCTGCATTGATGCGGCACCACACCAGTCGGGACATTCACGCTTTTACCATTGCTTTTGCTCCTGAGGATCAACGCTTTGAACAGTTAGTGGAAGATCACCGTTTTGCTCGTTCCGTCGCTCAACAGTTCGATTTTCAATACCACGAGTTTGTTCTGCAACCAGACATCGTCTCATTGCTGCCGAAAATGATCTGGCATTTAGATGAGCCCATCGGGGATCCCGCTGCTATTAACACGTACTTGATTGCAAAGGCGGCTCGAGAGCATCAGATCATTGTGCTGCTCAATGGCGTAGGGGGGGATGAAGTGTTCGGTGGATACCGGAAATATCTGGGATGTCTCAAAGCAGAGGTGTATCAAACCGTCGTCCCAGGATTTGCCCGATCACTGCTGGAGTGGGCGATACAATTTGTCCCTGTTGCCTCGGAACGCCGGGGATTCCGCTTGCTTCGCTGGCTCAAGCGCTTTCTGAGCTTTGCTTCCCTGCCTCCTCTGGAACGATACCTGTCGTCCGATCTCTCGTTTTCTCCATCGCAATTTGAGCAATTGTTCCAGTGCGGTTCGTACTATGACACGCATTTTTATCAGGCACAACAGCAGCGGTTTCACAGTGCGGCAGTGTCATACCTGACGAAAATGTGCTGGAACGACACGAAAGTGTTCTTAAGCGAGCATAATCTCACGTATACTGACAAAGCGACGATGGCAGCCAGCGTTGAGGCACGTCCTCCGTTGATCGATCATCGAATTGTCGAGTTCGCATTTACCCTGCCCCCGAAATTTCGCATTCGAGGGAATGTGCAAAAATATCTGCTCAAGAAGGTCGCCGAGCGGTATCTGCCCCGCGATATCGTTTATCGTCCCAAGGCTCCCTTTGCATCGCCGTTGCGATCGTGGATCCGGGGACCGCTGGCGCCAATGATTGACGATATTTTGTCGGAATCAGCCCTCCGGCGCCGGGGCATTTTTCACCCGAAAGCGGTGCGTCGGCTTATTGTTGAGGATCGGCAGGGCAAAGAGGACTATGCACTGGCAATCTGGACCTTGTTGACCGTTGAATTGTGGTTTCGCACCTTCATAGATCAGCCCGTTGAGTACTGGGCGCGAGATATCCAGAGTTTCACAACCTCCGTGTAGAAAATGCGACAGGTCATTCAGTATCAAAAGACCGGGGAAATGAGCGTCGTGGATCTTCCTCCTCCTCTGCTGCGCCCCGGATACGTGCTGGTGCAGAATGTAGCATCGGTGATTAGTGCTGGTACAGAGCGCACATCGATTCAGACGGCTCAGGCTTCATTGATTGGCAAAGCGCGAACCCGGCCGGATTTGGTTCGGCAGGTGCTGGCAAATGTGAAACGGGAAGGAGTATGGGCAACGGTTCAAAAAGTGCGGAATCGCCTGGATAACTACAAAGAGCTGGGGTATAGCTGTGCAGGAAAAGTCATAGCCTCGGATACAGCAGCATTCCTGCCGGGGGATGCTGTAGCCTGTGCGGGCACCGGTTATGCTGTTCACGCAGAGATTGTCGCTGTTCCCAAAAACCTGGTATGCAAGATCCCAGAGGGAGTCAGCTTTGAAGAAGCAGCATTTGCAACGCTGGGGGCGATTGCCCTGCAGGGAGTTCGGCAGGCAGATGTGCGAGTTGGCGAGAATGTTGCTGTGATTGGATTGGGACTGCTGGGATTGTTGACGGTGCAGTTGCTCAAAGCGGCGGGTTGCCGGGTTGTGGGTGTGGATATTACCGATCACCACTTTGCTTTAGCTCAATCCCTGGGATGTGATGCCTGTTATCTTAGTGGCGATGATGCAGGGGAACGAATTCGTTCCTTTACCCGCGGCATTGGGACCGATGCGGTGATCATTACTGCTTCCACAAAGTCCAACCAGCCGCTGGAATTAGCACTGGAGGTTGCGAGAAAAAGATCTGTCATTGTGATCGTTGGCGTCGTTGGGATGAATGTGCCACGGTCGCCCTTTTACAAGAAAGAATTGCACCTGACCATTGCGTGTTCGTATGGTCCCGGCCGATACGATCCCTTATACGAAGAATTTGGGATCGACTATCCGGTTGGCTATGTGCGGTGGACTGAACAACGAAATATGCAGGCATTTCTGGATCTGGTGGCACAAAAAAAACTTGCCATTGTTCCGCTCATTACCCATCGGTTTGATATCGAAAACGCTTTGCAAGCGTACGACCTGGTGACTGGAAAACGCAAAGAGCCATACATCGGTATCCTGCTGCAGTATCCTGAACGATCGGACCATCCCCGCCGGTACGTTCCTGCGAAGGTCAAGGCAAGCACGGTCAAAACTCCCATTGCCATTGGTTTTATTGGTGCTGGGAACTTTGCACAATCATATCTGCTGCCGCCGTTGAAGTCTGCCGGTGTCCGATTACGGGGAGTTGCAACGTCCCGCCCGGTCAATGCAAAAGCGGTCAGTGAGAAATTTGGATTTGAGTATGCGGCAACTGATCCGCAGGAAATTCTTGCTGATCCTGAAGTTGATGCGGTGTTTATTGCTTCTCGCCATGATTCCCACGCACAGTATGTGATCGAGGCTTTAAAGAACAGAAAGCACGTTTTTGTTGAAAAGCCGTTAGCAATCAACCCGGAGCAATTGCAGGAAATCGCTCAGTTGTACGACAGCGTGTCAGCGGAGGGGATAGTGCTAATGGTGGGTTTCAATCGCCGCTTTTCACAGGCTTTTCGTTGCATTAAACAGTTTCTGGCGGATGTGTCAGATCCACTCACGATGCTTTATCGAGTACAGGCGGGAACGCTTCCTCCAGATCATTGGCTGTTGCAGCCGGATCAGGGAGGACGAATCATCGGTGAAGCCTGTCACTTTATCGATACAATGGCGTTTCTCGCTGAATCTTCTGTCCGGACGGTGATGGCGATGACCACTGCTGCTGATCGGGTGGACATTCCGTCAGATGAAGATACGATCGTCTCACTGCATTTTGACAACGGCTCTGTGGGAACATTGCTGTATGTAGCAACCGGCAGTCCGGCGACGCCGAAAGAATTTGCAGAAGTTTTTGGTGGACAAAAATCTGCGGTGATGCAGAACTTTGCTCGACTGCAATTACTGGATCGGAAACGGCGGACAATCAAACTGGATGGATCGAAGGGACATAAGGAAGAGGTGCAACACTTTTTGAACGTTCTTCTGGGCAAAGAGCAACCCCAGTTTTCGTTTGAATCTTTCTGGAATACAACGCAGGTTACTTTTGCAATTCGCCAGTCGTTACAAACAGGACAACCTGTCGCTATTGATGCACCAGGGGCATAGAAGTATGTCGAGCTCGCAGCAGCAACCATCGACGCGCAAGGCGGTGCAGCAGGAGTATCGGGACTTTATGGAAATGGAGACGCTTGTCCAGAAAGCGTTTGACCGGCTACACCAGTACGTCGAAAAGGAACAGTATCGTGGCTACGAATTTGATGATTTCCTTGCCTCTCCCTTATGTCGCTTGCTTAGTTTTGGCAATTTGTTCCTCAAACGCGTGTGGATTCAGGTTGGGGAACGGTTACCGATTAACATTCGCCCACTCATTGGTATACCGAAGTTGGAGAGTACCAAAGCACGGGGATTCTTTGCAAAGGGGGCTTTGTGGCAATACCAGCGAAGTGGCGATCCGCAGTGGCTGGCAATCGCTGAGTGTCACCTGGAATGGCTGATGCAGAATCCGTCAACTGGTTATCCCGGTATTTCGTGGGGAAATCACTTTGATTTTGCCAGTCGAGGAGGGTTTTTTCCAAAAGGATTGCCCACCATTGTCTGGACAGCTCATATTGCCGAAAGTTTTGATCTGGCATATCAACTGACGGGTAAAACGCAGTATCGGGAGGTGGTAATTCAAGCAGCGCAGTTTATCGTTGAAGGGTTAGAACGACATTCCGATGAAAATGGCATCTGCTTTGCCTATGCACCAGGAATTTTAAATCTCATCCACAATTCCAACCTTCTGGGTGCTGCTACCTTGCTTCGAGCGTGGCGGTATACGGGAGATTCAGCGCAGCACCGATTGGCGCAGCAGGCGTATCAATGGACAATTGCTCATATGCATCCCGATGGAAGCTGGTACTATGGCGCGGAGCCAAAGTATCAGTGGATCGACAACTTTCACACTGCTTATAATATCGACTGTCTGATGACAGCAGTACAAATCGTTGGAGAAGAGTTTTTCCCATTTTCCATCGTTGAAAGGGCTTATGCGTTCTGGGTGAAGCATTTTTTTGAGGATGACGGTACGCCGTGGTATTATCACAATCGAAAATATCCCCTGGACATTCAATGTGCAGCGCAAGCTATTGAAAGCTTTGCAAAGTTGTGGGAGGTGTTTCCCGATGCCCTGAAACGCGGAATTGCTGTTGCACGGTGGACCATTCGGAATATGCAGAAGTCCAATGGAGCCTTCCGGTATCGCCGCTTGCGGTTCTGGCGCAATGATTTAGAGCCGATCCATTGGGGAGAAGCGACAATGTATGCCGCACTTTCAGCGCTGCTCCTTGCATTACAACGGGCTCACAGTGGCAAAGGAGAGATGATCTAATGCGGGTGATGGTTCTTAGCTCTTATCCCTATGTGGATGCTCATCCACACAAAATTCTTTTCTTGAAACTTCTCCTAGAGCGGTTGGAGGCTTCTCAGATAGCTCTGTGCTATGTGCAGTCCTCATTGCGGCATCACATTCAGCGGGCTCGACAACAGTTCCAGATCACCGATGCTCTAAGGCTTTTCAAAATCTTTCGCCAACAATCTGCTCAGCAGCCAGAGCTGGAAACAGAGCTGAAGGATGTGCCACGTGGCAAAGTGATGATCATCGCGCGTCGGTGGGGGGTAGCGGTGCATTTGTTTTCGAAGATGAAGCAACTGCGTCACTTTGCCGAAGACTTTGATCCGGATATCATCCATAATTTCTCCGGAGCGTTTATTCCACGCTCTTTGTTGAAAATCGCGCCAGCAGGAGTTGTGAGTGGTCACTATGGTGAGCTCCCGGCTCTGCGAGGGGGGGATACTATCCGCTGGACAATCTTTCTGAATTATCCGATGGTACTCACGGTTATGCGACTGGTTCCTGAGCTGGATATGGGGGATATTTTACTCAAACGGCGAGTCCCAGTGTACCGGGGGGATACGATTGCTTTGCTTCGGTTTCGATGTCAGATTACCAACGCGCTTGCACAGATCGAAGCGTTCGATCGCTGGCAGGCAGGAACGTTGATTCCAGTACCGCAGCGCAGGGAAGATGGATCAACTTTTTACCGAATGGGGCGGTATTTACGCTCTTTAGTAGATCAGCGGTTGCAGATGGGACAGTATTCACATTTTGAGGTGCGATGATGAGTCGATGGCTCCAGTGGTGCGAGAACATTTTGTGGCATATGGTGGATTTTCAAACGGGGTTGTTCTCTTACTCGACCCGGATTGAAAATGGCCACTATCGCAATGACTTTACCCATCCTCTCAGAGTCCGGTACACGGTGAACACCTATGCGGGATTGCTACGCGCACGGTCGTTTCTCCAGAAAGATTGGGATGTGCCGGGTTTATTTGAAAAATTTCTGCAAACATATCCAGTGGAAAATCCCGGTGATCAGGGGTTGCTGCTGCTGGTTTTCACAGACTATGATCCGGACCGAGCACTGGAATGGTTTAATACAATCCAGCCGACGGTTACCAATCCTTTAGTGCTGGCTCAACGTCCTGTTCAAGAGCTATGCTGGTTGTTGTGGGGAATAACCGCTTTAGCACATCGAACACAATATGAACTGGCGGCGGAGCAGGCGCACGCTTTGTGGAAGCTGATCCACAAAGATTTTTTCTGTCGAGATTCCTTGTTTCCCTATCATCAGCATCAATGGTACCGGAAACGTTTTGTGTCGTTTGGGGCACTGACGTACTTCCTTCGCGCCAGTTTTTCGTATGCAAAGGTTTTTCAGGATCGCTACGTACAGGTGATTGCAGAAGAGCTCACAAAGCGACTGATCCAGCAGCAGGGACACCGTGGAGAATGGGGATGGTTTTATGATGTATACCGGGGATGCCTGGTGGAATGGTATCCTGTTTACAGTGTGCATCAGGACTCAATGGCAATGTTGTTTCTGTTTCCTGCGCTGGATGCTGGTATTGCTGAGGCTGAGTTAGCAATTGAACGGAGTTTCCGCTGGTTGCTGGGTGAGAATGATTTAAATACGCCGATGTTTCAGAGCAATCCTCCTTTGATCTATCGATCGATTCACCGTGCTGAGCCTATGGAAGCAGGGCTGCGTTTGCTGCGCGCCTGGAAGAATGCCCTGCTTCACCGATCACCACAGTTTGCTTCAGCTCGACAGTTGCAAATCAACACCGAATGCCGATCCTATCACATAGGGTGGATCCTGTACGTATGGAGCAATCGTTTGCAACAATTACCGTCCAGTGTGGAGAAATTCTTGAGCAATGAGGTGCAGGTTCAGGAAAAAAATTTATGACAGAAACAACGCAGCATACGAAGCTCTTTGAACAGTTGCACACCCGGCGAATTTACTTGTGGGGAATCCCGATCGATCCCCTGAGTATGGAGGAAACGGTTGCTTTCATCGACGCAGCCATTCAGGCACGCTATCAGGTTACACACGCTGCTGTGAATGTTGCGAAGTTCGTTGCAATGCAGGAAAATCCAGAGTTACGACGGGCTGTTTGTGAAAGTACCATTGTCAACGCTGATGGTTATCCCCTGGTTTGGGTTGCCCGGCTAATGGGGTACTCAGTCCCGGAACGCGTGACTGGCATTGATCTGATGGAGGAACTGGTCAAGCTGGCAGCAAAAAGGAGGTACAGAATTTTTTTCTTTGGAGCGGAAGAGTGGGTAGTCCGCAAAGTGGTGGATATTTATGCCAGCCGATTTTCACCGGAGATTATCGCTGGATGGCATAACGGCTACTATGCACCTCAAGAGGAACCGGTTATTGCGCAACAAATAGCCAGCGCTCATCCGGATATGTTGTTTGTGGCAATGAGTTCGCCCAGGAAGGAGCTTTTTTTGTGGAAATATCGCAACGTTCTGGGATCGATCCCTTTTGTAATGGGAGTTGGTGGCAGCTTTGACGTCGTTGCAGGAAAAGTCAAACGCGCACCCCGGTGGATGCAACGGTCAGGATTAGAGTGGTTTTACCGCCTCTTGCAAGAGCCGCGCCGGATGTGGAAGCGGTATGCGTACACCAATACAAAGTTTTTGCTGTTTTTAGCGCGGGCTTTGTGGCAACAGCCAAAAGGTGGAAAGGACAGTCACCGAAGATCCTAATGCCGGGCGATGCCGCCATCGACATTGATTGTTTGCCCTGTAATCATTCCCGACGCTGGCAGTGCTAAGAATGCGACGATGTTGGCAACATCTTCTGGTTCGTCGGGTCGACGGACACATTGGGTGGGCAAAATGTGCTCCAGCAAGGATTTGCTGATGCGCTCATTGTCGGAATTGGGCATCTGCGTTGCTGTCAGTCCGACGGTGATGGCGTTTACCGTGATGCCGTATTTGCCCACCTCCGCCGCCAGAGAGCGGACGAAACCGATCATTCCCATTTTGCAGGTGACATAGTGCACCAGGTAGGGAGTTCCCAGCCACACCGTGTTGGAGGAGAGCACGATAATTCGTCCAAAGCCATTTTCTTTCATCGGCGGCAACACCGCTTTGGTGGTGAGAAAGAGCGAGTTCAACGTAACATCCAGCATTCGTTGCCATAGATCGAAACTCAGAAGTTCAAAGGGTTCTTCCTCGTAAATTCCCACGTTGTGAACCAGGATGTCCAGGCGTCCATAGCGCTCCATAATGGTGTCGACAACTTTCTGTACCTGAGACGCTTGTGTCAGATCTGCTTGCAGTGCCAGTGCTGTGCCACCAGTTGCTTCGACAGCGCGGACAGTATCTGAAGCGTCAGCAATATCTGCGATGACAATACGAGCACCTTCCTGCGCTAAACGTTCGCACATAGCTCTCCCATTGCCAACGGCTGCGCCTGTAACCAGAGCGATGCGGTTTCGCAATCCCTGTTCAAACTCGCCGATCCGCATAGCTTATGTCGAAAAGGAAGATGATCCTGACGATGATTGCTGGCGTCGGATTCGGATAATGCGCCAGATAAGGAAACTCGCCAGAAGCGCTCCAGCAAGGACGAGCAGCAAGCGGGACCACGAAAAAGTACCCGGATACACTTCGACCGAGCCATCTGGATTTTCAACGATGTAGGGACGGGAATAGTAAAACGCCGGATGGAAGGGCAAAGACCAGTACCACGGCGCAGAGCCCATCAGATATCCCAGCATAAATTGATCCGCCATTCCTCCGTAATAGTTGAGCTGAACTGGGTGATCCCCTGTTGAGGAAGGCAGGGATACACGTTCAACCTTGCGAGGAACGCCGTACCGCTTGCGATAAATGTTTCCTGAAGCCAGCCGCTTACCACCAAAACTGCTGATAATACGCCGTTTGGATGACGGAGCGGTTTGCACCCGTCGTCCGCCGAAACTGCTTTTGGGCTTTTGCAGGTCCTTAGACCGTCGCAGGTTCCTGGTTCTCGAGCGTCCAGGAAGCAGCGGGGAAATTTTTCGGGGTTTAGGCTTAGACCATATTCGTGTTGGGGCACTCCGCCGACCACCAAAGCTTCGGCGGAAGCCTCTTCGCGCTTCTGCAATGTCCAGAATCAGGATGGAGATAAAACCCAACAACAGGCACCACAGAATCCATTTCTGGAGTTTCATCCGAAAATTTTCTCCGTTGTTAATGAACCATCTTCCTCTCGGAACGTGATTTCTGCGATGAAAATATCGGAACTGTCTGAATCATTCCGTAAAAGCTTCGACCACGAAGATGGTCGCCCACTTTCTCGAATGTGAATCAGTAAATCCACAATGCCAGTTAATGGCTCGCCATTCCAGAAAACCACCGTTGACTCAATGTCGCCATCAGTCTCGATTTCCAGCAGATTCAGTGATTGGGCTTCCTCGTCGGTAAACGGGGGTGGCAGGATCGGCAGATTTTCCAAGTAGTCAACCAGCAATTCTTTGGAATATTCCTTGCCGTCGGTGCCTTTGTAAACGATCACCGAGTCAAAGTCTCCATTTTCAGTAAGGTGGATCATTAATTCTTTGATCCCGCCGACGCACTGACCATTGATGTAGACGGCTGTCCGTTCGATAAAGCCGTTACTTTCAATTGCAACCGTTCGCATTGGTTCTGCGTTATGGTTGTGCGACCTGCGGTGTCCGAACGGTATCAGTTCCAGTTGGCTGTTTCTGCTCTCGCAACACCATTTCCCGGTATTTCGGTGAAATGCGCAATTGCCAGAATTGCAATGCCTGTGGATTTTCCGGACCCAGTTGCAACCCTTTGTAAGCGGCACGTGCTGCTTCCAAGCTGTCGCCTAACATCAGAAGTGTCTGGCTTTTGAAGAGCCACATTTGTGCATCGTCCGGCTTGATCTCCAGGTATTTGTTGTTGTACTCCAGTGCTTCCTTATACCGCCCTTCCCGGAAGGCGGCATCGGTGAGCACGGCATAAGCGTTGAAGTTGTATGGATGCATTTCTAAGATCCCTTTTGCCAGCTTTGCCTGAATTTTCTGGAAACCCGCTCGCTGCTGCACATCCTGCACTTTCTGCATCTGGAGGGCGATCGCACGCGCCAGATCGCTGATCGGCTGGAAAATCAGATACTTACCAATCCCATCCCAGACACTCCCAAAGCGTTCGTGCGAGAAGAGCAGATCTACCAGTTTATCGGCTGGTGGTTTCCCCTGGGTCAGGGCAGTGTAGATATACCGGTCATTTTGCGCCATAATGTAGTATCCGAACGCCAGCCAGATAAAGTACAGTCCTGCTAATCGGCGCAGCACCGGATAGGCGCGTTTCCACCAGGAAAGATGAATGCGAATGACTGTCATCATCCGGGATTCTCCATAGATGATCGCGGCAATACCCCCAACCCAGAGAGCCCCGTAAATACGGGGTGTCAGGAAGTCTGTTTGCGTCGAAAAAATCCAGGCGAAGATGCCGCCGATAGCAGCGATCATAATTCCTTTGTGAGAATTGCGAAAAGCATAAAAAAGCAGAGCGACGGGAACACTGACCCAGAAGAGTAATCCCACAATGCCGGTTTCAACAAATGCCTGCACCCAATCGTTGTGAATTTCCGCACCCAAGAGATGCAGCAGTCCCCAATAATACGGCACGTAGATAGGAAACTGACCAATTCCTGCTCCTGTGAGCCACATTGGCATTTTGAAAGGATGCTCGTACTCTCCACGGAGTGATTTCTCAAAAAGCATTCTGCGAGAGGCATTCCAGAAATCGAAGCGGTCGCTCCGTCCACCACGAAGAATTGCTTCAATCGTGGAAACGGCACTGACGACATCTACTTTCGGTGTTGATCGTAACTTTTGCACACTAACATCGCGCTCCAGCAGCGTTTTATTCGGCGGTACGATACCCAGTGCTGCTGTCAAACTGAGAGTTAGTACGGCAACAATGTGCCAGTTCCGCCGCCACTGCTGAGCGGAATACAGGTATACGACTAACATCACAAAGGCGATAATGCCATAGCCGATAATAACACTGATTAACTTTCCAGTTGCGTAGATGATATAGATCATCAGAAACACCGCAGCGCTTCCCAGCCCTCCAATCAATACCTGCTTCCACGTCCACTGTTTTTGTTTGATAACCTTTTGATACATCACCACCAGAAACATCACGCCCAGCGCCATAAAGATTCCGACCCAGCCGGAACGGGCACGGGAGTAGATGAGGAAAACAAAAGTCGTGACGAATGACAGGGTAGCGAAAAGCATATGACCGGGTGATTTGATGTGGTGGGAGAACATAAACCACAGGAGAAACGGCAGGGTCACAACCAGGTATGTGGAAACGTAAGCACGATACGAGAGCGTAGAGGAGGGCAGCCCAGCAGACATAATCCAGCTAAAGCTGAGCAAACCTTCGCCAACCCACCATTGCAGCATCCCGATAATACTGACAACCAGAGCGACGCCAGCAAAGACATTCCAGAAAACAGTCGATTTCCAGAACTTTATCCGCCGTCCAATCAAATAACCGGCAACAGGATACATCAAATACACTAACCGCTCGAAGCCCAGGCGGGGTACTACAGACCACGCCATTGCCAGCGTTCCAATCAGCAGATAGCCCAGCCAGAAAAGTTCGTGCCACTTAAACTCCAGCGTGTTGGATACTGGCGTCAGTCGTTTGCTAAAGATTAAGGTTGCGGCGATGACCGTTGAAATCCAGATTGCTTTGATGTAGAAATCCACGGTGTGGATGCCGTTGATGATGAATAACGGATTAATTGCCAACAGGATCCACGTCCACGGGTAGCTTCCTCTGGCACTATATGCAACAAATGCTAAGAAGGCGGAGATCAGGACGAAGAGCACTTTGCTGGTCGGAGGAGCAAAAAGAAACGGTATTTCATCGATAGCAGCTTTGGGAATTTCGATCCACGTGATAATGAGCAGGGGAGGGAGAGCAAACAGAAGAGTGAACCAGTGATTTTGAAGTAAACGATCTGCCCAATTGAGTTGCGTTGATTTTCGCCGTATGCTCCCGTCGCCTGCTGCCTTTGCCTGCGGTTGCTTTTTGCTTGGTTTCTTCGTTGTTTTTGTCTTTCCCTTTCCCATCGATCAACACTCCCAGACTTCCTTATACCAGGATTTTTTCTTCCTCGCTTTCTACCTGCGGTTCTTCATCGTAGCTGATGCGGATACGTCGCGTGTTGATGTCTTCCGGACTGAATTCGAAGTGGATGGAGTAATGATGCTTCGGCAAGGTGCCATTTGCTTTTTCTGCCCATTCGATCAGTTTG
>JALWUI010000096.1:0-2055 GCA_027082775.1 Candidatus Kapaibacterium sp.
CATCGGGGGAGTACGTTGCGTTAAGGTTGCCCCGAGCAGCAATCCGGCTCGGATGTTCTGGAAAGAAACGTTGTCGCGGCGATTGGAAAGCTCTGCCATCAATGCCAGATCCAGATGGGTGTTGTCGGCGTTGAGCCGGGCAGTGTAAAGAAGACGGGTTCGGAGCTCCGGAAAGAAATATCGGAGTTCCAGAGGAACTGCTGTCTGGCGGGTATCGAAAAAGCATTCGACCGAATCACCCGTTGCGGGCGGGAGCGGCAGCGAATCAGTGAGCAGGTGGTACTTTTTGAAATTGGGGATGTACAGCAACGTGCCGTCGGGGAATCGAAGCAGCGGCAATTGGCGGGGATCGGCAAGCAGCGTTCCCGTGTAACGAACCGTTTCCTCAGGATCGAGCAGTGTGACTTTCCTGCCGGATAGCTGTTCCCAGAAGTTTTCCTCAGGCGATTGGACCGGATGGAGGAGAAAGCGGACAGGACGGTTGTGTCGCCATACCTGAATGGAGGATCGATCTGCACCGGGTGGGAGCACAATCCATCCCCGGCGTTCCCGATCAGGATGGATTTTGTGATGTTCCGTAACCATCGCGCCATCGCGAAAGATCAGAAGCGACGCATTGCGGACGGTCCAGGATTGCGCAAAGCCGGGCGTGGCGAGCATCGCAATCAAAAGCACCAGTCGAAGAAGCATTTTTATTTCTCCATCGTTGATTCGACAGACTTGCCGTTGTCCGAAAATCGAAACTGACTGATTCTGCACACGCTGGCGTAGGGGCAAAGCTGGCAGACGCGGGTGGTTTCCGGTTTGACGGGGAAATGTCCTGCGCGGATTTGCTGCACAACCCGTCTGGCAGTGGCAATGGCAGTGTGCACCGTGGTTTCCAGCTTGATCAGTCCTTTCTTCTTTGACGTATCCAGCGGAATGCCACTGCCGGGGAAGAGAAACCGATGGATCGCTGGCTCTTTTTTGGAAGGAAGCAGTACGATGTATACGGCAGAGATGGGCATTGTCTCAGTGTGGTATTGCTGTGCCAGAAGCTGCTGCGCAGCATACAGATACAGCGGCATTTGCAGAGCGGTTCCACGACGCAGCTCAACCTGTTTGGGCACGCCCCGGTCTGTCGTCTTGTAATCAGCGATGACAAACTCAAGAGTGCCGCTTTCAGAAATTCGCAGGTCGATGCGGTCAATTTTGCCACGCAGGAGCAATGTGTCGCTCAGCGGTACCGGTGGCAGGGCTTGCGTTTCGGTGCTGGTTCCAAAGGCAAGTTCAAAAATGGCAGGACGGAAAGGATAATGGTGACGGCTGACCAGCCGTAATTCTGCTTCCAGCCAGCGTTGCAGAGCACCGGGCTGATCTGCTGTTCCCAGCAGTACTTGCCGATCCAACTGGAAAAATGGATGGTCGAAAGCCAGGCGGTCCAGTTCTTCATTGGCGATGTGAGTCAGAAGCTGTTGATATGCTTCCTGTTGAGCCGGGTCCAGCACGATGGGTTGGTTACCAGAGGATTGCTGAAGTTCGGAAAAGAATCGGTAGACGATGGTGTGGAGCAGCGTGCCACGCTCCAGCGGTGAAAGGCCGAAGTCGGGTTTCTCGATGGGACGGAGCTGGAGCACGCGTTCAGCAAAAAACTGATAGGGACATCGCTGGAATTGCTCCAGCATTGAGACAGAAACCGGTTCAGCAGGTTTGAGCAGGGGAAATTGTTCCAGTACCGCAGAGGGAAGCCGGACGTACTGTTGCTGCTGCTGAAGGGTTTCGTATTCCCTGACGAACGTGACTACCCTCTGCGCTCGCTGGCGTTCTGCTTCCGGAAGATGTGAGAGGATCGTCGCCGCAGCGGATTTATCCCCGCGAGCCTGTGCCAGCGCTGCTTGAACTATCGCTTCGGCAGGCGTGTAGCACGCCTGAAGAAATTGGAGTTGCTCAAGTCGCCGGTAAGCAGTTGAGCGGTGCTCAGGGTGAAGCAATTGCTTCCGCAGCTCCGGCATATCCCAGACGCAGCCATCGCGCTGGAGCGTCGTGATTTTGAGCAGCGCGTCCACGAAGGAGGAC
>JALWUI010000096.1:2065-6063 GCA_027082775.1 Candidatus Kapaibacterium sp.
CCTGGCTTTCCTGGAAGCCCGGATAGGTGATGACCAGCCGGAACGTTCCCGATCGGAGCGCTTCCGGATTATTGGTCAGCACCTGGTAAAACAGCATTCGTTCCTGCTGAAGGTGATGTTCCTCTGATTCTGGAAGCGACTGTCCCAGAAACGCTTCGGGAACATAGCTGATCGGCAGTTCTTTTTCGATAGCGCCGCAGAGAAAAACATAATCGAACGGGATGCCACGAATTTCTTCCAAGCCTGTGATGGTAACACCGTAGCCTATTTTTTCCCGCACCTGATATCGGGCGTGTTCCACAGCAGTGCGAAGCTGGAGCACGAATTCTTCAAAGGAGCGGCGGGGAAGATTGAAAAGTTCGGATTCGATGAAGAGCATCTCTTCCAGAATTTCCAGAAAGCGGGTATAGGCACGCGCATCTTTTTCTGCTTCCTCTAACAGAACAATCCGTTCGGCGAGGGAATCGACCGGAATCGAACGGACGTGGCGGTAAAAGCGCAGGATGCTCTCGGCAATACCGAAGTGGTGGAGAATGGCGTTGCGGACAAAATCGACAAACTCACGGGCAGTGATTTTTTGCGCTGGAATGGACTGCACTGGAAATTGGTGGAGGGTTTGCAAAATGGATTGAGCCCGCTGCAATTGCGCAATGTCCTGTTGCAGTTGCCGGATGGTATCCGGATCGGCATACGGCTTTGTTTCCAGACGGTGCAAATACTGGCGCAGTTGCTGTAACCGCTGCTGCAACCGTTGCTGCCAGCCAGCGAGCCCTTCCTGATAGTACCCGCCCCGAATGCGATGTTTGAGCGCAACAGTGTACAACAGGTTGGGATCAGTGTGCGGCAATTTCTCCATCGTTGCAAATCGCAGGTATGGCGTGTTCAATGCCCGGTGAAGATCCTCCCGGCGAAAGCCATAGAGCAGCAGCTCCAGAACGGCAAAAATAGCGGTGATGACCGGTGAGTGGTGGAGAAAGAATCGAGCCGTTACATTGATAGGGATGCGGTAGTGCGGGAAGATTTCTCGAAAGAGATTGGCATAATGCTCAGGAATTCGGGAAACAATGCACATCCGCTCGTATGGCACGTGCTCGTTGTGATGAACCCACTGGATGAGTCTGGCTAAGAATCGGACTTCCTCAACTCGATCTTCGACCCGGTAGATGCGGAACATTCGGGAAAAGCCGGGATGAGCCAGTGCTTCTTCCGTATTGAACAGCCAGCGCCGGAGGTAGAGCGGACGCTCCCACGTTTCTGGCGGACTTTCCTCCGCAGGTTCGGTGTCATCCGTAAAAGCCTGATAGCCACTGGCGCGCAGGCTCTCAACAACCGATTGGAATTTGCCGAACAGCGGACCGTTTTTCGGTGAAAAGTCCAGCACGATGCGAACGTGGAACGGTGCAGCCTGTAACAATTGCAGCAGTTCCTGTTCCGGAGGTTTGAAATCGCTGAAACCGCTAAGGAGGATGAGCTCCGTGGAAGGAAAAGCCTGGCGGTAACGCCGCTGCTGGGCTTCTCTGGTTGTATCGGGGATCAGCACCGGCTTGAGGGATGTCGGATCACGATCGCCCCGGAGAAATTCTATCGCCCGGAGCAGTTGTCCCGGTGGATCTAACAGCGTATCGCCCAGGAGTTCTTCGTAGCGCTCGTAGATGCGGGCAATATCGCTGAACCGATGGCGGCTGATGATTTTGTACCGTTGAGGATCTTCGAGTTGCTGCTTTAAGTGGTAAGGCGTGATGCCGTCTTCCTTGAGCCCCTGGATGATGCGGAAAAGGCGTTCTAAGATTGCAGGAGAACGGGCAACGGATGTTGCTGTGTAGTACTGCGGCTGTGCTGTTTCGATGGCTTTTTGCAGCAGCACCATCAGGTAGGCGTCGGAGACCAGACGCAAAGCGGGACGGTGCACAAGACGGCTTAAAATGGTTGCGGCAAGCTGATCCAGGGTGAGAAATACGGACGTATCCAGTGCTCGACGATGGACCTCGTAGTACTGCTGAATCAGTTGCCGTTGCAGTCGGCGGGCAAGCCGGTGCGTGGGAACAATGATCAGAATGGAGGAGAGTTGATCCTGCTGGATTGCTGCTTGCAGGCATTGGGGTAATTCCCACTGAAGGGGAAATTGCGAGCTCGGTGCATTGTACAATACGTATGCCATCCGTTAGCAGTCCCTTAATTCATTGTACAGTCGCAAAGCCCGCAGAAAGATTGCACCACAAACATTGCTGTCGGCGAGCGTTCGATCTGCTGGTATCTGGCTTTGTCTGCTGACGCTCAGAATATGGAAACTGCTTCCGCTGGAATGTCGGCAGCAAGCGCGGCAGGATCCAGAGAAGATGGTCACAGAAAGGGGCACCGATGGTAAGGAGTTGATCCTGTCGGACTTGGGTGGGGCAACGCGGAATAATACCCGGAAGTTGAGTGCAACGCCGGCTGTTTTCCGCAGGATCGATGGGTGATTGGGAATAGAGATGCAAAGGCGTGGATGATTACCGTGGCGCAATGGCAACAGCAGCAGCGAAGATTTTGCGCGCTCCAAGGTGCTGCAGAGCGGCGGCAGAGGCGCAGAGCGTGGCGCCGGTGGTGACAACGTCGTCGATCAGGAGGATGTTTTTGCCGCGCGCCGCTTCAGCTTGTTTCCCGGCGGTGAAAGCGTGCTGGACGTTGGCAAGACGTTCTGCATCGGAAAGCTGCGTCTGGGATGCAGTCCACCGAGAGCGCCGGATCCATCGGGTACGGACGGGAAGCTGGAGGATGTCGGCAACTCCCGTTGCTAAGAGCGCCGATTGATTGTAGCCCCGTTCCCGCCGCCGCGCAGGGTGAAGCGGAACCGGTACGATGGCATCCAGAGGGGGATGGTGCTGTGATTGGAGCATCGTGCCCAGCATATTACCCAGCCGTCGGGCGGCGCGCCGATGAAACTGGTATTTAATGGCGTGAATCACGGCTGCGATGGGTTCGGTGTATCGGTATAGCGCCCACAAATCAGCAATGGCGCACGGTGCGGGATACCGCTGCCGCAGTTCCCGGATCACGGATCGTTCCACGAATGGCACCGCATTCTGGCACTGCGTGCACAGGAGCGGCACAAATCGTTGTGACTTGGTACTGTGTTCCTGGTCTTCCTGATGGGAGGAAGACAGCCGGCACCCGCAGTGCACACACTGCTGCGGAGCGAGGAAATCCAGAAGGGCAGTGCTCAGAGTGAGAAGGGGAGAAAAGCGCCGGAAGTGCTGTTTAATTGCGCTGTGCTTCATCCACTTCGTACACGAAGTGCAATTGCTTGGCAATATTTTCTGGCAGCGGTGGTAGTTGCTGCGGTGGGATCAGGAAAGAGCTCAAGTTGGTAATGTCCTCGAATACCTTGTGCCGCACAGCAGCATTCATCAGATATTCCACGCCGGAAGAGCCGCCGGTACCAATCCGGCTGCCGATCATTCGAGCTGCCATTCGAGCGTGGCGATAGCGCCATAGTCCCATTAGCTCATCGAATTCGGCTAATCCATCCAGCAAACGATAGGGCAGTTGCATTAAGGGGTAGTCTCGATACAGGGCAATGAACAGCGCAGCTCGAAAGGCGCGTAACGAGAAGCTGAAAACGCCCTGTTTTTGCAGCTCTGCGTACAGTGCTTCATCAAAAAGTGCTTCAAAACTTTGCCGGTTCAGCTCAACTTGCCGCAAACGTTCCTGTTTTTCCTCCTCCGTCAGTGTTGGCTCCTGAAGGATCAATTCCCGGTCACGCGCGTAGATTGCTTCAATCACCTTGCGGTATTCCTCCCAGAACGTGTAGTTCTCTGCTTCCATAAACGGCATTGCTTCCAGCCAGCGTTCTACCAGGCGGAACAGGGAAGGTTCCTGCAGCACTTGGTCAATGATTGCCCGATCGCGTTCATCTAAAGCGGCATAGAAAAATTCGCGTTTGATCGTATGCCGTAGGGCATCCTGAAGTCCCATTTTTGCCTGAAGCACTCGAAATTGCAGCGACTGAAAGCCACTGG
>JALWUI010000097.1:0-651 GCA_027082775.1 Candidatus Kapaibacterium sp.
GACTGGATCCCACCATTGGCGCCGGGAACGGGAGAAAACTCCAGCGCAACGGCTTTCCCACTTCCATCGGGGAATTATTCCAGATGCTGAACGCTCACGCTCGAAGAATGTATAAACTCGAAACCGAATTTCTGAAACAGTGCGCCTCCTTTCTCAACGCTGTTCCCAACGCCACCAAAACAGGCTTTCTCGCTATGCTCCACGAGGATGTTGCCGTCCACTTTCCCTCCCAGCAGGAAACAACCCATCGCTGCATTCTCCGCCTTGGCTGGGGCATCGGATGGGATAGCATCACCGGCGCCATTGCCAAGGTAGATCCAGAACAATTTAAACAAATTCGCTCTCGCTTTACACTTGGCAACCGTGGAGCTCCTTTTCCCAAAACGCATAAGATCGTCTGCACGGAAAGGATGGAACCCGTCAGCGTTCTGGGATGGGTGTTGCTGGAACGGATGGGACACGATTAAATGCTCATTAATCTTTCGAATCATCCCTTTGCAGAGTGGAGCGAGACGCAGCGATCCGCTGCACTGGAGCAATTTGGCGAAGTCGTTGACCTTCCTTTTCCATCGATCGATCCCCACTGGAGTACGGAGCAGGTCGTCGAACTGGCAAAGGAATATTTGCAACAATGTCGCGACCTCCAGCGCA
>JALWUI010000097.1:661-6041 GCA_027082775.1 Candidatus Kapaibacterium sp.
CTGACGTTCTGCTTCGCCCTGGCTGCCCTGCTCCAGCAGGCTGGAATTGCAGTCGTCACTTCTACCACACACCGAAAAATCCTTCGTAATGCCGACGGCACTATCTCCCGCCTCTTTGAATTCATCCAGTTTCGGTCCTATCCCCGGTGTCAGGATCTCTGCAAAGAAAACACGCGACGGTAAAGGCTGCGGAATAGCATCGCTACCGGAAACATCCTCTGGAAGCACCGACTTTCGCCGGCATCGTTGCACGCTGAAGTGTACGCTCCCAGCAAACTGGAAACGTCTCACTGGGAGCGCCGGCTTTAGCCGGCAAAGATGCTCACGGGAGCGTGTGCTCCCGACTCGATACGTAGGGGCGCAGCGCTGCTGCGCCCACGGGCGACCCAACGAGTTGCCCCCACAGGTGCAAAAATGTTTCTTAACGATGCCTGGATCGCAGCGTATCGACCACTGACCCGCAACTGAGCATCTGCTCGCCGAAATACGGATTTTTCACCACCGGCTCCGGGCTGAGCCAGTACCCTTCTCTGTTGTCAAACGCCATCGGGCATTGCAGCACATACACGGGTTTTGGCAACGATTGATGTTTCAGAAGCTGCTGCAACTGCCGTGACAGCGGATCCAGCGCTGCTCGAAAATCTTTCAGCGTCTGCGCCTGTTCCAGTTTTTTCAATGTTTGCTGCAACGATGGTACTGCTTTTTGCACCTGTGAATGCTGCTGTACGATTGCAATCAACCGCTGTGCTGCTTTTTGTGCTGCCGGCAATGAGGAAGCAACGAGTGCTTCCACAAATTGATTATAACCCTGGAGCAGAGCAGTAATCTGATTGGCTGACAGCTTTACTGCACCCTGATGGCTACCTTGTGCTTGCTGCGAGTGCTTTGCCTCCGATTGCTGCGGCATTGCGTGACCACCGTGATGGTGCGGCACAGCAGATTGCCCACCGGTCGGATTCATCATACTCACAAATCCTGCCAGTTGTGCTGAGGCATCGACGATAAAGGTTCCGTTTGCCACCACTTCTTCTCCTTCCTGCAATCCATCGAGCACTTCTACGGCATCTTCCAGATCAGCACCCAGCCGGACCATTCGCGGCACCACTACCACTCTATCCTCCTGCTGCTCTGCTTTGACATAGACCAGCGACCGCTCGCCGGTCCAGAGCACGGCTGTTTTGGGAATAGTCATCACAGAGCCCCGCCGGGCATAAACCGTCGCAACGCCATACATTCCGGGACGCAACTGCAATCCTGGATTGGGAATTTCAACCTGCACCGGCACTGACCGCGTCGTTTCATTGACCGTCGGCTCAATATATGCTATGCGCCCCTCAAAGGTCTTACCGGGCAAAGCATCGAACTGAAAAGATACTGGCATACCGACTCGAACGAATGGGAGGTCCTGTTCATACACATCCAGCCACACCCATACCGTGCTCAGATTTGCAATTTCCATAATCACATCCCCTTCCTTTGGATGGTCTCCTTCCCGCACGTTGAGTTTCAGCACGTGCCCTGAAACGGGCGACAAAATCTCAACGGTACTTTGCAACTCTTGCGATCGCTCTAATGCAGCAATCTGCTGCTCGGTGAATTTCCAGTTCCGGAACTTCTGTCGAATCGTTTCCAGCAATAGCGGCTGGTTTTCCCGCAATGCGACTAACAATTCTCGGTGGGCAGCAATGATTTCCGGCGAATAAATCTTTGCCACCGGCTGTCCCGCCTGCACAAATGCTCCCTCGAAGTTCACATATAGCTCTTCAATTCGGGCAGATGGAACGTGCGAGGTCAGCCGCAACAATTGCCGCTCGTCTGGCGCCACCACGGCGGGTAGCCGCAGTGTTTTCGTTCCCTGTCGCCGCTGGACAACGGCAAATTGAATATTCGCCACTTCCAGTGCATTTCGGCTCAGGGTAATGCCTTCCACCTGCTTCTGCGATTCTTCCACTTCCAGCGGGATAAGATCCATCCCGCAGATTGGACATTTCCCCGGTTCATTTTGCCGAATCTGCGGATGCATTGAGCAGGTCCACACCTGTCCCTCACTCACTGCTGTCGTATCGCGATCCGCAGGACTTCCCGCCTGACCTGAAGGGGATGGTGCCAAAAGCCATCCGAGAAAAATCCCCACAAGAAAAATCACACCGACAATGATCCATTGCTGCTTGCTCATCTTGTTCATCATTTTTCCCACTCCTCTATTTGGTTCAACAATCTGGATTATCGATCTATTCCCAACAAGAAATCTTTTTGCGCTAACAGACTAAACAACTGTGCTTCCAGCATCTTCTCCTGCTCGTGATACCGGAGCAATTCCCGCTGGGTATTGAGCACGATCTCAATGTCAACTCTGCCGGTGGCATATTCTTCCAGCAGAATTTCCAGTGCACGCTGAGTGTTCGGAATCAGCGTCTGCTGGACAACTCGCAATTGATCCTGCTGATCCTCAAAGTCTTCCACTAATTGGATCAGTTGGGCTATAAACTGGCGGTACTGATGGCGATGACGCCACAGAAACTGCTGGCGGTATGCCTGCTGCTCTTCTACCAGCGCTGCGTATCGTGTGCGGTCGACCGGTAGTGACAATCGAACGCCGATCATTACCGCATCCTGCCCCGCCTGTTCACCGGTTAACTGTCCAGTTCCAATGCCTACATAATCAACCCCGACTCCGACAGAAGGATACCCTTTCGCTTTAGCAGATTGTGCCGCAAATTCCGCAGCCGCTGCTAAGGTCTTGAAACGTGCCAGTACTGGATTCTGGCGTTCCACCAGGCGGATCAAAGAATCCAGTGAAGGAAGCCGGGACTTCAGGGGCAAAGCCGAAACCCGGAAATTGGTATCCGGCAATGCATCAAAGAGGGCGAACAATTGCGCCGTCGCAACTCTGTGTTGCCGCCGAAGCGATCGAAGCCGTTGCTGCAATACCGCAATTTCATTGTCCAGCCGGAACAGATTCCCGGAGTTTTCTTCACCAACCTGAATGCGAGTAAGTAAAAATTCCCGGATGGTTCGCAGAATCTGTAGATGCTCCTGCACGAATTGCTGTTGCCATTGGAGCAAATAGAGCCGGGCAAAAAGCTGCTTTGCCTGCTGGTGCAACTGTAAACGGAGAGTCTGGTAATCCAGCGCCTGGGCTTGCGCCTGTGCCTGAGCCGCCTGCTCCTGTCCTTCCAGAACTCCAAACCACGGAAACCGCTGTTCCAGCTTCACACCGAATTGCTGCGGTCCATTGCGCGTCTCCACCGGGAGCGGAGCGACTCTACCCTGCAGCATCGGATCGGGTAATTTGCCACTTGCAACTGCGCGGGCTGTCCGGGCTTCAACCGTATACGCCACGCTCCGTAGTTGCGGATTCCGCTGATCAATAAGCTGGAGTAAAGAGTCCAATAGCGACTGCTGCGCAATCGACGGCACTATTGCCCACAAACTCACCAGGATGGAAAGATACACCACTCTCATTGCTCTTCTCCTTTCTGTTGTTGGCGCTTCCACCGTCGTTCTTCAACAATGGCATAGAGAACGGGAACAGTAAAAACCGTCATCAAAGCAATGGTCATCCCACCAAAGGTCGGGATCGCCATTGGCACCATAATTTCCGATCCCTTTCCAACGGAACTCAGCACGGGCAACAATGCAAGTACAGTCACTGCAATGGTCATCAAAGCGGGGCGGATCCGCCGCATTCCTCCAGCGATAATAGCCTGCCGGATTTCCTCAATTGTCTTCGGTCGGCGTTCGCGGAAAGAATCATCCAGATACGTTGCAATCAATACGCCATCGTCCGTTGCGATGCCAAAGAGTGCAATAAATCCGACCCACACCGCTACGCTCAGATTGACCGGATGAATCTGAAACAGCTCTCGCATCGAAACGCCAGCGATCGAAAAGTCCAGAAACCACGGTTGTCCATACAACCATAGCATCAGAAATCCACCTGCCCAGGCAACGGCAATGCCGCTAAACACCAGAGCAGAGGTAATGGTAGAGCGGAACTGAATGTAGAGCAGCAAAAAGATAATCGCCAGCGTAATGGGCAGCACAACACTTAGCCGCCGCTGTGCTCGCACCTGGTGCTCATACGTTCCTGAAAATCGATAACTCACACCCGGCGGTACAACCAGCTCTCCTGACCGGATTTTCTCCTGAATAAAGCGCTGTGCCCGCTCCACCGCTTCAATAGCGGAAATAGACTTATCGTGGTCAAAGATCACATAACTGGTCAGGAAAGTGTCCTCGCTTTTAATAACCTGTGGACCCTGGCGGTACTCAATGGTCGCTACCTGTCCTAAGGGAATCATCGTGCCCATCGGCGTCGAGATCAGCACCGACGCAATTTTTGCCGGCGTAGAGCGCAGCTCCCGTGGATAACGAATCCGCACGGCATACCGCTCCCGCCCTTCGATGGTCGTCGTCAGGGGCTGTCCACCCAGCAAGATTTCCACCAACCGTTGCACATCATTGATCTTCAGCCCGTAGCGGGCTAATTTCTGCCGATCGAATCGGATTTCCAGGTATGGCTTGCCAACAACCCGATCAGCAAACACTGTTTCCGACTGAATGCCTGGAACTTCTTTGAGAATGTTTTCCAGCGCCAGTCCAAACTGCTCAATGGCTTCTAAGGTTGGTCCCTGAACCTTGATACCAATGGGTGCGCGCATTCCTGTCTGGAGCATAATGAGCCGCGTTTCAATCGGATAGAGCTTCGGCGCCGACGTCAGCCCCGGAAACTGCGTTCGCTTAACGATCTCTTTCCAGATATCATCCGCCGTCTTGATGTGCGGACGCCACTGGCGATAATACTCTCCTTTTGGATCAGGGATAAGATTGCCAGCAGAATCCCGCAGGAAATTTCCGTCATCATCAACGGCAAACCGGATCCGTCGTCCCTGCTCATCCGTCTTGTATTCCGGCTTGTATATGATGACATTCTCAAACATCCCCAGCGGCGCAGGGTCCAGTGGTGACTCGACACGCCCTGCTTTCCCCACAACCACTTCCACTTCCGGAATTTCTGCCACAGCTTTATCCAGCGCCGCCAGGTAACTTTTCACCTGGGTAATGCCGGTATGCGGCAACGCTGTGGGCATCAGCAAAAAAGATCCTTCATCCAGCGACGGCATAAACTCTTTCTGCAGCCCCGGAAAAGTATGAACACCCCACGACCACCAACTGGTTGTGCGAATATTGATCCCGACTGCGTCGCCCAACTGTGCGATCGGAGAGAGCACAAAACCCCATCCCAACCAGATCATCATTCCCATAATGACCAGCACCGTCGGGAACACCAGAAAAATGCCTTTGTGCTCCAAGACCCACGCTAAGATCCGGGGATAGAGTTTGAGAAAGAGGCGGAAACTCAACAACACGCCTGAGA
>JALWUI010000098.1 GCA_027082775.1 Candidatus Kapaibacterium sp.
TTCGGTCGGAAATTGAATGAGACGTTCGGAAAATGGCACGCTATCCTGACCTTAATCTTCTACAATGGCTTTGCCTTCCCTGGATTCTTCCTCGGTCTTGCCGGACATCCACGTCGGTATGCCAGCCTTGGATTCTTTGAATATCTGCACGAATACCAGTGGGTTCACGTGATGATGACCGTATCAACGTACCTGCTCTTTGCAACGCAGCTTGTTTTTGCGGTCTACTTCATCTATGCCATTTTCAAAGGCAAGAAAGTCGAAGATCCCAATCCGTGGAAGGCGACGACACTGGAATGGCTGGCACCTTCACCACCACCTCACTTGAACTGGGGCAATACGCATCCGATCGTCGAGCACGATCCTTACGAATATGCGGTCAACGGGGAACTCAAAGCAAAAGGCATTGACTTCCTCCCGCAGGGCAAGCTGTATGTCCTGAAGAAATCTGATGCAGAAAAACAAGAGCAAGAGGGCTGAAAATGTCGCAGGAATTGAAAGTTGAGCTGGAAGGCGTTTCCAAAGAAGCAATCGGCGGTGTAATTGATCAGGAAGAGTTGGAATCCGTTGGTGCTCCGCCAGCACGAGTTGGGTTCTGGGTTTTCATTGCGGGCGAAGTTATTATCCTGCTCTCGTTGATTGCTTCTTCCATCTATTTTCGATTGACCTATCCTCATTGGCACGAAACCTCGACGTTTACGAATGTCGTTATCTCCACGATCAACACTTTTATCCTGTTGACAGGATCGTTGATGGCGGTGTTAGCCCATCATTTTGCTTTTGCCGATGCGTGGAAAAAGGCGCGGCGGTTCCTGCTACTGACAATGCTATGCGGGCTGGCATTTGTGGGGATGAAAACGTATGAGTATTCCCTGGAAATCCACCACGGATTCTATCCGAATACTGATCCCTTCTGGATGTTCTACTACACCATCACCGGGATCCACGGCTTGCACGTTTTTGCCGGCGCCTGTATCCTCTTTGGAGTATGGCTCTATGTGCGCAAAACCAAAAGCAAGTACGCGGTGGAAAATGCCGCTCTGTACTGGCATTTTGTGGACCTGGTCTGGCTGTACATTTTCCCGATGTTCTATCTAACGTAGATGTCTATTCAAAAGCAGGTGGGATACAAAATGCAAGCGGAACATCAAGACCATCTCAGTGTGGCTTTTTACGTCAAAATTTACGTTCTTCTGCTCATCCTGACAGGAGCAAGTGTTGCATCCTCCTTCCTTTTGCGAGATGTTGTCAGCGCATCGGTTGTCGTAGGACTCATTCTGGTACTGTCCACAGTGAAAGCGCTGCTGATTGCGCTGTTTTATATGCATCTTCGCTACGAAAAGATCCCGGTTCGGGTCTGGGCATATTCGGCAATCGTCATTTTCATCATCCTGTTTATTCTTGTGCTCCCGGACGGAATTGTCAACCTCAAGCGGTAGCTTAGCATCTGATGGAACTTGTTAATGCCAGCACTGATCGAATGGAGGGACAAAGGATTTTGTTGCGTGCCCGCGTAGGAACGCTCCTGTTTATTGCCTCTGAAATTATGCTCTTCGGTGGACTGCTGAGTTCCTTTGTCGTGTACCGATCCGGTCAACTGGTGTGGCCCCCCGAAGGGTTGCCTTTCTATCCGGTGGCAGCTACCCTGATCAACACCTTCTTTCTCCTGCTGAGCGGGATCACCAATGCCATCTTTCGCCGAACAGCACGGCTGCCGTGGGCAGTGGCAACCATAGGGCTGGGCGTGCTCTTTGTGGTGTTGCAGGGCGTGGAGTGGGCAAATTTGATCGCTCACGGATTGACAATGACCGTAGATGCTTACGGATCGTACTTTTACCTGGTCATCGGCACTCACGCCCTTCACGCCGTTGCCGGTACGCTGTGGTATCTGTACGCGCTGCTCCAGTATCGAAAGTACCGGCTGTGGAATGGAACGGTTGAAGCAGCCAACATTTTCTGGTTCTTTGTCGTAGCCATCTGGCCCCTCATCTTCTGGATCGTCTACCTTTAAAAGCAGCGGCGACCTGCTCTCCAAATTTCCCCCATTGCAACAATGAGCGTAATGCTGCGTAATCGCCGGGTACTGGAAGCATACCCTTTAGGGTGCCTGGGAGCGCACACTTTAGGGTGCAATTTGTATTTTTGCCGACTGAACTCGGCGCTCCCAGTTGTTGCCGGCTAAAGCCGGCGCTCCCAGTTCGCTGGGAGCGCACGCTTCAGCGTGCACTTTCCTCGTTATTCCCCAACACCCCTGTAGGGGCAGCCGGCTGGTCGCCCACCGGGCGAAGTATCACTTCGCCCCTACACGTTCACTGGAAGCGCAACCCTTTAGAGAGCGTTTTCTTTGCTGGCGAAAGCTGGGGCTTTCGGAACACCCCGAAGCAGCCTTGCTGCTACCGCACCACCTGGAATCCGATCAGGTGCTGCTCGCCGCTGCGGAGGTACACCACGACGTAGTAGCTTCCGGCTGGTAGCGATCTTACCGATAGGTGCGGCACGGCGCCGGTGAACTGCGCTATTTTTCTTCCGTCCGCCCGGTAGAGTTCGACTCGCTCCACCGCCGGAGCGATGGATTCCCGATAGCGCAACTGCAGAACCTCGCTGGCAGGATTCGGATACGCCGCGATCCCCACTCTCTTCACTCGCTCCTCCGTTTCCCGGACGCTGCTCACCCCGAAACTTACCAGCAGCAGATGATGCGGCGCGACATTGAAGACATTCCACAAATCTGCTCCCCGCCACACCACTGCACACTCACCGTTATAGTCCCAGACGAATCGCATCTGTCCGGGTTTCGGCAGCACCAGATGGTGCCACGTCTTGCCATCGCGGGTGTAAATCAGATCACCGGGGGCAATGTCACCGCCAATCCCGATGATCTTATCCTGTGCCGTATGCGCAACAATCGAAGCAGCCGGTGTTGCCTGCAGGGTTCTGCCCAGCAATTTCGACATTACAACCCTGGTCTCCCACGTCTTGCCTCCATCGCTGGTAGAAAGCAGCAGCAGATCCAAACCCTTTCCTTCGTTCAATCCCACCTGCACCAGAAGATCCATATACTGTAGATCGTAGATTCTGGAATCCAGGTCATCAACAAACCATACACCGACACCGGTGTAATGGACATAATTCGTATCGATGATCCGTTGCTTTTCCCACGTCTTTCCCTGATCACTACTGCTCCACAGGTAGATCGCGTTCCCCTGATCTACAATGGCGCGCCACGCTGCAGGATCCTGGAGGAAGAGACTGGACGCTGCACCGGAATCAAGCCGGAAAATTTCTTTCCACGGATCACCAATGCCCTTTGACCCCAGCCATACGTTGACATATTGATGTTCTGCGACTTTTTTGCTGCACTGCACGGCGAACCCACGTTCACCATAAGGCACGACATTGCGCATATAGTACACCGTATCCAGCGTTACGACGTGCCAGGTGTTCCCCCTATCTTCAGAGCGCCAGCCGTGGTTATAGAGGGAACTTACAAATATGGCGTCGCCGTTCCAGAGCCAGCGCCACGGCTGCTCTCCACGATATCGAAACTGCGGCAACGGCTTTTTTCGGACCACATCAATAAAAGGCAGGAGTGAAACCGTATCCCAGGTGCGCTCTGTCACTGAATACCGTACCACCTGTGGTGCGGGCGGATATCCGAGCAATACCAGCATCTGATTACAACCATTCAACCGGACTCCGGGAACGAGTGCCAATGAGATCAACCGATCCCACACTCGCCGTTCCCACTCCTTCCCACCATCCGGTGGCTCTACGCCGATGATGCTACACTGTCCCCGCTCACCATACACAATCCGCTGATTCCCGACTTTCCGAATTCCCCACCACTTGATCGGGTAATATTCCCACCCTATGATGGAATTCACCTCGGGGGTATCAATCCTCGCCGGCACTGCCTGCCAGGTCGTTCCCTCATCAGTAGTTTCCCAGATCGGCTGTTCCAGCGCCGCCGAGGATTCTCCAACAATCCAGCCCTGCGTCGCATCCTGAAACCATATGCCGCGCAGCGACATCAATCCCCACACCGACTCGCCCACCAGCTTCGTTGCCCAACTGGTACCTCCATCCGTTGACCGCACCAGCACTTTCTCCGCACCGACGGCATACCACCGCTGGTGATCGGCTGCGGCAATGTCATACAGACTGCGATTCAGCCCATCTTTTTCCCTCACCACTTCCCACGTTACCCCTCGATTTGTAGAGCGTATCACCACGCCATCTTCCCCCACTGCGATGGCGGTATCACCGACGGTAGCAATACTATACAGATCCCGCTGCGTTCCACTGTTCTGCCGCTGCCACATAATCCCCTGATCAAACGAACGCAGCACCACGCCTTTGGCTCCCACCGCCAGCAGGACATTGTTGCCAGCAACCCGCACTCGATACAATGTCTCTTCGACTGGCAACTGGATACGCTGCCACGTGTGTCCGCCATCGAGCGTTCGATAGCACAGCCCTCGTTCCCCAACCACGATCCAGACATCTTTGTTCAGCTTCGCAATGGAGTAAATGGTTCGATATTCGGTCGGTTTCAACCGCTGATGCTTCCAGTGTGTAAAGTCTCCCTTACTCCGCAACACCACTCCTTCGCCACCGACGAGGATAATCTCATCCTCCACCACGATCGCATCGCACAGCTTACTCCCGTTCTGATACAGCGGGACTACTGGAATCCGCTCTATGGACACCTGGGCAACGGCGACGGATATTGCTACGATCCATAACGCTAAGCTTCTCATCGCCTTTTCCCTCCATTGTGAGACTTCCTCTGGATTCTTAACTTAGAAGCGTTCCGGGAACAGGGAAAGCAGGACAGGGGATAACTGCGCCTAAGCGTAGCCTGTGCGCTCATACCAAACTCCTTATGTTGTGAGACAGCCCAAACTACGTTTCCAATTTACAAAACAATCCCGAAATACGCGACACTTTTTTGATGAGCGAGCAGGAGTGGGAGTGTTATACTGTCACTCGTCGTTCTATGGTCCCAGAATGCGGCGGACCGATGCGGAACGATCCGAAGCGGCACACGGCTGCTGATACGCCAGCTACGGTGCTTTTTCTGGTTCTGCTGCCGTTACTCGTCTTTGCTGCGGTAGAAAGTCAGGTGTACTGAGTGATTCGATGCAACAATTGACTCCCTTGCAGCAGCTCCTCCACGCCGATGCATCGTTGCTGCCCCGTGCCGTTGCGGTGGAGATTGTGCGGCAGTTTCTTTCCTCTGCCCATCCACTGGACACGCTGCTACACCGGGCGCTCCGGCAGTGGCACCATCTATCGCAGCAGGATCGGGATTTTGTTACGGAAGTGGTGTATGGAACGATCCGATGGAAGCGCAGCCTTGCATTCCTGCTCCGCCCGTTCTATCAACCGCCGAAAGCGCCGTATCGAGCGACACTGGATGCGCTGCTGCTTTCCGGCGCATACCAACTGCTCTTTCTTGACGCTGTCCCTGCGTACGCCGCCATTGACACCACCGTTGAACTGAGCAAATGGTTCCTTCGGAAATCCGCTCGCGTGAGGCTGGTGAACGCTGTGCTTCGTAATCTGCAACGTTCCTGCGCCGACACTCCGGTATCTGTGCAACTGGCGCGTGCCCCACTGGACATCCGCTACAGCTTTCCGCCCTGGCTGGTGCGGCAACTGCAATCGCACTACGGTGATGAGACAGAAGCACTGCTCCGCTCTTTGAACGACCGTCCCCTCTTTGGCATTCGCCGGAATGTGTTGAAAATCGACAAATCCTCTTTTGAACAGTGGCTGGGCGAGCAGACCGCATTTCGCCAGTGGCAATATGACGACCGCTGCTATCAGGTTGCTTCCGTCTTTGCTCTTCAGCAGAGCGAGGCGTATCGTGCCGGCTGGTTTTCACTTCAGGATCCGGCTGCTGCGATGGTCATTCACGTAGCTGCTCCGGAGGCTTCCCGCCGAAGTCTGCACTGCCGCGGCGCGCCGGGAGG
>JALWUI010000099.1 GCA_027082775.1 Candidatus Kapaibacterium sp.
TCTGTTCCGCTATGCCACTCCTGATGGAGAGATTACCGAGGTGGCAAATCCAAATGGCTCGCTGGGCAATATCGCCGGTATTGTGAATCGACATCGTAATGTGTGCGGAATGATGCCCCATCCGGAGCGAGCCGTTGAAGCCCTTTTGGGTTCCGAAGATGGAAAAGTGGTATTTGAATCTTTACGTCTTTTCGTTCAACAACAGGAGTATCGGCAATGGGAACCATTGGCATCACAGAATTAGTTGTTATTTTCTTGATCATCGTCGTCCTTTTTGGCGCTCGCCGTATTCCGGAACTTATGCGCGGACTGGGGTCGGGCATTCGAGAGTTTAAGAAAGCAGCGCAGATGGACGAGCCGGAAGAAACCTCCCCGACGCATCGTCAGGCATTGGAATCCTCAGGATCGCAGAGCGCACCAGCCTCCTCGGAGCACCAGTCGCACAGCAGTCAGACAAGTACCTCATAGAGCGATGTTCGACGTTGGGTTTGGAGAACTCCTCCTAATAGTACTGGTCATTCTGTTACTCTTTGGTCCCAAGAAGCTGCCGGATGTCTCGCGCACCATTGCAAAAGGACTGGCACAGGTTCGCAAGGCACAGGCGGAGTTTCACCGTAATCTCAACCTGATCAGTGAGGAAATTCAACAGGCGACAGAAAGCAAAGAGGTCTCCAGGACCGTCCCCGGAAGCAGCGTGTCACGGTCTCCGTTGGACAATGGCGCCCAAGCGGTTTCTCCTCCTTCGTCCGACAAGCAAAAGTGAGTGGTAATGCGAAAACTGAGGCTACCATTGATGGAAGTGTGGCGTCAAAAGAGCACTGCTTCCAGTGTTAATACTGGCACATCCGGAAACGAATTGTTGTTGTAGAACGTCCCTTTGAAGGAAGAGTTCATTAGCGCAGGCTCGATTGGTGCCAATGGAAACGCTTGAAAAACAGATGGACGAATATCAGGTTCGTACGTTCGGCGACTTGTTGCGAGCCCTGAAAGCGCACCCAGAGTGGCTGGAGGAGTTGCGCAAACTCATTCTCACGACCGAGCTCTTAGAGTTGCCACGAAAAGTGGATGAGTTAATTCGGTTGGTTAAGCAGCACGGGGAATTGCTGAAGGAACACGACAAGCGTCTGACTCGGGTAGGACAGGATATCCAGGTGCTCAAGGAGGACGTTGCGGTGCTTAAGCAGGATGTCGCGGTACTTAAGCAGGACGTTGCAGGGCTTAAGGACGATGTTGAGACACTCAAAGATCAGGTAGGAGGGCTGAGAGGAAAGGACTATGAACGAGCGGTTCGAGAACGATATCCAGCGATTGTCTGGCGAGTAGTCCGAAAAAGCAGGATTCTCTCGACGCAGAAATTGGCAGATCGGCTTGACGAAGCGGTGGAAGCTGGTACCGTCAAAGAGCAAGATTATCGCGATGTAATGGAGTTAGACGCTGTCATAGAAGGTCGAGATTGGCACAGTGGAGAACCCGTTGTCCTGGCAGTAGAAGCTTCCGTTACCGCATTTGAAAAAGATGTTCATCGAGCAGCGGAGCGTGCCCAGATTCTCCAACGGGCTTTTGGTATCAGAGCGATACCGGTCGTCGTGTGTGACCGGGTTTCTACGGGAATAGAGCAAACGGCGCAGGAGCACGGGGTTCAACTTCTTTCCTACCAGTACCAGACGTGAAAGCTGGCGGCACGACGTTCTGTCTCGAAAACTTTTTCCCTGTCAATAGCGGCCCTGAGCGAACTTCTTTACCGGCGTACTCTTTTAGATCTGCTGTTGCGTCCTTTGCAGTATGCCCTCTTTGCCCATCCGTGGGCACGAATCACTCCCTGTGTTCCAAGAGGGCAGCTTTTTAAGCAGCTTTGTCTGTGCTCAGAGATGTATCCTTCGGCAGTAATTGCGGCAGCATTGATCGATCTAACTGGAAGGAAGTGATCAGTGTATCCTCAACTTCCTGGAACTTCAACAGAAAAGCCTCATATGTTGGCATTGTAATTTGCAATTCCGGTGGCAGGTTCTCGAAAAACATTCGGAGCGACTTTGGCGGATTCTCCAGTGGGGCAGTGTATAAGTACTGGAAAAACGGTGTTAATTTGTGGAAAACTGCGAGTTCTTGCGATTGGTCAAAAGACTGTCGCCAGAGGGCGAATACGTTCTGGACGAAAACAGCGCTGAGATGCACTTGATTGCCCGTTTGAAGGATGCGAGAGATGCGCGATAGTACCGCATATGATCGATCGATGGAGTTTTTAAATAACTCCTGCGCCCGAAGAAACATCATTGCTCCCTTCCCTTTCACTTGTTGCACTTTTGTTGTTGCAAGGACCGCGGCGCTGCCGGCGGTACAGCGTAATGAATCAACAATGGTGCCAGTACCTCGGTGATCACAGAGAAAATCCAGAAAATGGAGTTTTTTCAACAATAGGAGTTTTTGGCGGAATCCAGGGGAGAGAATATTCTCCACAAAATGCACAGGAAAGACACAAAGTCATTGATGGCAATGATCCGGGAATACAGTATAACACAGCGATGGCAGTAGCTGTTTGCCCTGCTGAGGCGTTCTTACGGTTGTGCTGCAAGCGCCTGAAGCATCTGGCGCAGTTGGCGAGCCGTTGGCTGGGGTAATCCCGGTAATTGCAACGCCTGGCGTGCTACTTTTACTGCTTCCCGCGTATCTCCGATGGAATACAGCACGAACGCTTGCTCGGCAAGAATCTGGGCACGGAGCTTCGGGTCCTGAACGTGCTGAAGGGCTGACTCCAGATGATCCATCGCCTCAGCGAAGTTCTTTCGGTAGCGGGAAATTTGGCTGCGGAGCAACTCAATACGCGCCTCCATATCCGGCGTTCGTTGGGTAGCAAACTGGCGTTGGAGCTGATCCAGTAACTGAGACGCTGGAACGAAATCTCGGGTCAGAACGTACGATTCTGCCAACTGTACAGCCGTACGAATGTAAGCGGAGTCATTGCGTTGTTGCTGATAGCGCTGCAATTGCGTTCGGTAATACTGCTGGATCGTTCGCTCACTGGTCACATCCACAGATGGTGCCAGCGCTAATAGCTGCGTACGTTCTGTCCCCGTTGCAGGAGGAGTGTGTGTCTGGTTCGGTACGTGCTGCTGCGCCTGTTTCTGCGGCTCTTTTTCGGTTATAGCGTCGTTGGCTGCATTGACGGGGGGAGGCATGATGAGAGTCAGGGTATCCGCAGTGGTAACATCCGATACCGGGGCAACCGTATCCTGTTTCGCAATCGATGGGGGTTTCACAACGGCGTAGGGACGGATAAAGGCGTTCCAGACGACAAGAGCACTGATAGTAAGAGCGAAAATGCTGGTGGTAACCCACGTAATCAGTGAGCCGAACACGGAAGACCCACCAGAACTCACAACCGAAGAGGTAAGGGCAGTGGTACCAACGCCAGCCGCGATAATAGCTGCTAACTTCTTGTAGGTATCAGGGATCACTGCTGCTCGCTCCGCTTCCTGTTTGGCTTCATCTGCTTCCTGCTCGAGCAGGTTGATGACCTGTGTATACTCTTCGACTTCCCGGGCAAATTCGGGGGAGCTCTGGCGCAGGTGCTCAAATTCCTGCTGCTCTTCTGGCGATAGTTCACCTGCAAGGAATTTGTTCAGCAGTTCTTCAGCCCTTGTCATACCTGTACTCCTTTAAGATTGGGGCTAACAACTTGCGTAACATCTGAAGTGCGCGAAAATTCCGCACCTTTGCTAAGGAAACACTAATTCCCAGCCGCTCTGCAATTTCAGCGAAGCTGAGATCCTGGTAGAAACGCAGTATAATCACTTCCCGAAAGGATTCTGGCAGTTGTTGAAGCGCCTGGTCAATCTGCTCGCGCAGCAGCAAAGAGTCTTCCCACGTTGGTGATACGGCAAAGCGCATCTCTTCTAAGATCGTTTCATCCACAGTATGCTTGCGCTGGCGAATCTGATTCAAACACTGCGTTCGAGCTATAGTAAAGAGCCAGTTCGCAAAGCTGCCACCGCGGAAAGAATGACGGTAGTCATACATTCGCAAGAAGATATCCTGATACAAATCTTCTGCTTCCATTTTATTGCCCAGCATTTTCAAGCAGTAGGTATACACATTTCGGGAATACCGCTCGTAGAGTACCGCGAAAGCTGATAGGTCATTGTTCCCACGCAGCAATTCGAACAATTCTTCATCTGATAATGACTGATAATGCTCCGGCACTTCCTTTGCCATCTTGCTCAAAAACACAATATTCCACTGAGCGGTTACATTGCTATGGGTATCGAGCCCGCAATTTTTTTGCTAAGGTTTGTACAGCAGTAACATAGTCCTGACTGTGATTATATGCGTAAATTGCTTTCCGCTGCTGGCGAGCCGATTTTCCCCATCCGTGCGCTTTCAGGTATACCGCGATGCTGTGCGCAGCATCCGGAAAGGAGAACAGATCGATTTGTCCATCCCGGTTCCCATCCACTGCCCACCGCAAAAAGCTGGATGGGAGAAACTGAGCATAGCCAAAAGCGCCAGCCCACGAACCATAGAGAGAAAAAACATCGATACCACGCTGGAGGTAGAGTTGAGACAAAGCCTCCAGCTCTTGTAATGCCCATTGGGCTTTGCGCTGCGATCGCCTGGCTAACTTCTGTTCCAGAGCTGCTAATTCGGCTGACGATCCCTGAAATTGAGCCCGGAGTCGTTCCCGGTTTTTGGTGAAGTACGTGGAGTCATCTGCCATTGCAACGGAGAGAAAAACACTGGGTATATGATGTTTGCCTGTGTAGCTGCCCAGTTTTGTTTCTACGTACAGGATAGCAACGATGACTTCCTTCGGTACGTGATACCGTTGTTCCACTGCCCGTAGGAGCGAGTCGTGCTCTTTTAAGAATTGCAGGCACCGTTTAACCGCTCGTGCATTATAGAAATGGGAGTAATCCGGCTTTCTGGAAGTGCCCAGCACGTTAATCCGCGTAAATTTCTCGTCGAATCGTACCTTGGGATGGGTGGCAAGGAGCTGGATGAATGCCTGCGGAACGCCACGCTGCTGGAGCTTTTGCAAAACTGGAGCATAGGGCAATGTGGCTGTTAAAGGTGGCAATGGTGCAGGATCGGGTGTTGAGGGAGACGCTATGGCAACAGCCGTATCTGGCGGTGGTGCCATAGGTGGCAATTTAGTTTGTTTGACCACGGGAGCCGTACATCCCCATAGTCCAAGGATGAGAAGAGCCAGTGTATATCGTGCTGTTGTCATTGTACCATTTGAAGCTTTTGGAACTGCAACGCTTTTTGCTGAATGAATTCGGGATAAACCTGGTGTTCAATTGCTTTAATCCGCATTTCCAGCCGCTCCGGCGTGTCTTCTTTGTCGATGGGAATGCTCTTCTGAAGTAGAATGGGACCAGCGTCGTATTCTTCGGTAACTTCGTGAATCGTAATGCCTGTTTCTGTTTCTCCTGCTTGAAGAACTGCTTGATGGACTCGACGTCCGTACATTCCTTTCCCTCCAAATTTTGGAAGGAGCGCTGGATGGATATTGAAAATACGTCCACGGTAGCGTTCGATGATTGCGGGAGGGATTTTTCGCAAATATCCTGCTAAAACGATCATTTGCACTCCGTACTGATCCAGCAGTTGCTGGAGCGCTTCTACATATTGCGTTTCTGTTGCAAAGTCTGCTGGATTGCAGTATTCAGCCGGAATGTTAAACAATGCCGCGCGTTTGAGTGCCCCGGCATCTTTGCGGTTGCTGATGACACAGGCGACGGTAAAAGCCGCATCGCTCTGGAGGGAGCGGTGGATGATCGCTTCAGCATTGGTGCCACTGCCGGAGGCAAAAATTGCTATGCGAATTCTGGTGTTATTCATCATTATCCAAATCGTGGTTCCCACAAATCTTTGAGAATGCAATCCCACGGAAAACGAAACTCGTCATCTGGATCATATGGATGCGACTGGAGATTGATTACCAGCACTTCTGGAAAAGAAAGGGCTTTCCATCCGTGCAAAATTCCCGGTGGAATAACCAGCAGTGAAGGCTGGTTGGTCCCCAGAATAAATGAATTGACCTGCCGGAACGTTGGAGATGAAGGGCGAATGTCAACGCATAGCACCTGGAGTTTTCCCCGGGTGACGACAAACTGGTCGGTGTGGTGCTGGTGTAAATGCCAGCTTTTGACAACGCCAAAATCCGTTGCAGATTGGTAAATATGCTGCGGAATGATTAGCGGTTCGTTTTGAAGCCAGGGCTGGCTCCAGAGCTCGATCAGTTCACCCCGCCCGTCGACAATGGGACGGAGGCGTTTCCAGTAAATTCCTGCAATGGTGGGACCATTCACAGTTGATCGGATGTCGTACTCCAAACTCTGGAGATACTCTGCCGTCACAGCGGAAGCATCGAATGAAGCTGATGATTGCATTGCTGTCGGTGTTTTTGTTGACCTCATTAACGCATACTACGAATTTACTCAATTTCTCCGAGCTTTCCAAGGAAATAGAAGCACACCGTCGCCTACTGGCAAGGGTGACTGCTCAGACCAGTAGACGGAGAGAAGAAGCGGACAAGTATGCACGAAAGCCTCAGAGATATCGTTCTTGCCAGCGAGGGTATCGTCTAGGAAGATTACAATGCAATTGGCAGTTCTTTTATTGGTGGGTTTGATGGGGAAAAACGCTATGGGGGAAACAACACTGGATACTGCCGTTTTGGGTGGTGGCTGTTTTTGGTGTATGGAAGCTATTTTTCAGCAGGTAATCGGAGTGGAAGAGGTACTGCCCGGCTATGCAGGGGGATTTGTGGAAAACCCGACGTATGAGCAGGTGTGCAGCGATACGACGGGGCACGCTGAGGTAGTGCGCATCGTTTTTGATCCGGCGAAAATTTCTTATGAGACCCTGTTGAAGATTTTCTGGACCGTTCACGATCCAACAACACCAGATCGGCAAGGCAACGATGTGGGATCGCAGTATCGGTCGATCATTCTCTATCGAACGCCGCAGCAACAGGCAATTGCTGAACGATTGCGAGAAGCGTTTGCGGCTCCCCTGTGGGAAAAGCCTATAGTAACTGAAATCAAGCCGCTGGACAAGTTTTATCCTGCCGAAGAATACCACCGAAATTATTTTGCCCGCCATCCGGAACAAGCCTATTGTCAATTGGTGATTCAACCGAAGGTGCAAAAGTTCCGGGAAAAGTTTCAGCATTTGCTCAAAGCAACCCGGTAACATAGACAAAAGAAACCCCTTTTTTCGTCTCTTTGCCAAGTTTAAGGTACACCAAACACGGGGGTGCTATGAGGCTGCAGGAGTGCTTCAAAGGAATGGTTGTGCTCATTGTGGTGCTATTGCTTTTTGCTGGATGCGAACAGACAACAACACCTTCCGCTTCTTCATCCCTCCCATATATCCCGCTCAGTGTCGGTAACTGGTGGATCTTTGATACGCGGCAAATTGATTCAACGGGCAACATAGTGGTTTCAGGTTATCGGTATTTCGACTCTACCGTCACAGTGGCACGTACTATCATTGGTGGACGACCTACTTTTACGCTGTTGTCTTTCTGGACAGACACGAATGGACAACAGGTTCGAGTTGACACGTTCGTGGTTGCTCTGGAGAACGAGACGTTCTGGCTCAGTAGTCGCCATTTGTTGAATCGATTGCAGGATCTCCAGTTGCCGCTGCCGGAGTGGATCCCGGTGGCGAATTTTCAGGTGCCGGACTGGCGAGTGGAGATTCTGGACCAGCATTGGGTTGATACGGTAGATTTTGGCAAAAACGCTGACTTCATCGTCGACTCGGTGGCAGTCACCGCTCTACGGCAGGGTGAAGAAGCGGTAACATTTGCTGAGCGTTCGGTGAGTGCGCTCCATTTTCTTTATCGTGTCCAGCTTTTTGGTAACCTGGAAATCCTGGATCAGCGAATCCCGATGACTCTGGATCTACAAATGCATAACTGGTACGCGCAGGGTATTGGAGTGGTCCAGGCGCGCAACGAGTTGTGGGCTCAAATGCAGCAGCCGGATGGCTCCTCTCGCCGCTCTTTTCTTGGAGGTGAGGTGCAGCATTTGCTCCGTTATGCAGTCCAGGACGGCGGCAACGTTGTCAGCAAGCAAACAATTGAGGAGGGGAGGTAATGGTGAAACAACAAAATATTGCAGCGGGGACTGAGGGATATTCGAAGCCTGAAGTAATTAAGGAAGGTATCATTGTAGCAGAGGCGGCGTTAGCGCAAGCGCCGCCGCTGGAAGGGGTGCCAACCGGGGTAGAGGGAGTAGATGATCTTTTTTTCAGGGTTGAAACGAAAGGAGGACGGATTCATAAAGCATCGCTGGGTGGCATCCCCCGGTATGCAGTGATGAATCTGACAGGAGTCAGCGACACGGGAAAATCACTCTTTGTTGAGCAGTTTGCCTGTAAGCAAGCCAGCCGGGGAGAACCGGTAGCATTTATTACGGTTGAATCGCCAGCGCCTTTTGTTGCTGCAGGTCTTAAACTGCGGGCAGCAGCAATGGGGCTGGATTTTCAGGCGTTTGAAAATCGCATTGTGTTCATCGATGCGGCTTCCCATACCGCCTTGAGAGAAGAATTGCCGAATCTTCTGGAAACGCTAGCGTACGTGATTAAAACCTACAAAGTTCGCCATACCATCATTGACTCAGTTACCGGCTTGTATGAACATCGGGAAATGATGGCGCGGGCAGTCGTTCGCCGCCTGTTTAATTTTATGAAGAAGTGGCACCAGACGGCGCTATTTGTGTCACAAAAACGGAGCGGACACGAAGAGTTAACGGCAGAAGCTGCTGGCGGTTATGCTGTCGGACACATTGTTGATGGGTCGATTGTGTTAGCAAAAGAATTGATAAGCTCTCAGTATACAGCTCGCATTTATCATCGTGCCATCGGAGAAGTTGTGCGACTTTTCCGCATCGATGGTTGCCGAATGGCAGGTCATGATACTCGTACCCATTGGATGGAAATTACCGATACAGGTTTGGTCCGGGTCTTACAACCAGTGAGTGAATTGTTTAACAAAGGAAAGGAGTGAACGATGGTCGTGCAGATTTCCACGCCGGTGCTCAATGAAGTCGATGTAGAAAATTTGGTGGGGAGAGTTTTTCTTAAGAGCATCGATCTGCTGGGAGGGATTACAAAGCTGGCAGAGTATCGAACCCTAACGTGGCTGCCTTCCCTGGCTCGGGCAGCGTATGTGATCGTACTGAAAGAGGAATATTTGCGAACGGAGGAGGAAATCGCAGGGCAGGTGGGGCTAACCCGTAACACGGTGCGGTCTATCGTACGATCAGATCCTCAGTTAGCATTGTACAAAATTGAGCATATCGATGAGCTGACCGCAGAAGCAAGACGGGAGCTGCACGTACACGTAGCTGGGGGTATCGCAAAGTTGGCATACAAACTGGTTAAAGAAGGTGAAGAGTCGCAGTTGTTGATGGAGTTAGCCCGATCTGCTGGTATGGAAGCGGTGAAAGTGTGCGATGCTCCCTGGGCGTATATTGTGCTCAAGCGGAGCAAAGGGATCCGATATCCGCTGCGCTCTGCTGATCCGCTGCTCCCGGCGCTTGAAGGGGTAAAAATCAAGGGATACGAAGCCAGCGAAGTGTTGTCGCAATTGCAATATCCGATCAAAACGCCGGCGCAACTGTTACACGAAATCAAGGAATTCCTGGATATGCACGCTGCTTCGTAGTACCGGAATAGTTGAGCCGTTGCCGAAGGGCATTTACCACATTGCCTGTGGGACGAAGTTAATGCCCAGTTGAATATGGACGGCACTTTCCGGGATTGCCGGGATAAGGGTATCGTGCAGCCGTTCAATGCTGAGTCGGAAACGGGCTATGGAGCTGAGAAAGTATTCTACGGCGCCGTAGAAAGAAAATCGCCAGCTTAGGGGGTAACGCAGTCGCTGGGTGAATTGATCACTCCGGGAAAAACTGGCAGCCTGCAGGGATGCTCGAAGGGCAAGCATGTGTCCCAACATAGGAAAGCGTGCCTGGAGTGAGAGGACATTTGCACTGAACAAGGTGGAAATGCGGGGATCCAGTCGATTGAGCTCTGCAGGGGCGCGGTAATCTTCGTGGACAACGAACAAATGGGAATTGAAACCGATGAGTACTCCGGTTGAATCAGTTTTGGGTATTGCTTCATAAAACAAATTGCCAAAGAAACTGCCGTAGATTAGTACCCGTTCCTGTTGTAGCGCAAGATTGTCGATGTCGTGTTTGCATCGATGGAGGTATCCCGTTTGCAAAATCCACCGGGAAGTGTAAAAGCTCAATACGATTCCTTCTTCCCAAAACTGTGCCCGAGGATTAAAGAAAATGTCGTTGTTAAAGTTTGCGTGGAATTCAATTGTTGCCACAAAGCTGAGTAGCAAGGTAGTATCGCGGCGCCAGAAATCGACCATTGCTCCCATTACCTGCCGCCAGCCGTGGAGGGAATCAGTTTGAAAAAGATATCCTTCAAAACTTCCCCATCCACGTAAGCTACCGGCAGTTGACCCATTGCGCTGCTGTATTACGTAGGGTACAAATCGGTCCAGCAATCGTTGAGCCTGGAGCGCTGTAATAGTCAGACTCCAGATTTCGATGATGAGGAAAAAGGTAGAGCGAAAAGTAATCATACCAGTTGTCGCCTTGCCCGTGCAGAAGGGATGCCCAGTTGTTGCCGGTATTTTGCCACAGTTCGTCGGGCTACGCTGTAACCTTTTTCTTTCAACTTTTGTGCTAAAACCTCATCTGAATACGGCTTATCCTTGGGTTCGTTTTTAATCAGCTCCTGGAGCGCTGCTTTGACGGCTGCCTGCGATACAATATGTCCATCCGTGGTTTTGACGCCTTCGGAGAAGAAAAATCGCAATGGGTAAATGCCAAAGTCGGTTTGAACATATTTCTCTGCAACAGCTCGAGAGATCGTCGAAATTTCATAACCAGTTTCCTGGGCAATGTCTTTGTAGACCAGGGCTTTGAGCTTATAGACATCGCCGGTGCGGAAGAAATCATATTGCCGCTTAACAATCACCATCATAATACGCAGCAATGTCTTGCGGCGAAGTTCCAGCGCTTTGATGAGGAAATCGGCTTCATAATACCGCTTCCGCAGCCACTGAATTTCCTTTTTGCGCCCCCCCTGCTCTACCTGCTTGAGCATTTCCACGTATGCAGGATTCAACTGGATTTCCGGCAGATAGTCGTTTGCCAGCCGAATTGTAAAATCCTGGATCGCTTCGTTCCACTGGACGATAAAATCAGGCACAATGACTGAGGAGTCAGCCGTTTCCGGTCCCCCTCCTGGATAAAGCTCCAGATGCTTAATTTCCTCCAGAGCCAGCCGCAGATCCTCCTGGGTAATGTTTAATGTTTCGATGATTTTGTCAAACCGCTTATGGAGGAAGTCTTCATAGGCGTGTTCCAGGATCTGAACGGCAGTTTTCATTGCTGGCGTTTGCGGATGCTTGCGCTTTAGCTGGACGATAAAATTCTCCTGAAAACCGGTGGCAGCAACGCCCGGTGGGTCAATTTGGTAGAGGATTTGCTGTCGAACTCGTTCAACATCTGTTTCCCGAAGTAATGGCAGCACATCGGAAAAGTTCACCAGGCGGGCTAACTGCAGGAGCTGTTGATACCATCCCTCAATCGGCAGGTATTCGTTGTCCCCTATTCGGATGGACTCCAACCGCTGTGCCAGTAGTTGTAATTCCTGTTGGTAAATTTTCCATTCAGAATTTCTCGACGCTATGTGCTGTTGCAGGCGGTGCAGGTTTTCTTGCAGAATAGTCAGGTTTGCTTCAACTGTAATAATGGAAAGTTTTTCGTCAAGAAAGCCTCGAGAATTCAGGTTTTCCAGGATAATTTCTCCGGCTATGCGTTCTGCTGGCTGAAGAGGAAGGAGATGCAGTTGTTCCATTAGCCCATCGATGAAGCTTTGCGGTGTTGCAATGTTGCTTTTCCAGTCATCTTCTTCATCAGAAGAAGAGTACGGTATTCCTCCGAATTCTTCATCAATGTCGTCACCCCAGATCTCCGGATCGCTGAGGCCAGCTTGAAGATCTGGTTCTTCTAAGGAATTTGTTTCTTCCGGTATTTTACTGTCTTCAGGAAAGTTCTCAAAGTCCATAAAATCTTCGTCGACGATTGTTTCAGCTTCTTCCGGCGATTGATAGTCTTCAACTTCTGCAGATGCGATGATGAACGGATTGGTTTCCACCACTTCTTCAACATACTGCTGCAAAGTGTGGAGCGGCTTCTGGAGTACACTGAGAAATACGACAAGAAATGGCTGAAGCTTTGGTTTGGTCGTTACCTTCGTTTCAGGTTTTTGCGATATTGCCGTTGTAGCTTTGAGTGCCATTCTTCTATTGCCCCTGTTGTACTGTCGTTGTTTGTTGTTGAAGCTCTTGCAGAGCAGCATACCATTGAGGTCCAAATCGGCGGATTAAAGCATCTCGCACCGTTTCCGTCAGCAGGACCTGATCCCGGCGTCCGCGTTCCCATCCTGGCTGGCATTCCGGGATGTATTCGCTGAGGAGAATTGTCAGGGTGTCGCGCCGGATTTCACGAATAGGGAATAGATGGCAGGAGATGGGTTTACGAAATGTTGTTTTGCCGGCGTGATAGGCTTTTTCAATGGCACAGTATGCAATGCCCTGTTCTTCCACGACAAACACACACGCCCGCCCATCAACACATCGAATAACAGGCGTATGATCCTCCCAGTCTATAGCGCCGTACTGTCGAATTTCTCTTTGGGCAGCGCTGGGCAATTGATCCCATACGATAGGAAGGATTGTCTCAACCTCTGCAACCTCTTCTGGTTCTAATGGAGCGCCACTGCCACCAGCAAAAGTGCAGCAGGCACCCTTGCATCGGGCGAGGTCGCACTGGAAGTGTGCCGTTGTAACCCGATCGTCTACCAGAATGTTTTCGATGATCAACATTCAACCGCTGCAATTTTAATGCCAAACCTTTGCTAAATTACAAAAGTTGGGGTAAATAGCGAGCATCGCACCGGCAAGCGTATCACAATACAGGGAGCGAAGGGTGTGCAGCGTTTTCACGCTCAATCCTTGAGAAATTGTTATATTGCTATCTGGAATTTGCAAGAGTCAGTACGATGAGCGATGAACATTGATCAATTTCTGCTTCTCCTTGGTGGCATTATTGTTGCCGGTTTTATCGGGAATCTGGTGTTCCGACTGTTTAAGATCCCTTCGGTCTTTTTGTTGATCGGACTGGGGTTGTTGTTGGGACCCATCTTCCAGATTGTGCCAACGGAACCGCTGCTGGATATTGCCCCGTATTTCGGTACACTGGCATTGTTGATCATTTTGTTTGAGGGAGGGTTGGATTTAGAGATTCACAAAGTGATTGAAGAAGCCGGGGCGACTTTGCTGCTGACGGTCGCAACTTTTGCGTGTTCTTACATCCTGGTTTTTCTTTTTGCTTTTTTTGTTTTGGAGTTTCCGCTGGTAGCTGCTCTGATTTTAGCAGGGATGCTGGGGGGAACCAGTCCGGCAATTATCCTGCCGGTAGTGTCCCAGTTGCGTATTTCCAGCAATTTGCGGACGATGCTCAGTATTGAACCGGCTTTGGCGGATGCACTGATTATCGTCTCTGTTTTGCTCACAATTCAGATTCATCAGGCACAGGCTGCCAGTTTCTGGAATATTGTGCAAAGCGTTGTGGGTTCTTTCCTGATTGCCATTCTGATTGCTGGCTTTGCTGGCGTGCTATGGGCGCGATTTATTTCAACCCTTCGGGGGGAGGCGGTGTCCTATATGTTGACGCTGGGGTTTCTTTTCTTGCTCTACGTTGCATTTGAACATAGCGGCGGCAATGGCGCTGTCGGGATTTTGTTCTTTGGTGTTATCCTGGCGAATGTTGGGGGAATTGTACGCCAGGTCAGTGGGAAAATTCGACGCCTGCTGGGAGTGAAAATCGATGCAACCAAGTACGCCCTGGATCAGTTTGTGCACAATATTACGGTGGAAATTTCCTTTCTGGTTCGAACATTCTTTTTTGTGTTCCTGGGGCTATTGATCGACTTTAAACGTTTCTCTCTGGAAGCTGTGCTGGTGATCATCGGACTGACTGTACTCCTGCTGCTGGGACGGTTTCTGGGAGCTCAGTTTTTGTTTAAACTCCGTCCTCACTTCAGTCCCCGAGAACGGTGGCTCACAGTTGCAATGGTTCCGCGGGGATTGGCAACGGCAGTGATGGCATTTATTCCCATCTCCCTGGGGATTGCTGGGACGGAAAATTTTATTCTCTATGCTCTTGGTACGATCGTGCTCACCAGCTTTATTATGAGCGGGTTGGTGGCATTTATTGAGTTGCGTTTTCCTGCTGAATCAGCAGCATCTTCCCAGCCAGTTGATACTGCTGCTGCCGGGCTATCACCGACTCCTGCTGAAGCACCGCAATCCGGGGAAACACGTGAAACTGTTGAAACGCCCCAAACACCTACCGAAGCTCGGGAAGAATCCAGCATTTTCCCAGCTCTGGAGCAACAGGAAAAAGCGCATCCCACGACGCTTTCTGAGCTTCTGATGCAGTGGTTTGGAATCAGTTGGTTTCGGTTTAAGGAGCTGGACTATATTGCGATTCAATCAGTGCGCTTTCGCGATACACTGTTCTGGTTTCAGACGTTGGCAACCACGTTAACCGTTACACTGGGCTTAATGCTCGATTCTTCCATTGTTGTCACCATTGGGTTGTTTTTCTCTCCTATCGCTCCGTTGATGAACACGTTGAGCTTCTCGCTGACGACGGGAGATGTCTATTTGTTCTTAAAGTCGTTGACCAAGTTCATTGCCACGATTCTGCTGGCATTCTTTTTAAGTCTGGTGGTAAGTCTGGTGCTGCCTTTTATTGGAGTTCCTGGGCTCTTGAATCAGGTGATTAATCCTACCTTGCTGGACTTTGCGCTGGCATTGGCGGCAGGAGTGTTTCTTGCGCTGGTCATTTTGCGTGGGCGATCGACTGAGCAGATGTTGATCGCTCCGCTTACCGCATATCTGGTTTTTGTGCCTGTCATTACCCTGGGCTTCAGTCTGGGGTCAGCCGGCGAGATGTCACAATTACTGCGTGCCATTACCGGTAGCTTTCTCTTTTTTACAACCAATCTTACCGGGCTTCTGCTGGGATCTTCTTTGATCCTGCTTCTTCTGGGCGTAACGCATCACGTTGCTTCTGAATATATCGCTGAGTGGAAGCAGGAAGAGCTGGGCAGTCGCTGGCTTCGAAAGTTGTTTGTGGAATCGCGAATTGCCCGGTTGCTGGGGGCGACAGGAACGGTGCGTGCTCGACTCTTTGTGCTGATGATGATTGCACTGATTTTGATGATTCCGTTGCAGCGAACCGTCGATGAAATTACGCTCCGCTACAAAGTATCGCAGGTGCTGAATGAAACGGCGAATTCGTTTTTTGAGCAGCCTGAGCGTTCCAGCGTGCTGGCAGTGGAGTATGAGCTTCAGGGAGGTAGAGTGATTGCCCGCATTCGGATTGCTACCTCGCAGTTTTTTACCCAGAAGGAAATTGCAGAATTTGAGCGAACCGTCGAGACGGCGTTGGGTATGCCTGTAGAGTTGCATTTGATTCAGAGTCCGGGCAGCATCGGAGCAGCACCGGAAACATTACCGCTGGGCGAATCAAAATTGGAGAGCTTCCCTGAGCGGTTAAATTACCTGCTCAGTGATTTAGAGGCGGCTGTGGCAGCTATTCCAACGGCGTCAGGAATCCAGATTCTGGAAATCGGTCCTCGATTTATTCCGGCAACGCGGCAGACAGTCCTGGAAGTTGCGTACTTGCGGCATCAGCCACTATCGGAAGAAACGGCAGCATTGGTGAAATCCCTGATTGCTCAATCGTTACAGGTGCCCATTTATAACGTGATTTTGCGCTGGATCCCGGATTACTATACCAGCGCAGAGCCACAAATTACCGAGTTTCGCAATCCTATGCAGAATTCTCGATTGGTGGAAATTTTGCAGTTTTATCGTTCGCTCCACCTGACACTCTACTTGCCAGCAAGATTGGAAGATCCACAGCACATTCGGGAGCAATTAACCCAACAGCTTGCCCATTATCTGAGTCCAGATCAATGGACCTTCGTAACTGGATCGACGGATCATTACGAAGCGATGCTTTCAGTTGCTGAAGAACTACCACAGTTTAACGTTCGCGGCAATGCAACGTCGCCGGATACAGCCCGGTAGTCTTCCAGCGTTTCGTTTTTTGCTGGGGTTTCTTCTTGGGGTCATTGTTGCTGGATTTATTCCCCCGCTGTGGACCTGGATCTTTCTCGGAATTGGCGTTGTTAGTGCTGCGTTGAGCTTCTGGCGACATCACTATGGTCTCGCTTTCTGGGGTAGTGCGCTGAGCTGCGGTTGTGCTGTCGCTTTGCAGTTACCACCTATATCGCCAATGACTGGATGGTATCCATCAGTGCCAGCAACGATAAAAGGGACTGTTCGGACAATCCTCAGAGCCAATACGCAGCAGCTTCGATGCATCGTTGATGGACAGTTATTCCCACAAGGGGGCAAACCAGTTTCCGGTAGTGTATTGGTGACCATCTGGAAAGCTGACTCGATTACTGGCGTCATTGCACCGGGTGCAAAGCTATACGGATCGGGATTCCTTCGTCCACCCCGACCACCCCAGCTCTTTACCGATTTTGATGAGATTCACTATGCCCGTGCCTATCGTTTCCACTGGTATGCAGAAGCGGAGGGGAACCGGGTTTCTGCTGTGGCTGAGCAGCAGCCGATTGTGTGGCAGTGGCGTCGTGCGATACAGCAGCAGATATTTCGGCTCTTTGATTCCACGGCTGCGCCAGTAGTGGTTGCGCTACTAACTGGCGATAAGTCGTGGCTGCCCTATGCGCAGCGGCGCCTGTACCAGACCACCGGGGTAGCCCATGTTTTTGCTGTCAGTGGTTTTCACGTTGGGATTATTGCCGTTGTTCTTTTTGCACTATTGAGCTTTCTGCGAGGTTCCTGGTGGTTTCCGGTTCTTTTCACTGTTGCGCTGGGAATGTTTACTGCCGTTACCGGAGCGCAGCCATCAACGGTGCGAGCATCGCTGATGGCCAGTTTGTTTGTGTGGCTGCTGTATCTGGAGCGCCCGGCGTCCTTGCTCAATGTGGTAGCGTTCGCTGCCATCGTGATCGCGTTAGCAGAACCTGCTGAATTACTCCGTGTGAGTTTCCAGCTTTCTTTTGCGGCTGTCTTCGGCATTGCCCTGCTGTATCCAGTGTTTTTAGACCAGTTTCGCCAATGGCATTGGGTTCCAGCTTCTGGACGCAGGATAGCAGTCCCACTGGCAGTGTCGCTGGCAGCATCCTTTGCTACTGCTCCAGTAGTTGCATACTATTTTCACCAATTTTCGTGGATTGCGCCGATTGTCAATGTTTTCACGCTGCCGCTTTTGTCCCTTGTGATCATTTTTGCTCTTTGTGCCCTGGGGATGTCTGTTCTTTCTCTCAGCCTTGCGCAGCTCTATAGTGCCACTGCGTCGATGCTCCTTTCTCTTGCCCATTCGCTTTTGGCAGGAATCAGCCGGTTGCCGGTGACGGTTGAAGGTGATACTGCCTTTCAAATTGCTGTTGGCACGGTGCTTGCCTTTACGTTATTGCTGCTCTTCCCTTCGTTCCGAACCCTGGCTGGAGCATTGATAGCAATGGGGATCCTGCTTGCTCTTTCCTTGAGGGTACCGGCTGTAACGATCATTGCCGCCAGGGACCAGATGATCGTCGCCCATAATAGCCAGCAGCGGTGGCTCTTGCTGCAGGATCGTCGGCCCTTGCAGCCATTCCATCTGGATCTCGGACTGGCGCGTTATCTGTCGCTTCTTTCAGATTCCACAACGGTTTATGCGGGTGGTCCAATCGCAATGGCACATTTGCGCTTTGTGCCTGTTGCATCCGTGGATACAGTCCTGGTGCCAACGTTTGTTTTTCCTTCCGGGGTTTTCTGGCAAGCGGTGGATTCCATTGATTCCTGGCGTATTCCGCTGCACAGGGTGCGGGATTCCGTGTGGCGCTGCGATTCTGTGGTTCAGTATGCTATTGCTCATAATCGCCTGGAGTTCCACGGAAAGCGGATCGATACTGCTATTGTTCTGCCACAATTGCAGCGGGGAGCGTTGCTGATTCTTCCTTCACCCTGATCATATTATGCAGAGTCGGGCGCAAAGGAGAGTTGCTTTCACAGCAGGTCTGTTCAGCCAGGGCGAATCGGGGGGTGGACGGAGATCACTTGCAAGCAAAATTTGCTGTATTTTTGCATTTTGAAGACCGATGTTGAACGACCGAGGCGTAAAGGAAATGGCGTTGATCGATCAGATTGTGACGTATTTAGGTGACCGAGCCGAGGATTTGCTTCAGCACGAATGCAAGACGATTCCGAAAGAAATGCTTCATTTGCCGGGACCCGATTTTGTCGACCGTGAGTGGCTGAATTCTGATCGCAATAACCGCGTGCTGCAGAATTTGCAGCGAATTTTCAATACAGGGCGTCTGGCAGGAACCGGTTATCTTTCTATCCTGCCAGTTGATCAGGGGGTGGAACATTCGGCGGGAGCCAGCTTTGCGCCAGAACCCGCCTATTTCGATCCGGAAAACATTGTGAAATTAGCCATCGAAGGGGGATGTAATGCGGTTGCTTCGACATTCGGGGTTTTGGGCAGCGTGGCGCGAAAATATGCTCATAAAATTCCATTCATTGTCAAGATCAACCACAACGAGCTATTGTCCTATCCGAATTTCTACGACCAGACGCTGTTTGGCACGGTCAAGCAGGCGTGGGATATGGGAGCGGCTGCGATTGGAGCAACGATTTACTTTGGGTCGAAGGAAAGTCGCCGGCAAATCAAGGAAATTTCGGAAGCATTTGCGTATGCACACGAACTGGGAATGGTCACTATTTTGTGGTGCTATTTACGCAATTCTGCTTTTAAAACAGAGGAAGGAGATTTTCATACGGCAGCCGATCTGACCGGACAGGCGAATTATTTGGGGGCTACGATTCAAGCAGATATTATCAAGCAAAAGCTGCCGGAGCGCAATGGTGGATTTGTCGCGTTGAAATTTGGCAAAACCTCGAAATTGGTCTACGAAAAGCTAACGTCCGATCATCCCATCGATCTTTGCCGCTATCAGGTTGCCAACGCCTATATGGGCAAGGTTGGATTGATCAACAGCGGTGGTCCTTCGGGCAAAAATGACTTTCAGGAAGCAGTGACAACGGCGGTGATTAACAAACGCGCCGGGGGAATGGGGTTGATTTCCGGGCGGAAAGCGTTTCAACGCCCAATGGAAGAGGGAATCAAGCTGCTCAATGCAATCCAGGACGTCTATCTTTGCCCGGAGGTAACCATCGCGTAAGTGTACTGCCGGCGCTGCCGCTGTGGCGGTAGCTCCGGTTTCTGTTTGCCAGTGTGTTGGCAGTGCATATAGTAAAGATTGCCCTAAAGGTCCATCCAGCGACGGTGGGCGGATGGCTGCTCTTTGTTAGAGACAGCAATGGTGTTTTGTGCCACTGCTTGTGCTCCAGAAAGCAGCAGAACTCACACTGCCTGTAATGCCTGCTCAATATCTGCGATGAGATCTTCTGGATGTTCGACACCGATGGAAAGGCGGATCATCTTTTCCGAGATGCCCATTCGGCGCTGTTCTTCTGGTGGCACATCAGAATGAGTCATTGTTGCGGGATGCTCTGCTAAGGATTCCGTGCTGCCCAGGCTAACAGCTAACTTGATGAGTTTGAGATGGTTCAAAAAGCGAAAGGCTTCTTTTTTGCCCCCGCGGATGTTGAATGAAATCATCGAGCCAGGTGCCAGACACTGCTTACGGTAAATGGCATATTGTGGATCTTCTTCGCTGAGGTGACCCAGGTAAAAGACTTTTTCAACTTTTGGATGGTCAGCCAGGAAATCAGCGACGTATCGGGCATTTTTCATTTGCGACGTCATTCGGAGTTTCAACGTTTCCAGACTGCGCATCAGCAGCCAGCCAGTCCAGGGTGATGCCATATTGCCGACAAATGTTCGGAATTGCTTGACCTGTTTCATTAGCGGTGCTTTGCCCAGCACAACCCCGGCAATGAGATCACTATGTCCACCCAGGAATTTGGTAGCGGAGTAGACAACCAGATCCGCCCCGTGTTTTAGAGGACGTTGCCACAGGGGACCCAAAAAAGTGTTGTCGACAACCAGCAAAACCGGACGTTCCTCGGTTGAAAACTGCTGCGCAATAGTGGCACACTGCTCGATGTCCACCAATACGTTGGTAGGATTCGCAGGCGTTTCGATGTAAATCATTCGCAGATGATCGGGGATTCGTGGATCTTCCAGGGCTTTTTCCAGCGACTGCTCTGGATCGGTAGGGTAGAAACTGATAGGATGAATGCCAAATCGAGGAAGAACGTTTGCGATGAAGTATTCTGTACCGCCATAGAGAGGAACGCTATGCAACAGCACATCGCCGGGGTTTAAAAATTGCAAGAGCGTGGTTGTAATGGCGGCCATGCCGCTTTCGAAAACCGCTGCGTCATCCGCATCATCCCAGAGCGTGAGGCGGTCCTCTAAGATCTCCAGATCGGGATTGTTCAAACGGCTGTAAATAAGCCCCAGCTCTTCTCCTTCCGACTGCTCCCGAAGTCCATACGCAAGTTCGAAGAATGCCTGTCCTTCTTCAGCCGTTTGGAACACGAACGTAGAGGTCTGGAATATTGGGCACTTCAAGGCTCCCTCGGAAAGTTCCGGCTTGTAGCCATAGCTCATCATCAAACTTTCGGGCCTTAACGGCTTGCCAGCCAGTTGTTCTTTGCTTCGATCACGTGCCATTGTGTTATCCTGCATTTAGTGGAACAGTTTCATTTACCAGTTGATTGTGAAGGTGGAGCAGAAAATCAGCAAGGGATTGCCGCTGGATCAGAGCTGCTGTCAGGGGAAGCTGGGTGGTGGTATAGAGGTGAGTGATGGATGAACGGAAAGGTGGCAGGTGCGGAAGTACCTGAGGAAGCGAGTGTCCCCATACGATAACCAGGCTGTGTTGAGGATCCGGTTTGAAAATGGTGGAAGAAGCATCGGGAAGCAGGCAACGAATGGGGCGAAAAGCTCGCTGCTCTTCGTAAATCCATCGTTCGTAAGGAACGCAGAGCAGAATGGGGAGCTGAGAATCAGCGGTAGCGTTGATACGAGTTCTTTCCGGGTGGAGGGGTGATAATATTTCGATGGTTGTGTGTGCAGCCTCTGCCAGTTGAATCATCCGGGGATGGAGAATTTTCAATCCCAGCGTTGCCAGGAAAAAAGCGGCCTGGTAAGAAAGCTGGGGAACAACTCTGGTGTCAGGAACCAGATCAGGATCGGCAGTGCGAACACCCGCTACCTTTGTCAGAATCCACAGTGTCGGCGCATTGAGCGCTGTTGCTAATACAGCGGCAGTAATGTTGGCGCCTTCAAATCCCAAGG
>JALWUI010000100.1 GCA_027082775.1 Candidatus Kapaibacterium sp.
ATTTCAGGCAGGGCAGAAGCAGGTGGGATCGGTAGCGGTGATGGTTGGAGGGGATGTAGATGGGGATGGGATTATCAATGCGAGGGATCGGGCAGAAAGTCGGAATGCGTTATTCAACGTTGGGTATGACAGCAGTGACGTAACGCTGGATGGGACGGTGAATGCGGCGGATCGGACGATGATACGGAACAACACATTTTGGGTGACGCAGGTGCCGTAGGAGGTTCATCAGAGCTGTCTTCCAGAGGGAGCGGGGATTTTAATGCCGACTGAAGTCGGCGCTCCCAGTGAGACACCTGACATCGCTTCGAATTCTATGTCCCTGGAAGGGCGCAGCAGCGCTGCGCCCCTACCCTCGCGCTTTGGCGTGCATTCTCTGTGGAAATCTGGCAAGCTTTACGTACCTGCCAGGTAGTCGTGGATGTAGCGTTGCTGGTCGCGGGTGAGTTTGTCGATCCGGATACCCATCGTTTGGAGTTTGGTCTGGGCAATGAATTCATCCTGCTCCGGCGGAATGGGGATCACTTCCGGCGGTAGCCGCTTGCCCTGTTTGTCCAGTTCGACCAGGCGGATCTGAGACATAAACTGGTTGGCAAAGGACATATCCATCACTTCGGACGGATGTCCTTCCGCAGCCGCCAGATTAACCAGTCGCCCTTCTGCCAGCACGTAGATCTTCTTCCCGTTTTTGAGACGGTACTCTTCGCAATTGGGACGGATCTGTCGTTTCGACTTCGTGAGTTGTTTCAGCTCTACCAGGTTGATTTCCACATCATAGTGGCCCGTGTTGCAGACAATCGCACCATCTTTCATCGACTGGAAGTGTCGTTTGCGAATCACATTGTTGACGCCGGTAGCGGTGCAGAAAATGTCGCCGATTTTTGCTGCTTCATCCATTGGTAGTACTCGAAATCCTTCCAGCAACGCTTTGAGCGCTGCGGTTGCTTTGACTTCTGTAACGATGACGTTTGCTCCCATTCCACGGGCGCGGATAGCAACACCGCGACCGCAATGGCCAAATCCCGCTACGACGAAATTTTTTCCTGCTAACATCACCGACGTTGCCCGCAGAATCCCATCGATCGTGGATTGACCGGTGCCGTAAACATTGTCGAAGTCCCATTTGGTTTCTGCGTCATTGACGGCAATGACGGGAAAGAGCAGTTCGCCGGCATCGGCGCGGGCACGCAGCCGCTTGATCCCCGTTGTGGTTTCTTCTGTCCCGCCAATCACTGCTTCAGCAGCGTATTGGGGATAGTGTTCGTGCAGTGTGTTGATCAAATCAGCGCCATCATCAAGAGTCAGGTTGGGATGAAAATCCAGTGTCCGTTCGATGCACCAGTAGAAATCTTTGTGATTCCCGTGCCAGGCGAAAATAGGGATGCCTTCGGCGGCTAAAGCGGCTGCTACTGCGTCGTTGGTGGACAGTGGATTACAGCCGGACCAGGCGACTTTCGCACCGGCGGCAACAAAGGTACGGACCAGAACCGCCGTTTCCTTTGTCACGTGGAGGCATCCTGCAATCGTGTATCCTTGCAGAGGCTTGGTTTTTCGGTAGCGTTCCCGCAGCTCCATCAGAACGGGCATATGGGATTCCGCCCATTCAATGAGTTTGCGTCCTTCCTTCGCCAGAGAAAGGTCTCGCACGCAGTACTTTCCGGGTTTGTAGTCCAGCTTGCCTTTTTCTTTGGGTGGTGGCGGCGTGAACTTTGCCGGGCGGATCCGAATGCTTTGTTTGGAAGTATTCTTCCCACGCGCTTGTTTCTGCTGCTGTTTCCGTTTCTGCTTTGCCATTCATCCTGTCCGTTTGTTCGACATTTTTGTATGGAGTTAGAGCAATGATCGGAAGAGGTCCACCAGATCAAGCTGTTCCCACGGGAGGTCAGGTTTGCCGAAATGACCATAGACAGCCGTGGATCGGTAGAGAGGCTGACGCAAGTGGAGGCGTTCGATGATTCCCCTGGGTGTCAGATCGATATTTGCCTGAATGAAAGCGGCAATGTCCTTGTCGGGAATTGCTCCGGTACCGTAGGTATCCACAAAGATGGAGACCGGTTCAGCAACGCCGATAGCGTAGGCGATCTGGATCAAACATTCGGTTGCTAATCCAGCAGCAACGATGTTTTTCGCAAGGTGGCGCGCGGCGTACGCAGCCGACCGGTCAACTTTCGTGGGATCTTTGCCGGAGAACGCGCCGCCACCGTGCGGGGCTTTGCCACCGTAGGTGTCGACGATGATTTTCCGTCCCGTCAAACCGGTATCTCCCTGAGGACCGCCGATGACAAATTTGCCTGTCGGGTTGATGAAGTATCGCGTCTGCTCATCCAGCAAAGATTCCGAGATCACTGCTCGAATGACGTGTTCAATCACATCGTTCCGAATCTGTTCCTGAGAAACCTCCGGTGCGTGCTGCGTTGAGACCACAACGGTATCGACCCGTTCAATGGTGCCGTCATCACTGTATTGGAGCGTTACCTGTGCCTTTGCATCGGGACGTAGATATGGCAGCACTGGATTGTCAGACTTGCGGATTGCTGCTAATCGCTGCATAATTTTGTGGGCGAACATAATGGCAGCCGGCATCAGTTCTTCGGTCTCCTGACAGGCATAGCCGAACATCATTCCCTGATCACCGGCGCCGCCGCGGTCAACCCCAAGCGCGATGTCTGGCGATTGCCGGTTGACGACGTTAATGACGGTGCAGGTTTGGTAATCAAATCCCAGTGAAGGGTCGGTATAGCCAATGTCGTGAATTACCGATCGAGCAATTTCACCGATGTTCAGGTTGGCAGAAGTGCTGATCTCGCCCCCGATCAATACCATTCCGGTCGTTGCGAAGCACTCGCACGCAACGCGGGCGTTGGGATCCTGTTCCAGAGCAGCGTCCAGCACAGCGTCAGAGATTTGATCGCAAATTTTATCCGGGTGTCCTTCGGAGACAGATTCTGAGGTAAAAAAGTAACTCATTGGCTGCTATGATCGTTTTGTTCAACAGTGTTCGTAACAGTGCTATCAGCGCAGATATTCACAGAACCCTGAACGTTGCGGACCTGCGAGCGGTCGCCAATAACGGAATCAGCTAAAGTCGAATGTTCGATCCGAACATTGTTCCCGACAATCGTGTTTTGTACGGTGCTACCGACAATTGTTGAAGATGCTCCGATGGTCACGTATGGACCGACGACAGCATTTTGGAGGGTAGCGGATGGATCGATCCAGACGGGAAGACGAATCTGGACATCTTTGGAAACCGGTGGTGGTGGCGGTGCGAAGCGGTCCAGCAACGTCCGGTTGGTTGCTAACCACATCGGCAGATTGCCGCAGTCGTACCATTCAGCCACGGGTAAGGGGCGGATGGTTTCTCCCCGTTCCAGCATCAGTTGCAGCGCATCCGTCAATTGATACTCACCCCGTGTCCGGGTATCTTGCTGAATCAGGGTGTCGAGCGCTTCCAGCAACCGTTGTGGTCGGATGATGTAATAAATGCCAACGATTGCCAGAGATGAAGGTGGATGTTCGGGTTTTTCGACTACGTACTCGATGGTGCCATTGTCGCGAAGTTTGACCACGCCAAAGCGGCGTGGATCATCGACGGATCGGACGCCTAAGAGGGAAGTGTCGGCAGTGGCGAATTGTTGCCACTCCACATCGGCGATCGTATCGCCCAGAATGATGAGCAATGGTTCGTCCGGGTGCAAATGGGATCGGGCAACCCACACCGAATGTCCCAGTCCCTGCTGCTCCGGTTGTTCCACAAAGTGCAGCGGCAGATGGGAATAGGCTTTTTGCACATCCTCCCGAATGGCATCACCCAGGTAACCAACAACCAGAATCAACCGGGAAATGGGAAGATCGGCGATACGGTCGATGATATGGTGAAGCAACGGCTTACCGGCAACTGGCAACAGACTCTTTGGCGTAACATACGTGTGAGGACGTAATCGCGTTCCTTTGCCAGCCGCGGGAATCAGTACCTGCACTTTATGTGTTCCTTTTGTGACCGAAGCTGCTGAACAGAAAACTACAAATCTACGATTTTTGCGCCAAAGAAGTGCATTTCTTCAATTTCTGGTGTGTTCTCAGGGCAAAGAGATGGAGCCGTCAGGAAAGTCAGGAAGCGGGCGAGGCAGTAAAATCGTGGAGCGGGATACCCCAGTGAAATTCAGGATCCACGGGAAAGTAATGTGCAATGAGGCGAGTAGGGCGAATCAGGTAGAACGAACGAAAGGTAGTGTGGGCGTGATTCAGAATAACGGGGAGCGAAATCACCGGTGCGTCAAGGTGAGCGTCGGGGAAATCGATGATGGTGTGCGTAATTGGCGCCGGGGAGCGAACGGCGCAGCGGCAGAGATGCAGGGATCCTTGAGGGAGCAGAGAAACCAACCGGCGTAGCAACGGCAGAAGGGCGGGATTGGTGAAGTACCAGAAAAAGTTTGCAGTCGTTTTCGACGCAAATGGCAAATGGATCATCCCATAGCGTGTGATTGCTGGGTCTACGGTGCTATCTGCTGCGGTGCACAGCCAGTCATAGAGAGTGCCAGGAGATGGAAAGAAGTCCTTCTGTGTCCACCGGGGAGACCAGAGAGGATGGTTAGGCGAAACATTCCATTGAATCCGAACCAGTTCCATCACTTTGCGACTGGTCGTTGATCTACTTCGCAAAAATAGAAATTTGGTTGGGAACAACGGTTAAGGGGCAGTAGTGCAAAACCTTTTTTCTTTCCACTATGTCGAAAACGCTTCAAAAGTCTCGATGCCAGCCAGCTTTCACCGTTGCGAATTGAAACTTTGCAAAGCAGCATTCCGCTGCTCTGTCTCAGTGCCAGCCAGTTTTTGCCGTTGTTGAAATATCCATAGCTGCTGGAGAAGCAAAGGAGCGTTTGGGGCGATTGGATGGGGACAGAGGAAGGGGGCTCCAGAGCAGGGCGCCGTCAACGTTGGGCTGAAAAATTTGGATGTGAATGGCAATTTTTGTATATTTGCACAATCGAGCAAAATTGGTGGCGGTTCGAAATGACTTTGTTGATAGACAGTAGCGTTGTTACCGTTCTCCCTGAGTATTTATTCTCAGCCTACCGTCGTTTGTACTGCTTGGTTGCTTCCGGATGAGTCAGGAAAGAGAGCAGTTCCTTCCTTGTAAGGATTAGATCTGACTCCAATCGACGTGATCCCATCTGAGAATAGTTATTCTGGAGAATGAGGTAAGAGTGCTGCCGCTGTACTCTCTGGTGATCGGTTTGCAGAGAGGGGTCGTTTATTGCAGAGACGCTGGGGAGCAGGAGAAAATCGCCTGGGTCTGAAAAGGGGAAAGCGAGCAGCAGCGTTGGAGCGGTGCCGAAGAGTTTTCAGTAGACATTTGTTGAGTTCAATGTGGAGTGACCAATGGCTTCTTCAAATCGCTTTGTGTCTGTTCTGAGCCTCGTAGGAATGTTTGTATTTTTCGGTATCGCGGCTGCCCAGATACCAGAAAAAATGCACTTTCAGGGAATTCTAACCACAACGGCAGGAGTGACCGTTGCAGATGGTCATTACCAGTTGACCTTTCGACTCTACACTTCGGCAACAGCGAGCACGCCGATATGGGAGGAGATGCAGAATGTGACAGTGTCAAGCGGGATTTTCTCCGTGTATTTAGGCGAAGTCACGCCGCTCAATCTCCCATTTGATCGCCAGTACTACCTGGGCATCACGGTTGGCAGTGGTAGTGAGCTGACGCCGCGCATTGAACTGTTAGCCAGCCCCTATAGTTTGTATGCCCGTCGGGCAGGAGATGCGGCTGTGGGGGGAGATCTGGTGGGTAGGAGTACCAGTGCAACGGTTGTTGGATTGCGAGGACGTCCCATTGACGTCGCAGCACCGTCAACGGGGCAGGTATTGAGATGGGATGGGACGCAATGGAGTCCGGCGGTTGTGCAGGGGGATAACTGGGGCGTTCAGGTGGTA
>JALWUI010000101.1 GCA_027082775.1 Candidatus Kapaibacterium sp.
GGCAACAACGATCTGCTTTTTCAGCTCTTCGATCTGCTGCTTGATGATTGCGATATTGATCTGCCATTGCTGAATCACAATCTTTTGCTCGAATCGCACAAGCTGCTCACGCGCTCGTTCAATTGCTTCCAGCTCCCGCTTGCGCTGCTCGGCGGTCTGCTTTGCTGCCTGTGTGATTTTGTCCTGCGCCTTCTTTGCGTCTTCTGCTGCTTTCGTGCTTTCCTGCTGCTTTTTCTTGCCGAATTCCAGATATTGCAATTGCTTCTGGATCAGCTTGTTAATCCCGGCGATTGCGGCGTTGTACTGCCCAGCGTCGATCGTCTTTTGCTCAAACGCTGCAAATAGCGCCTCGCGCATTTTGTTGCCCAGCTTCTGCACCTGCTCCACGCTGGTCGCCTGGAGCACCTGCTGCGATAGCCGATTTAATGACTGCTCCAGCTCGTACTCTGCCGTCTCGCCCAAAGTGTCAAAAATACCACCAATGTCTTTTGTAACCGCCTCTGCCGCAATCTGCGCCTCGATTTTGATTTGCTGCCGTGCCAGCTTGCGGCTCTGCTCGTCCAGCTCGCTCAGTTGCTTCTGATAATCCGATAGCTTCGTGCTTGCCTCGGCGCTCACTTCGCCAACGCGGCGCAGATTTTCTGCCAGCGATGCAGTGCTTTTGATCGTTCCGGGATAAATTTCGTTCAGCTTCTCGCCGATCTTTTGCAGTTGCTCCTGCTTCTGCGCCGCCTGCTCCGCAGATAGCCCGCCTTTTTGAAGCTCTTCAGCGATCTGCTGATACTGCCGTGCCAGCTCCGCTGCGGTCTGCTGCCGGTTTGCTTCCTGCTCGATGATCTTCCGCTGCGTCTTGATCGCTTCCTGCTGCTGCTTGTTCTGTTCCAGTAGCTCCTCGTTTGTTGTCGTTAGCGCATCGTACAGCGCCACAGCGCCCGTTGTTGCTGCCGTGAGCGCCGCAGCGATTGCCATTATCGGATGTGCTTTCAAAAGCTGCATTACCGTGTTGAAACTCAGCGCCGACAGCCGCAAATTTTTGAATCCTGCAATTGCCGTACGGAATGCGCCCGGTGGAATGAGTTCTCTCAAAGCAGCTAACCCACTAATATGTGGCTCAACCGCTGCCAACTGATGGGTTAATACCTGGAATCCCGTGCCAACAGGTCCTAACCCGCGCAGAATTGATGCAAAGAATGCATCAAACGCCGCTTGCATCGCTTTAGCTTGATTCTCTGTTGTGTCCGACATTGCAGCAAACGCCTCTTCGGTGACGCCGCTGGCGTTAGCAATGTCGTTGAGCTTTTGCTGAAAGCTGTCAAGACTCACTGTCAACGCATTGAATGCCGCAGCAGCTTCCGACGAGCCGAATACCTGCGTTGCCGTCTTTCCCGTTGCCCTGAGCGCCTCCTGAATGCGTCCAAGCACCACGGGTAACTCTTCGTTCCGCAGCGTTTCAAGACTGATTCCAGCCTGTTGCAACACCTTTGCAAGCTCGCTGCCCGGCTTTTGCATTTCCACCAGCAGTTGATTCAGCCGCGTCGCTGCCTGCGCCGTTGGGATACCTCGCGCGGTCATCTCTGCCAGCGCTGCGCCGACCTGCTCCAGCTCCACGCCCGCTGCTGCCGCTGTGGGAACGACTTGTGATAGCGAACTGGACAGCTCCGGAATCGTTGTCTTCCCCAAATTCACCGTTTGAAATAAAATGTCGCTATAGCGCGCCGCTTCCTGCGCGCTGGCGCCGTAGGCATTAAGCACGCCCGAAAGCACATCGACCGCCCGCCCCATATCTTCCATTCCGCCCGTTGCGAGCTTGCCCGCCGTGGTGATAAATGCCTCCATTGCCTCCTTCGATGGCTCGATTCCTGCCGACAGCGCATTGTACATCGCATTTGCAATTTCCGATGCGGACAGCGGCAGCGATCCCGCAAGCTGAAGCGCCATTTTTTCCAAATCCGGTGCCAGCTTTCGCGCCTCGCCGCCTAAGGTGCGGATGCGTGCGGTGGCGGTTTCCAGGGCGACCGAGCCGGCGGTGATCTGCTGCCCCCATTGTGCAAAGTGCTCCGCAGTAGTAAGAATCGCCTGTGCTCTTAGCAGCCCGCGAACGCTGCGATTCCACAATGATTCCATACTTTCAGCGCTTTCGCCTGCCTCCTTGCCAATTCTGCCGATTGCATCTTCTACCTGCTGTAGCGAACGAACAGCATCTGTATCCGAAAGCGCCTCCTCTAACTTTTTTGCTTGTTGTGTAGCTTCCTCCAGGTCTTTTTCTACCTGCTCGATCTGCTTAATTACCTCCCCGGTTGCTCGTGATTGCTTCCCCTTGTCAAACAGCGACAACTGACTAAGATCCGCTATCTTTCGTTTTATTTCTTCGAGCTGCTTTCTGGCAGGCTCGGTGATGATCTTCAATATCAGTTCAATCGTTCGAGCCATCATAAATGGATTTTTTGGCTGAGTTCATAAAAAGCTTTTTTACCCACCTTTTTAAGATCATCTTCGCTGCAATCGCTATATTCTTGTTGCTTTCTGCTACAGTAGGTTTGTTTTTGGCTCTGCTCAGTGTTATTTTCGAGTGGCCAGACCGCCTTGCCCGGAAAAAGTCCGCAGCGCCCAAAGCCACACCAACTCGGCAAAGTCGGTGTGATTGTACAAAGTCCGAAAAAGGCTAAGATCACCGCCAGCACACTGCATTGCAAATAGCGCCAGCTCTTCGGAAGGTGGAACCATCGGTATAATTTCATCGCTTTCCTCATCGCTTCGCTGCGATTCTATCCGCCACCAGCCCGGATAATCCATCACCTGGGCAATTCGCCGATCTTGCTGCTCCCAGCACCGATAAAAAAATCCCGCACCCGCTCCATTTCTTCCAGCGGCTGCTGCTGCCAGAAATCGCTGTCAATTTCTTGCTCCACTAATTCCCGCCATCGATCTGGCAGCCGTTCGGTGTCGATGCACCGTTTCACAACTTCCAGGGTAAACCCCGGCTCTAAAACCCGCGCCGCTGCTTCCAGAAGCCGTTGCGCTACCTGCGATGCATACGCTTCCTGCTGCAAATTTGCCAGCAGTTCCGGATCCAGCAAAAGCGCCAGCTCCGGATCCTGCTGCACCTGCTCCAGCACTCGCCGCCGGTGCGACTTTTCCAGCTCCACAAGCTCCGACCGCAGCGCTGCCGATAGCCCCCGCAGCGGCGCACGGTATTCCTCACCGTTCCACCGCAATGTAACTGTCTTCATTCCATCCCCGTGTTATGCGACTGCATCCTTTATTCCGCAGGGGCGACCGGCCGGTCGCCCCTACACATTCGCAACATTGCCGACGAAAGCCGGCGCTCCCGGTGGCGGCGCTCCCGGTCCGCTGGGCGCGCACGCTTCAGCGTGCATTTACTGGGACCGCACCCTTTAGGGTGCATTTACTGGGAGCGCACACTTTAGTGTGCAGAAACATGCCGACTAAAGTCGGCGCTCCCAGTAGGGACAAACCTGCGCGTCTGCCCATCCCGTAGGGGCGCAGCGCTGCTTCGCCCCTACACGTTCGCAACGTTGCCGGCGAATGCTGGCGACCCCTGTACGTGCCGATGAATACCGTCGCTTCCGGGATGGAACTTCTCCACCAGTTGATCCTTTACTTCCTGCGCTTTGCCTACCTCCGGAAACACTTCATAAGCCGGGCGGTACATCGCCTGCCAGTGGTTTCTAACACTCGATTCAACGACTCACGAAAAAGGGATGGACTGTCAACTGATCGCCGATTTTTACCGCACACCAATACCATCCCTGCGGCATCGGCAGTATTGGAATCTGAATTGGTGATTGCCCTGGTATCACACTCCACAACTGCCGGCTATCCACGATTCTGCCCAGCACATCAAAAATGGTGACGCACACAGAAAGCGGATGCTGAGCATTCCATCGGATTTTCAGCAGCCAGCTTGCTGGATCAAAGGTTATAAACCGATCCTGCTGATTTCCCTCCCGCGGCGAAGGAACTCCGGTCCTTCCCTGAGTATCCAGCCAGAAGGCTTCTTGCCGCCCGGTCTTTGCATTCCATCCATTACCGACAATGAAACGTGCATCGGGTGAGAGCGCAATTGCAACTGTTAGAATCGAGCCGTCGGTAAGCAGATGCGCATACATTTCGTTCAAATCTTCCATTCCCCTTTGCTGCGTCCACCGAAAGGCGTGCTTTTCTCCCTCTTCCGTCATTGCCCATCCAACCACCACTTGCCCATCGGCTGAAACGGCTCGTGCCTCGCTATGTTTGCCACCCAGCGTTCCAAGATCTGTCAGCGTATGATTTTCCCACCGAAAGGCGTGCCTGTGTCGATCGACAGTCGTTGCTCCTCCGACCACAACCCTGCCATCAGCAGAAACCGATCGGGCAATACTTGGCGCTTTCGCGAAGGTTCCCAAATTTCGCATCGTGCCCTGCTCCCATCGAAAAGCGTACCATTTGCCATCAGATGCCCGTGCCCATCCTACGATCACTCTGCCAGTGGCTGACACAGCAAACGCAAGGCTTTCGTCTCCTCCCAGACTTCCCAGATCTCGAAGCTGCCCATTCACCCATCGAACGGCTCGCCACTTACCAGCAACCATCACATTCCCAACAATAACCCGTGCATCCGGGGAAATGCTACTGACCATTCCCTGCTGTCCCGCCGGAACGTTCAGCATCCGAAAACTGCCATTCTCCCAGATACACATTTGCGCCTGTCCCATCGAATCCCGTGTCCACCCAGCAATTATGCTACCATTTGCAGAGACCGCCAGTGCTTGGCTTTCATTCTCACCTATTCCTTCAAGCTGCCGCATTATGCCCTTGTCCCATCGAAACGCATAGTCCTGCTTCCCCCTGCCCTTTTTTACGGTAATCCACCCAACTACCACCTGCCCATCATCCGAGACATCTGCTACCCAACTGCTCTGGGCTCCCATCGTTCCTAACCACACCAAACGTCCCGCTCCCTGGGCAAGCGCGGGAAAATATGCAGCAACACTGAAAAAACCGAGAAGAGGAAAACAAAACGCCGAGAACGATAGCTTCTTCCCGGTAGAAAAACAGATCGTACGGGCGAACGTGAGCTTCATCATCGGGAGTGCCTCTTTAGTTGAACCCACGATGCTAACAACAAGGAATTTTTCAAAAACATCGAATCTTTCTGCTCAATATTGCAAAACGCTGCTCCTCCAATGCCGAGACTTTTCGATCAACGCTCTTTGAAAAAATGCCGGCTCTTCACAGCAGAACAGAACACTCTTCGCCATCCTGCGCCGCCATCTTAATGGGATCAAATCCGCACAGTTCGTCGGTCACTGATGTATTTTTGCAACCTGCGCTACCACCGTAATAGGACCAGAACGAGATCGGCACAAGCCGGTACCACACTTCAATGGTGCCGGGACCTGAAGCTCACTTTCGAAAACTTCACCTCTGGAGGAACTCATCGACGATGACTCGATGTTATCGATGATGGAAACAAAACATAGCCAACACCCATTGAGAGCGTTTCTCTGTTGTTTTGCCTACAAAACAAACCTTTTCTCAAACTCAGGCTAAGCAGGATAAGATTATTTTTCCGCAGCAGCTAACTGTGTCAGCCGTTCAGCTATTTGCCACACGGAGCCGGCGCCAACAGTTACCACAACATCATTGGGAGCGAGCATCCGTTCCAGCAAAGCGATGATATGATCAAAATTTTCTCCACACTCTACTGATCGATGACCCAGCTTTTGCGCTTCTTCACAAATCAATCGACTATCAACGCCCGGTATCGGCTGTTCTCGCGCCGGATACACTGCTGTCAGGATAGCAACATCAGCATCCAGCAAAGCCCGGGCAAATTCTCGATAGAAACGCTGCGTTCGGGTGTACGTATGTGGCTGAAACACACACACGATGCGGCGGTGAGGAAAAATCTGCCGAAGCGTTTCCAGTGTCACTTTCAACTCCGTTGGATGATGGGCATAATCATCGAAGACAGGAATGTCGTGGAACGTCCCTTTGTGCTCCAGCCGTCGGGCAACGCCCGTATAGCGTGCCAGCCCCTCCCGAATAACTTCGAAGGAAATTTGCAACTCCAATCCAACGGCAACCGCAGCCAGGGCATTGCGAACATTATGGATACCGGGAACCGCCAATTCAACCGTCCCCAGCATTTCCTCTTCAGCAAACACTTCAAAGTGGCTCCGAAATCCGTGCTGTTGTATCTTCTCAGCCCGAACGTCGCTCTGCCGTACCGTCCCATAGGTACGGATCTTCCGATGAATCACTGGCAGCAGCTCCCGCACCCCCGGATCATCCAGGCAGGCAACCACTGCACCATAAAAAGGCACTTTGTTGGCAAATTCCTCAAATGCCTGAAGAAGCTCCTGCCGCGTCGGATAGATATCTACGTGCTCTTCTTCCACGGTGGTAATCACTGCAATGACAGGTGAAAGCTGAAGAAAAGAACGGTCGTATTCATCCGCTTCCACCACAATCCACTCACCCTTTCCAAGCCGGGCATTGGTATTGCCAAAATTGCTCAGGCGTCCGCCCACAATAATCGTAGGATCGAGACCCGCTTGAAGGAGCACCAGTCCCGTCATTGATGTCGTGGTCGTTTTCCCGTGTGTCCCCGCCACAGCGATTGTATACCGCAGACGGGAAACTTCCGCCAGCATTTCTGCCCGGCGAATCACCGGAATTTTCTGCTTACGGGCTGCTACCACTTCTGGATTGGTATCAGGATCGACGGCGCTGGAATACACCACGACATCTGCGGACCCAATGTGTTCTGGTCGATGTCCGATAAAAATTTTCGCTCCCTGCGCCCGCAATCGCTCAACGGCAGCAGATTCTGCTAAATCTGATCCTGTAATAACAAATCCCTGTTGCAGCAGAATCGCTGCCAGTCCGCTCATACCGACCCCACCGATGCCAACAAAATGGATATGGCGAACGACTCCAAACACGGCTTATTCCTGCACCATTGGGATTCGCAATGTCACCGTTGTGCCCTGTTTAGGCTGACTTTCAAGCGCCAGCTCTCCGTCGTGTAAATCGACTAATATCTGCACAATTACCAATCCCAGCCCCAGCCCCTGTTGTTCGTACTCCTTTCGTCCAAATTGTTTGTAAGCCTCTACTTGCTCCAATTGCTCTGGTGCCATCCCAATACCTCGATCTCGAACTTTAAGTTCGTACAAAGAGTCTACAATGCAACCGCAAATTTCCACAGGTGTTCCCGCCTGCGAAAACTTGAAAGCATTGTCAATGAGCTCGTACAGAATTTTGTACCAGTGCTGATATCCAATTGCCAGGGTCACGGTATTGTGCACATCCAGGTGCAGATCCTGCGTCCGGTTGTATTGATATGCTACACTGTGCGCTACTTCCTGAATCGCTTCCTGCGCTTGCTCCGTCCGCTGTGCCTGCATTCGTTGTTTCTCCAGTGGATTCTGCACAATAAACCGCAATTGGGTGTACAAAAGGAAATTCTCCGTTAATCGGTACAACCGCTTTCCAGATGTCAGGATCGCACTGCCAATTTCCTCCAATTCCTGCGGTGAGAGCGTTTCTCCAGCCCGGCTGGTCTGCAACAGCAATTCTGAATATCCCAGAATTCCATTGAGCGCGGTACGGAATTCGTGCGGAAGCGAATAGGAAAGGCTATCGCGCAACTCCTCGATCTTTTCCTGAATGCTATGTTCGATTTTCTCCACGCGCTCCAACTGCCGATGAACGGCTTCCAGCAATTCATCAATCTGGAATGGTTTGACTAGGTAATCATCCGCACCTTTGCTCATCCCAGTACGAATGTCGCTTTTTTCTGCCCGGGCAGTAAGCAAAATGACCGGTACAGTTTCCAGCTCCTTGGTCTTCCGAATGGTTTCCAGCATTTCCAGCCCGGAAACTTTGGGCATCAACACATCACTGATGATCAAGTGCGGCTTGGTCTCCAGCGCTTTCGCAATACCCTCTTCACCATTAGATGCTTCAATCACTTCATACCCTTCCAACCGGAGGATCGCGGCAATGTTTTCCCGAACGCTGGCGGTATCCTCAACCACGAGAATTCTTTTTGATCCCGACATCTTGTGACTCCTGATTATGAATAAAATCAGGGAACTGGGTATGACAATTCGGGCAAACGGCTATAACTTTTCCTGTTTGTTGCTGGTACTTCTCTTCCAACCACGGATGCTGACATTGAGGACAGGGTTGAGGAATCGGCTTCCTCCAGGCAATGAATTCACACTCTGGATACCGGGAGCAACTGTAAAAGATACGTCCCGACTTGCTCCGCCGCTCCACCACTTCTCCTTCCTTACACACAGGACACGGAACGCCGATGGTGTACGGACGGGTACCCTTGCACTCCGGATACCGACTGCATCCATAGAACCGTCCTCGTTTGCTATTCCGAAGCACCATCGGTGCACCACACTCCGGACACCGGATGTCTTCCCGTACTGCCGCCTCTTCCTTCTGCTCTGCGGTTTGCACCAGCGGCAGTGTCCCTTTGCATTCAGGATACCGGGTACATCCCCAGAATGGTCCGTATCGACTTTGCCGCAGCGTCATTGGTGCGCCACACTCCGGGCAATTCAATGTTGGATATACCTGTTTCTCCTCCGCCTGTTCCAGCAGCTTTTCCATCGGATAGTAGATTTGCTCCACGACAGTCGCGTAGTCCGTTGCCCCTTCGGCGATCGTATCCAGTTGGCTTTCCATCTTTGCCGTGAAGGAAACATCGAACAATTCGGGAAAATGCTCGACCAGTAAATCGCTCACCTGCATTCCTAATTCCGTAGCAAACAACCGTCGTCGCCGTCCCTCAGCACGAATATATCCCCGTTCCTGGATCGTACTGACGATCGTTGCATAGGTACTGGGGCGTCCGATCCCCTTTTGCTCCAGCTCTCGAATCAAACTCGCCTCTGTATACCGTGCTGGTGGTTTCGTCTGGGATTGCTTTGCCAAAAATTTTTTCGGAAACACTTCAGCGCCTTTTGTTAATCCTTCCGGCAATCGCTGCTCTTCTCGATCTTCCTCGCTACCCTGTCCCTCTTCCTGCACTTCTTGATAAACAGCTAAAAATCCGGGGAAGAGCACGACAGATCCAGTCACGCGGAATTCAAATTTTCCTCCTTTGATCGTAACGGTCGTCCGCTCCAACTGTGCCGGCTTCATCTGCGATGCTATAAAGCGTTGATAAATCAGCTCATAGAGCGCCGCCATTTGCGGATCTAAAAAGGGGCGAACGTACTCTGGAGTAAACCGGAGGGATGTCGGGCGAATCGCTTCGTGTGCCTCCTGTGCCTTTGGCACCTTCGTGGTATACTGCGGCGGGGTTTCAGGAAGGTATTCCTCGCCCCATTTCTGAGCGATAACCTCTTGCGCTTCCTGTTGCGCTTCAGCACTGACCCGCGGGGAATCCGTTCGCATATATGTAATCAAGCCAACGATCCCTTCCTGGCCAATCTCCACACCTTCGTACAGCCGCTGCGCCAGTTGCATCGTTCGCCGCGAGGAAAGTCCCAGCCGATTGGCTGCTTCCTGCTGCAAAGAACTGGTAATAAACGGTGCCGGCGGATTGCGAAATACTCTTCGGGACTGAATGGAAGCAATCCGAAACTCCGGGACTTCCCGCAGCTCCGCAATGATCCGTTCCGCCTCTTCTTCGGATCGAATAAAAAACAACTTTTGCAATTCTTCTTCCGTGTAATCCCGGGCGGAACCTTCCGGGCGTTGCAATGTTTCACCAGCAATTTTGACCAGCCGCGCCCGGAACATCTGCTCCGATTCTGCTTCCAGCGCAAAATCACCAAACACCAGCCAGTAAGCAATCGGCTCAAACTCCTGAATTGCCCGCTCTCGCTCTACAATCAACCGCAACGCCACGGACTGGACACGACCGGCTGATAAGACCTTTTCCGACTTGCCCGGCAGCATTCGCCACAAAAAGGGAGAAATTTTATAGCCGATCAGGCGATCCAGGACCCGGCGTGCCTGCTGGGACAATACCAGATTTATGTCGATATCCCGCGGCGCTTCCAGTCCCTTTTGTACACCGGACTTCGTAATTTCCGTAAACAACACGCGCTTGATTTTCTCTCTGGCTTCCGGCGCCCGCTTTTGAATCTCCTCCGCAATGTGATAGGCAATTGCTTCTCCCTCCCGATCCGGATCCGTGGCAATCAATACTTCTTCCGATTGCTTTGCTGCAGAACAGATCTTCTCCACAATCTCTTTCTTGCCACGCACCAGTTGATAGACTGGCTTGAATCCCTTTTCAATCTGCACACCCAATCGATGCGGCGGTAAATCTTTGATGTGTCCAACCGAAGCTTCAACGACAAAATTTTTTCCAAGATATTTTCGTAACGTCTGCGCCTTGGTTGGCGACTCTACAACTAACAATGATTTTTTCCGCTTTCGACTTCCCATTCGTGCTTACATACCCTGTTTCCAAAACTTCAACTTACGAAAACTGAAGCAAGTAACCATCCGTCCATACGTTGGATAAAGGTAACAGGACAAAGCTGGTGTATCCAATGTCTACAGCACCCTATAGACCCCGAAACAATGTGCGAATTGTAACTGCTGCTTCTTTGTTTGACGGGCACGATGCGGCAATCAACATTATGCGGCGAATTATGCAGGCATCGGGGGCGGAAGTGATTCACATTGGGCACAACCGATCGGTTGCAGAGATTGTCCAGACAGCTATCCAGGAAGATGTCCAGGCGGTGGCTGTTACCAGCTATCAGGGCGGGCATATGGAGTTCTTTACGTATCTTTATGACCTGCTGCAGGAAAAGGGAGCTCATCACATCAAAATCTTTGGTGGTGGTGGTGGTACTATCCTGCCCAATGAAATGGAAGAGCTCCACCGCTACGGAATTACTCGCATCTATTCTCCCGAAGACGGCCGCATTATGGGTTTGCAGGGAATGATCAACGACCTGCTGGAAAAATCAGACTTTCCCACCAAAACCCAGCTTGAAGGCAACGAACTGAATTTAATTGCACAAAACGATCATCTAACCTTAGCGCAAACCATCTCCTTTGTTGAAAACTACGCCGACCGCCCTGAGACGCAAGAATTGCTGGAACAAGCGCGCAAGCGCTTCGACGGTCGCACCATTCCGATCCTGGGAATAACCGGGACTGGCGGCGCCGGGAAATCTTCCCTTACCGACGAGCTGGTCCGCCGATTTCAGATTGATTTTCCTGATAAACGCGTTGCCATTCTCTCAGTTGATCCATCGAAAAAGAAGACCGGCGGCGCACTGTTAGGCGACCGCATCCGAATGAACTCGATCTATACGCCCAACATTTATATGCGTTCCTTTGCCACTCGCAATGCGGTCGGTGCGATCAGCGCAACGCTGCGCCCCGCCATTGATCTATTGCGAATCACCCCGGTAGATTTCATCATCATCGAGACGGCTGGCATTGGACAGGGAGACTATGAAATTGTGGAGCTGGCAGATGTCACGTTATATGTGATGACCCCGGAATATGGCGCTCCGACGCAATTGGAAAAAATTGCAATGATCGATTATGCTGACCTGATCGCTATCAACAAATTCGACAAGTTCGGTGCAGAAGATGCGCTGCGCGAGGTCCGCAAGCAGTATCGCCGTGCTCATCACCGCTTTGACGAGCCGCCGGAGAAAATGCCTGTCTATGGCACTATCGCTTCACAATTTAACGATCCCGGCGTCAATCGACTCTACCGTGCATTGATTGATACGATTTGCAACAAAACGGGCGTTCCGTGGGAATCTTCCTTTGAGTTAACAGAAGCAACAACTCGCAAAGTCTACATTATTCCTCCCGAACGCACCCGGTACCTGGGTGAGATCGTGGACGAACACAAGCGATACAAACAATACGTGGAAGAGCAAAGCACCATTGCCCGGCGTCTCTATCGCCTCAAGGGCGCTATTGAGGAATTATCCGAAGCAGGGGAAGATGTCAGCATTCTGCAGCAACGCTATCAGGAACTGGAATCTCAGCTCAGCGATGAAGTCAAAGAAATCCTTGCCAATTGGGAAAACAAACTGGAGCGCTACCGCAAGCCCGTTGCTACCTATACTGTGCGGGGTCGGGAAATTCAGGTTGAAAATTTCACTGAATCGCTCAGTCACCAGAAGATTCCAAAGGTAGCAACTCCAAAATTTCAGGATTGGGGCGATATTGTTCGCTGGAGTCTGGAAGAAAACTTCCCCGGCGAATTTCCGTACACCGCAGGGATTTATCCTTACAAGCGCAAGGATGAAGATCCCACGCGCCAGTTTGCGGGCGAGGGAACGCCGGAGCGGACCAACCGACGCTTCCACTTTTTGTGCGAAGATATGCCGGCAAAACGGCTCAGCACCGCTTTTGATTCGGTCACACTCTATGGTGAAGATCCGGACTACCAGCCAGACATTTACGGGAAAATTGGCAACTCAGGCGTTAGCGTTGCAACGCTGGATGATGCGAAAAAACTCTATTCAGGATTTGATCTGTGCGATCCGAAAACCTCTGTTTCGATGACCATCAATGGTCCCGCTCCGATGATGTTAGCCTTCTTCTTCAACACCGCTATTGACCAGCAATGTGAAAAATACATTTTACAAAACGGGCTACAGGAAGAGGTAGAGCAAAAGATTGAGCAGATCTATGCAGACCTGGGAGTGCCCCGCCCCCGATATGAAGGAAAGCTTCCAAAAGGGCACAACGGTCTGGGACTTATGCTCCTGGGCGTTACGGGTGATCAAGTCCTCCCTCGAGAAGTGTACGAAAAAATCAAGGCAGATGCACTGCGAGTTGTGCGCGGCACCGTTCAGGCAGACATTTTAAAGGAAGACCAGGCGCAAAACACCTGTATCTTCTCAGTGGAATTTGCTCTCCGGATGATGGGTGACATCCAGCAGTATTTCATCGACCACAACGTTCGGAATTTCTACTCCGTATCGATCTCTGGCTATCACATTGCCGAAGCGGGGGCAAATCCGATCACCCAATTGGCGTTTACCTTAGCAAACGCTTTCACCTACGTGGAATACTACCTCAGCCGGGGAATGCCCATTGACAGCTTTGCTCCTAATCTTTCGTTTTTCTTCAGCAACGGAATGGATCCCGAATACTCGGTCATTGGGCGTGTTGCTCGTCGCATCTGGGCAAAAGCGATTCGGCATAAATATGGTGGCAATGAACGTTCGCAGAAATTGAAATACCACATTCAGACGTCCGGGCGCTCTCTCCACGCTCAGGAAATCGCGTTCAACGACATCCGCACCACCCTGCAGGCACTGTACGCCATTTTCGACAACTGTAATTCACTCCACACCAATGCATATGACGAAGCTATCACCACCCCTACAGAAGAATCTGTCCGCCGGGCGCTGGCAATTCAATTGATCATCAACCGAGAACTGGGCTTAGCCAAAAATGAAAATCCGTGGCAGGGCTCTTTCATCATCGAACTGCTGACCGATATGGTAGAGGAAGCCGTAATGGAAGAATTCCGCCGACTCAACAGCCGCGGCGGTGTCCTGGGCGCAATGGAGTTGATGTACCAGCGGAGCAAGATTCAGGAGGAATCCCTGTACTACGAACAGTTGAAAAACAGCGGCAAGTTGCCAATCATCGGCGTCAACACATTTCTCAGCAAAGAAGGATCTCCTTACCAGATTCCCGATCGGGTGGTACGTGCGACGAAAGAGGAAAAAGAACAACAAATTGCGAATCTTCGCGCGTTCCAGCACCGCAATGCAGCTATTGCACCGAAAAAACTGGAGGAGCTGAAACAAGCGGCTGTCCAGCATCGTAATATCTTCGAGCAACTGATGGAAGTCAGCAAAGTTGCTTCCTTAGGGCAAATTACCCATGCCCTATATCAGGTCGGTGGACAATACCGACGAACGATGTAATCGAAAACAACGCAGGATAGCGCAATGGAAGATCAGCCTTTACACGAATCCAGTGGCGCATCAAACGTTTCTTTCACGCCACCTCCTTCTGATATGCCGTGGTATCAGGGCTTTTTCACCATTCTCACTGCTCCCTACCAATTAGGACGCTTCTACTTTCAGCCTCGCGTCTACCCGATTATGGTGGGCATCCTGTTAAATGTGCTCCTGTCCATTCTGACCTCTTATGTGATGACCTCCAATCCGGATATTTTAAACGAAGTTTTTCAGCAGGCAAAGCGCTCGATTGAAGCGGTCACAAATTATTTACCGGAAGACCAGGTGGAGGAAATGATCGATCAAACCTGGGAACGACTTTCCACTTTTTCGCTCACCAGTGCCACTTTCCAGGGAGTTGTCTCAGGCGTGCTGGGTATCTTTTTACCCGCGGTGGTCTTCTGGATTCTCTATCGTCTGACAACGGCTGAGATGCCACCATTTCTGCTCATTGCAAATTTCGTAGGCTTTGCCCAGAGCATCACCTTCATCGGCGGCATTCTGAATGCTATCACAATGTACTTTGCTGGATCGCTCCGCTACGGGACATCGCTTCTCCTGTTTACTTCTGATATTACCCGGCTTTCTCCCTTAACGTTCAGCCTGCTGAACCAGGTGGAATTGTTCAGCATCTGGTCGTACATCGCTGCTGGCGTGGCAACCTCCGGTCTTCTGGGGTATTCCAGAGGACGGGGAATCGTCTACGGCATTATTGTGTATGCACTCAAACTGCTGGTCATTGCCATCCCGGCACTCCTGGTGCAAATGTTCCGGCAAATGGTGTCGTAAACGCCTTTCCCGGCAGCAATTATCGGAGGAATGCAACACGATTGGAACACCAATGGCAGAACGTCCGCTCACAGCCGAAGAGCAGCAACTCTGGAACCAATATCGACGAATCTGGACGGTTGCGACCCTGCTGCTTCTTACCGTCTTTAGCCTGGCAGTCTTCGCTACATTGCTGGAACCACTCTATCCCTGGATGCGCTTTCTTCGCGGCTTTGCCGAAGCAGCAACCGTTGGTGCACTGGCAGATTGGTTTGCCGTCACCGCTCTATTCCGCCACCCGCTGGGACTGCCCATTCCTCACACGGCGATTCTGCCGGCAAAGAAGCGGCAACTGGCAGAAAGTCTGGGCATCTTTCTCGAAAACAACTTCCTCGAACCAGCCCTCCTCCGCCAACGTCTCCAGCAACTCAACCTGCTGAATACCATCGCAAATCTGCTGGAACAGACACAGCCAGCAATTCAGCAGTACGCAACGACTTTCGTCCAGCGACTTCTTCAGCATCTGGACAAAGAACGGTGGATGGAGCAGTTACTCCACCACTTCCGATCGCTCCTTCCAGCGTGGAACATAAGTCGATGGACCGGGAAATTGCTTGCCTTTCTCGTTGAACAGCAATTGCACACGCTGCTGCTGAACGAACTTTTGAGCTACGGTGAAACGTGGCTGAAGGCGAATCGGCAGATGATCTACGAATTTCTGCTGTCGCGCATTCCGTGGTACATTCCTCGCCCTTTCCGCAACAACGTTGCCCAGTATTTGACGGAACTGCTGGAGCGTTTCATCGCAGAAGTTCGCAATGATCCGCACCACCCGTTACGCAAGCAAATCGAAAAATTTCTTCTGGATCTTGCGACCCAGCTTCAGGAATCAGAAGTGTATCAGGAAAAACTTCGATCGCTCCTCTCCCAGCTTCTGGAACACCCGGAAGCGCAGTCAATGATCCAGAACATCAGTCAGCAGCTCAATGCAGCCCTGTACCAATTTGTGGAGCAATCACCGGAGAAACTGGAAGCAGCAGTACAGACGCTCCTCCATTCCGTCATTCAGTTCCTCCGGCAGCAGGATCCGGTCAACACCGCTATGAACAAAGCCCTGACTGAAATGCTCCAGGATTTCATCACGCAGCACCGCTCTTCGCTTCGCACCTTTATCGTATCGGTCGTCGAACGGTGGGATGATCAGGAATTTGTCCGCCGAATCGAACTCTACACCGGACGAGACCTCCAGTTCATCCGGATCAACGGAACGCTTGTGGGCGGCACGATCGGCCTGCTCCTCACCATTGTCCTTGAGCTTATCCGCTAATCCTCCTGCTGCGCTGTCCGATTCACAACATCAAAAAGCGGAAGCTGAAAAGAGTGTGACTTGCTGCGAGCACGTCGCAACAGCAGATGTATCGAATCAAGCTCATTTCCCACTTCACGAGCCACAGCAAGGAGATCCAGGGAATTCAAAACGTTGGCAGTAATCGGACGCTTTGCATCCCAGAAAATCAGAGCTGAAAACAATTCCTGAGCAGGCGGAGAATGCAGCAAACGCAATAATACGGTGCTTTCTTCCTGAGAAGCACAAGGAAAAAAGTAACTCGTATCATCCAGCACAACAGGTTTGCGGTCAACTGGAGCAATGGGTACAAACTGCAACTGCTTACTGAATCCTGCTATTCCCACCTTCCACGGAGCAAAGGAATAAGCACCGACGCCAAAGATTGCAAAGCGTGGACGTCCTCGATATACTGCACTTTTGCGCCGGTCTAACAGCGATGCATATTGAAGCAAATATTGCCAGGTCTTTGGAAAGTGCTGCTGCAAGCGGTGAGTATCTTCCCCAACGGCTTTCTGTGGCACGATCAACCAGCGATGAGGAGCAGACTGCGAAATCAAATCTGAACCTTTCAACAAGGGAAACACGACGGATTCCTCTACATCAACCTCTATTCCAAATCCGTTCACAAATCGTCCATTGATCTGAACCAACTCCAGAACATTCGCTGCATCGTGTTTAATCCCTGAGCGCCATCCTTGAAACTCATCGGAAATCAGGTGTTTCCAACGATCGTAGGCATGAGTATTTGAAACAACTCTGCGACCACGCCATCCCCACACAGCTTCTGGATGCTTCGATTCCAAAGCTGGAAAAACGTGACATTCCGTAGCTGTCGATGATGGATGGAGCCGAATTACCAACAAGCAAGCATCTACTGCTGCTCCAAAATAACGGAGAGCATCAACACGAAAAATCTTTGCCTCTTGTATCCCCAAATTTTCTTTCCAGGCATACTTCAAGACCTTGCGCGCCACAGTTGTTTTACACAGTACTGCCAGAGTACCTGAACGCGGCGCCAACCACTGAAGGTTCTGTCGCAGCATCCACTCGGAAATGTCAAAATTGCTTCTACCAGTAATAGCTTCAATCCCCCGGAGCTGATCAACATTAGCCTTCTGCGGCACATTGCTTGTTTCCCCAATACTCCCCAACTTCGCATTCGTTACCCACGGTGGATTACCCACTATGAGAATGGGATCTGGAAGCTCTGCAAGAACCTGTGTCCAATCGATCTCAAAAAAATTTCCTTGGCGAATGCTGACGTTGACACCTTTCACATCCAGTGAACTCACTCGCTGGCGCGCCTGCTGAACATAAACATTATTCACGTCATACCCTATCGCTACCTGTAGCGTCGGAAACGTTTCCAGCGCTGCCTGTACGAAAGCTCCTGTACCACACGTAGGTTCCAATACAGACGCGGGCCGGATCTCAGAGCGGCAAAGCACTGAGCAAATATCACGTGCTAATTCCAAAGGGGTCTGGAAATCCCCAAACTCGATTATCCGACGGCTTCGTTTTGGCATCACCGTAATCTCTCTACTCCTTCAACGCTCCCCGCTGTCTCTATAACTCGGCGATACTGCAAACGCCATTGTAAAGCGTTGGAGACAGTCAAGTATCCCACCTTGGGCGGATTCCGAAGAATCTCTTGTGCCAGTGCGGCAGCCCCGATCTCATCTACCGGCAATCTCCGTTCCTCAAGAAAAGCAACAATGTCATCTTCATTCCCCTGATTTTGCAAAATCTGTAACAAACCTGTGGTGGTCTGAAAATCTCCAGTGCGTTCCTTGTCAACAAACAACACATGCACGATTTGTAAAACAGCAGTCTTTGTTGCTACATCATCTTGTTTATCGTACACGAAGATCAACAAAGAATACCCCAATCCATACACCTTCTGTCGTGCAGAGCGAAATGGTGATGATGATTGTGGCTGCCGAATACTGGTAACTTTGATGTCCACAGACAATTCAGGAAAATCTATGCCTGCCGATGAACTTCCTTCCTGAAATTCATAGCGACTTCGCAAATATTCTCGAAATCTCTGCTCGAAATACGTACCTATTGCTTTTCCATCCGTAATTCCGAACAATGAAGGTTCTTTCCTTTGAGATTCCAGCTCCGCAAACCGGACTGCTTCATCTTTCAAACGCTCCAATGTCAAAACAGGCTTATGCTGAAACTGCGTATCACCCATTTACAAACAAGGTATGTTCTACAACTGCCACCTGTAAACCCCAGTACTGTCCTATTAACGGTTAACTGTGGTTTTCCTTACTCCGGCTTTTCCGATGGGGTTGCTCGTTTAGCTCCTTCCGTATGAGTATTATCTCCTTGCTTCCCACCTTCCGACTTCTCCTGCACCTTCCCTTTGCCATCCTGAGATTTACGCACGTAGTCGGTGATGTAGAACCCATCGCCTTTGAAGATGAGCCCAACACCTCCGCTGATCTTTCGCTCTACTTCCCCCTGCCCCTTTGCTGGCATTTCACAAATCTCCACCGGACACCGCTTGAGCGGTTGTGCGGTGATGGGCTGGAAGTATTCAAAAACTTTCCCGCACGTTTTGCATACGTACTCATACGTTGGCATTGGTTGAAACTCCTATTTTGTGACACTGACCTTCCTCACATAATCGAGCGGGACGACGCATTGATCGTCCCCTATACACCCTTTGTACCACCTACGGCATCCACTGTACTGGCCGCACAACAGTCTGATAGGAAGTTCGAAGGACGATCCAGTACCATCCCGGAGGGATATGACGAAAAGAAACCGTTTTTTCATCTACCGTCGCAGCATTCCCCATCGCCACAAGCTGCACCAGCGATCCCCGACTATCAAACAACAGCAATCGGTATGGAGTATCGTAGGGAATGACAAAACGATACTGAATGCCTTCACCAACGGGCGTAATACGCAGGCGAACCGTGCCGGACACAAACGCTACGGAGTCCAGCAGGCGACAGGTATCCTGCAACACCACAAAACCGTTTTTCGAGCGATCTCGATAGTCTCGCGCCTGCACGCTGCGAACAATCAGTGAATCCCCGCTGGGTGGTCCGTGAAGCACTCGCACCCGAAGCCATCCGATGGTATCTGTTGCCACTAATTGCGAAGGATCAAAAGCAAACAGAATGGTATCCTGCGGATACCCATAGCGAATTTCCGCATTAAAAGTGCTGCTATACGGATACAGCAGTGCCGAAGGCATTATCAACTGTACCCGGACGCTATCCCCTTCTCGATACTCAACTGGCGGACAATGCAATACCACTGGAATCCTTTCATTTCGCTCCGGCACTGTGTACAGCACGGGCAGCGAAACGCAGAGCGGCAGCCGATAGGAATACCGTAGCACCGTATCCCACTGTGCCACACTCCCATTGCGCCAGAAGCGAATGGTAAAATCCTGCCTGCCGGCTGTTGCCAGTGTATCGCCCGATGGTGCGTATTCGGCTGTTATAATCGGCGCCTGATGATCGATCGGCTGCCAGAGAACCGGCTGTGAAATATCACCAGCCAGCCACCATTGCCGCAGTTTCCCATCCAATCCAGCAGCAAAGAATTCCTGGCGATGCGGCGCCCAGCGCACAACACGAACGTGGCTTTGCGCCGGGGGCAATGTTTCCACCACCTGCCGCTGCGTAACAGACCATCGCTGGCAACGGCGATCCACACCACCGGTGAGTGTCCATCGGTAATCGGGCGAAACATCACACGACCAGATCACTTTCGATCCCCCATCCCTGCCGTGTTCCCCGGCATAAACCTGCGGATCAAGACCCGGCAGGAAATACTGATGGAGTTTCCCATCACTACCCACAGCGAAGATGCTGTTCCCATCGGGTGCCCAGGCAACATCATAGATACGCGGCGGTGTAAACTGTTGCAGCACTTTAGCCTGCACCATCATCCCGTTCACAAGCCGCAGCCACACCAGTACTCCATCATCCGTACCGAATACCAGTTGATCTTGCCAGATCGCTATGGCCCGAATGAAATCATCATCGGGCAATGCAACGCCGATCATTGGAACAAATTCCCATTTCCCCTCAAACGGCAACCATCGCACCAACTGCCTGCCAACTGTTAACAGTACCGTATCGGGAGAGTGCCAGAATTCCCCCTGAAAAGCCGTTGGCTCGGTACTTTGCCACAACTGTTGCAAATCTGCTGGAATGGTAGCAACCACCTGCCGCGTTTTGACGTCCCAGATTTTCGCCCGTGCATCTTTACCTGCACTCAACACATAACGCCCGGAAGGTGAAAATCGCACGGTGCGAATTTCCGCCGCGTGTGCATTCGGCAATTCAAAAAGCAAAACGGGAGGTTGCAGCGCCGTTGCAACAAAGCGAACAAAGACGGAATCCACCTGCTTCCAGAAGGGGATAGTCCACTGGAAAGAAGCGGTTGCCACATCGGTAGCGATCGTATCCCAATCGCTCATCTGATCCGTTCGGTACAATACCGTCACTGTCCATCCCGGCGCTGCGTTCCACTGCCACAGGATTTCATCGCCGCCAACGAATTCCGTCCCGGACGGCGGCGTAAAATCCGTCGGCTGTGCACCAAGAGGAACCCTCCCGGCTAAAAAGATCGCAAGATAGACGCCGACCAAGCGCGCAGCGATGTTCATCCCTGTGTTCCGATCGGGTCCTGCCATTCTTTACTTCTTTCCTCGCTCAGGTCTTCGGAAATACGTGCGGCATTGCGTCAAACAGATGCCTCACTGGCACAATTTCCAGTCCTTCTTTCACTCGATCTGGAATTTTCTCCAGATCGGGGACGTTATCAGCGGGCAGGAGAACGGTCGACATCTTCGCCCGTTTGGCAGCAACGAGTTTCTCCGTCAGTCCACCGATGGGCAAGATTGCCCCCCGCAACGTAATTTCTCCTGTCATTGCGACATCACCACGCACCGGCTTCTGAGCTGCTGCGGAAATAAGAGCGACGGCTATCGTAATGCCCGCCGATGGACCATCCTTGGGAATCGCCCCTTCCGGCACGTGAATATGGATATCCGTATTTTCTGCAAACTGCTCCGGCACTCCCAATCGCTTCGCATTTGCTCGCACAAACGACAGCGCCGCCTGCGCCGATTCTTTCATCACTTCACCCAGCTTCCCAGTCAACAGCAACCGTTCCTTGCCGGGCATCATAATCACTTCAACGGGCAAAATGTCTCCGCCGAAGCTGGTCCACGCCAGCCCCATTGCAACGCCGATCTGCGGTTTGAGCAGCACGCGGCGGCGGCGAAATGGCGGTGCTTTCCGCAGGCGGTACAC
>JALWUI010000102.1 GCA_027082775.1 Candidatus Kapaibacterium sp.
CGTTGACATCTGCGGCTGCATTGCGAGCGATCATTCCCATCAGCACCGATTTCCCCACGCCAGAGCCGGAGAAAATCCCTACCCGTTGCCCTTTGCCCAGGGTGAGCAAACCGTCAATGGCTTTAATGCCCGTGGCAAAAGGATACCGGATTCGCTGCCGAAGAATGGGGTTGGGGGGAGGAGCATAGATACTGCGGTAGGCTTCTATGGGAGGCATTGGTTTTCCGTCCATTGGCTCTCCTAAGCCATTCAGGATACGTCCCAGCAATCCCTCGCCAACGCCGACCTGCAGCTTTGTTCCCGTGGCTGCAATTTTGGTCTCCGGCGCAATTTCTGTTGTATCGCCCAGAACCATCGAGAGAATGCGATTGTCCTGGAACCCAACAACTTCTGCTTTGCCGATTTCTTTGCCGGATTTATCAGTCAGAATGCACACTTCTCCGATGGAAGCAGGAGGTCCTTCGCTTTCAAGGACTAATCCCACAACTTTGGTGACTTTGCCGACGGCGCGAAAAGCAGGTCCCGTTGGGAGGAAAGCGCGATATTTCTGGACTACTGCCTTGGCATTAAATTCCGGCGGCGATGATGAAGAACGGTTCATCGCAGCTCCTCTTAAGTTGTTGCTGCCTGTTGCAGTCGCTGCCGGATTTGCGCTAATTGTGTGGAAAGCTGTGCGTCGATGGCACCCAGCGGAGTTTCAATAATGCAGCCGCCACGTTCGATGCGCTCATCAGGAATCAACGTGATGTTCCGCACTTCCCCCGGAGCAAAAAGTTGCGACTGCGCCTGCTGCAATGCCTCGATGTCCTGAGGATTGAGTCGGATCGTAAGCTCTTCGAAGACAGGAAATTCGCGGAAAACTGCCTGGATTTGTCGAATGATGAGCTGGATCTGTTCTTCCTGCAATTTTTCCTGCAAAATGGTTTCTGCAATGGCTATAGCCAAATCTGCGACAGCTTTTTCCAGTTCGGATTGGAGCTTCTGGAATTGCTGTTGGATGGAAAGAAGAAGCTGGTCGACAGAACGAATGTGTTCTTCTGCTGCCTGTAACTCTCGCTGAAATGTGCGACTGGCAACTTCGCGCCCATCATTAAATCCCTGGTCGTATGCCGCTTTGAGTTGCGCCTTTAGTTCTTCTTCTGTTAAAGTCACCGTGGCTGGCTCGGCAGGGGTTTCCGAAGAAGCACCTGCTGGCTCTTCCGGCTCTTGATCGAAGGATTCAAATTCGTAGGGCACTGTTTCTGGTGCTACTTCTTCCCGATAGATCGTGATGTTTCGGATTTTGACCGGTACTCGAACTCGAACTGGCATAAGTCCATTGCTGTTTAGACGAACACTTCTTCAGCACCACCGCGACCGCTGATGGTAATCTCTTCACGCTCTTCTAATTGTTTGATGATTTCAACGATTCGGGCTTGTGCTGCTTCCACATCTTTGAGGCGGACTGGACCCATAAACTCCAGCTCTTCCTTGATCGTTTGCGCCGCCCGCTCTGACATATTCTTGAAGATTTTGTCTTTGACTTTGTCGGTGGCAACTTTGAGTGCCAGTGCCAGATCCTTCTTGTCCACTTCTCGAAGAATGCGTTGAACACCCCGATCGTCAATGAGCACGATGTCTTCAAACAGGAACATTTTCTTGCTGATTTCGTCCGCCAGTTGAGGGTTTTTAGAGGCGATGTAATCCATAATCATTTTGGTTTGCGAAGAGCTCATCCGATTGAGAATGCTGGCAACAACTTCCGAGCCACCCTGGACCGCTGCACTTTGCGACAGTGTCGCTTCAGCAACTCGTTCGACCACCTGCTCGATTTGCTCGATCAAATGAGGGGAAACCTTCCCCATCGTAGCAATGCGCATAATGACGTCGGCGCGGAACTCGTCGTCGAATTCCTCCAGAATGGCAGCCGTCTGATCAGCGGGGAGGTGAGAAAGGATGAGTGCAACAATTTGAGGATGTTCTTTGCTGAGGAAGCTGGCAATTTGTACTGGGTCCGCTTCTTTCAAAATGTCAAAGCCCCGAATAGTAGTCAGCGCCCGAATTTTCTCGATGATTTCTCGCGCTCGCTCAGGACCAAAGGTTTTTTCCAACAGCATTTGTGCGTATTCTAAGCCGCCCTCGATGTAGAATCGCTGGGCAGTCATCAATTGATAAAATTCCTCAACGACCTGGTCAATCACTTCTGCCCGAACCCCCTGCAGGTTGGCAATTTCTACCGCGATGGCTTCAACATCTTGTGGATCCAGATGGTGAAAAATTTTCGCTGCGGTTTCAATGTCTAAAGTCATCAGCAAAATGGCGACTTTTTGTCGTTCGGTCAGTTCCTGATATGTGATGGTTTCGCCAATAGTTGGCATCTGCTATATCACCCGGTTGTTTACCAGTTCTCTGAGGTATGACGAAGTTGCCAAATTTGAAATTGAAAATTCCTTACCGGTGCACTGGAGATAGTGCGTTGTGCTACTTTCCTTTCCGGAGCATCGATCGCAATAGCCGCGCTGCTTCTTCCGGTTGTTCCGTCAGGAATTTTTGTACCTGTTTGTGCATTTCTTGTCGTAACAATTCTTCTGGCGTTTGTTCGATTTGTTCAACCATTTCCAGCAGTTCTGGGCGTTCTTCTGGTCCCGGCAGCGCCGGAACTTCTAATTCCCGACTCAAGGTTTCCAGCAGTGCCTTTTGCCGTTCTGCCAGTGCCTTCATCAGCTCCATTCGCTGTTTTTCAATATCCGTTGGCAGCATCAATACCTCCAGTCGTTTCTTCACAACGGGAGAGTGGAGAAAACGCCAGACGGCAAATAGTGCTAACAGCATCATCAGGATAAGGAGTACTTTTTCAGCGATTTCTTCCGGTGCCATCGGTGCTGCCGCAGGAGGCGCTTCTTTCATCGTTTCAAATTCAACGCTCACGACGGAGATTCGGTCATTCCGATTGGGATCAAAACCAACAGCGTTGCGAATAATTTGCTCCAACTGCTGTAATTCTTCTTCTGAGCGTGGAACATATTCGACCACTTGAGTTCCATCATCCAGAGTTTGAGTTTGCGGTTTCCCATTGATCAATGCTGAAACGGTGAGGCGTTTGATGCGCCCGACTTCTCCAATAATTCGGCGAATTTCTTTTGAGATTTCATAGTTGGTGATCGTGTTGGTCCGGGCTGACTGACTGTTCACGGCGGGATAGTTCAATGAATCCTGCGATTGACTCTGTTCACTGATCGTTTGTTCACTGCGAACCACCTGTCCGGCAGGGTCGTAGCGTTCGACCGTCTCTTCAGTTTGCGTAAAGTCCAGCTCAGCATTTACCTGCACCACAGCGTTGCCAACGCCCAGAACCTGATCCAGCAGAGATTGCACCTTCCGGGTGAGATAATTGTCGACTTTTTCTTTGATTTCGTACTGAGAAGCGGTGAGTCCGCCGAAACCCTGCTGGTCGGCAGTTTCGGATAACACGCGTCCACGGTTGTCGATGACAGTTACGTTGTCAGGACTGAGTCCTTCAACACTGCTGGCAACCAGAAACTGGATGGCTTCAACAGAGCGCTGGCGGAGAGAGCGATTCGGTTTTAGTTTCACAACGACGGAAGCTGTGGGCTCTTCTTGCTGCGCTTCAAAGAGGCGACGTTCAGGGATGACCAGATGAACCCGTGCTTTTTCTACTTCATCCAGGCTGGCAATGGTGCGTGCCAGTTCGCCTTCCAGTGCCCGGCGGTAGTTCAGCTTCTGGACAAACTCCGACATTCCCAGATTGGTTTTGTCGAAAATTTCATACCCAACCGTACTGCTTTCCGGAAGTCCTTCCTGTGCCAACTCCAACCGCAGTTTGTAAAGCTCGTTGCGGGGTACCAGGATGGTCTTGCCATCATCTTCCAGTTCGTAAGGAATCTGTTTCTCCTCCAGTTTTTCGATGATCTTTGCTGCATCAGTGGCTGAAAGATCCGTAAAGAGCACCGCCATCTGAGGTTGGGGAGCAGACAGAAACAGCCAGAGCAATCCGCCAAGCGTGGCAGTAGCCACAATGATGAGCAGCGTTTTTTGCAATCCAGTAAGGCGGGTCCAGAAGTCCCGCACTTGCTTCCAGATTTGTTGTAGAGCGTTGGGCATTGAATGCTACCGTGGTTACACCTGAATTCGGATGATTTCACGATACAGATCGATAGCACGGTTACGGATCTCTAACAAAAGATCCAGGCTGACCTTCGCCTTTTCGGCAGCAATCATCACATCGTGCAGTCGTACCGGTTCTCCGGCAATGAATTTTTCGGCTTGCTGTGCGGCTGTTTTCTGAAGCGTGTTAACATCGGAAAGAAATTCCTTCAGGGTTGCTGCAAAGGTTTGCCCCTCAGGCGCTGTTGATTGCTGCTGCGTGCGCTGCTGAATAGCCGGTAAATATTGCTGTTGTGCTAAGATCTCAGCGATCGTCATTGCTCTATCCACCTATAGTCGAACATCCACCAGCGTTCCTATACCGGGATCAATAGGCTTGAGATTGCCATTCTGGTCGAAAGCAAAATATTCTTGCAGAAATTGCTGCATCGAGGGAAATTGCTGCAGGAAAAATTGTTGTTCTTCAGGGCTCAATAAGCTGCTGGGACGCTCCACCGTAATTGGCCGGGCAACAATCAGCTCTTCGTCGGATGAGGGGGAAGAAGCAAAGACTTTGTTGCTAATCGCTTCTTCTTTCTGGCTGCGGGTCGGCAAGTTTGTAGGACGATAAATGTGGAGTTTTTGAATTTCCATCTGGATGCCCCTTAGATTTCTATTGCTTCACGTGCAATGTTTTTCGTTGCCGTTAGCACTGCGGTGTTTGCCTGAAACCCGCGTTCAGCCGCAATCATTTCCACCATCTCGGTAACAATGTTCACGTTGGGATACGCAACATATCCCTCAGCGTTAGCGTCTGGGTGCGTTGGGTCGTATACCAGTCGGGGTGGGGTGGCGTCTTTTGCAATGCGGGCACGGAGTGTTAAATCTGCTTGCTGATCGCGCTGTTGCGTCCAGAAGTCGTTGAAATGCCCGGATCGTGAGGTGACCAGAGCAATCTGGGTTTTCAGATGTTCCACAAATGGCTGAGGTTCAATTGCACGCACGATGACAACCTCTCGCCGATATGGTCCGCCGTTTTGTGTTTTCGTTACCTCTGCGTTCGCAATGTTTTTCGCAACCGTTTTGAGCCGCAGTCGCTGAACTGAGAGCCCTTGTCCCGAAATATGAAAGATCGAAAAGATGTTTTCCATTTTTTCTTCCCGCTCTGTTGTTACCGTACCGTTCCACGAATTACAGTGCTCAGTCCTCGAAAGTATCGCTGCGTTAGTCGAGAAACCAGCCGGAAACGGATCTGGTTTGTGGCTAATTCAGCCATTTCTTTGTCAATGTTGACGTGCGCATCGCCAGAGAAGAAGACCTCCGGGCGTGGGATGGGGCGGTCGCCACGCTCTGGCAAGATCTGTCCCTGTGCTGCACTACCCACCGGGAAGTGGCGAATGTGGGTGCGTTTTCCGGGAATCAATTCCTTCACCTTGCGAAGTTCTTCTTCAAACCGCACCCGTTGCGGTCGATAGCGAGGCGTTGTGACATTTGCGATGTTTCGAGCGATGGTTGATTGTCGCAATACGTATGTGTCCAGCGCCCGTTGATAGAGCGGAATCCGATGTTTGAACAAAAAGTATTGAATCAGCATCCTGCACGCCCATTCGTTGAACCCGCTGGCAGTAATGCAATTGATATGCCACGGCGCAGGAGAGGCGAAAATGGTGAAAAAGTGGTCAGAAAGGGATAGGTGGTGGAGAAAATTCGCCGGATCAGGAAGCGTGCATAGATTGAACCCGAAGGTCACAATGGAACGAGGGAGGATTCCGTTGCAGAGAAAAAGTAGGATAGCAATGCTGTGCGGATGATGCAGAAGCAGCGAGTGCTTTTTCTCTGTACGCACAATTCGGCGCGTTCGCAGATGGCAGAGGGACTGCTGCGGGCGCTGTTCGGAGATCGCTACGAGGTTTTGAGTGCCGGAACAGAACCCACGTCGGTGCATCCGCTGGCTGTACGGGTGATGGCGGAAATCGGGATTGATATTTCAAACCATCGGTCGAAAAGTGTCGAAGAATTCCGTAATCTTTCATTCGATCTTGTCGTAACGGTGTGCGATCGCGCAAAGGAACAGTGTCCCTGGTTCCCCGGCGCGCGGCACTTTCTCCATCACTCCTTTGAAGATCCCGCCAGTGTTCGCGGCAGTGAGCTCGACCGCCTTGCCGCTTTCCGCCGGGTTCGCGACCAGTTGCGCCACTGGATCATCCGGACCTTTGGCGCTGCGGAACAACAGTGATCAATGCGGTGCTGCACTCGACGCCAATTCGGTAAATCGCAAATTTTTTGTAATTTGCAGGGAGAAAAATTCCGAAACGAGGCAACAGCAATGCAAATCAGGAAAGAGTGAGCTGTAAGTTTCATCAACAAAGGAGCAGAACGATGGGATAAAGCTTCTCAGCTTCTTGGGAAACACAAGGTATCACGAGATCCGGTACCAGTACGAAGGCTTGCTCCAGGAGCCAACGCCGTTTGTTCAGGAAGCTCTCCTGCGAATTTTTGCTGAGCAATACAGCGACGAAGGCATCACGCTGGTGGTTTTTCTGACCGATGAGGCGCGGAAGCGGAACTGGGTGAGTCAGCGCCACTTTGAAGAGGCAAATTTTGAGAAAGGACTTCGGGAGCGGCTGCAGGAGCTTCAGCAGCAGTACGGTGGAAGGATTGCTGTCAAAAGTCGGTGTGTGCCGAAGGGCGAGAGGGAGGAGGAAATCTGGGAGATTTTTGAGGCTATTGAGGCTGCGGTTGAACGCGATGACCGGGTTGTTCTGGATATCACACACAGTTTCCGCTATCTTCCAATGTTGATGGTAGTGGCGCTGCACTACAGCCGGTTTTTGAAAGAGAATGTGCAGATCGAGCGTATTCTTTATGGCGCAATGGAAGCATTGGGAGCGCCGGGAGAAGTTGCCCAAATGCCTGTGGAAAGGCGCATTGTCCCGATTTTTGATTTGACGATATTGGTCAGCTTGCTTGATTGGACCATCGCGATCGAGCAGTTTTTGCAGACAGGAAATGCTGCAATGATTAGAGAGCTGAGCATAGAACAGTTGAAATCCTGGGTAGCGGCGACGCAGGGACAATTGGGAGGGAAAATACGGGGGTTAACCAAAGCATTAGCAGCATTTTCAGAAGCGGTTGTGACGTGCCGCGGTCCACAGATTCGGCCAGTGGTGGAGAAAGTTGCAACAATACTCCCGAAAGCAAAGCAAGAGCTGGAGCTCCTTCCTCCATTCAAGCCGCTGTTTGGCAGAATCCAGGATCGTTTCACGAAGATGGACCTGGGTGACGAGGTGTGCACCCATATCGAAGTGGCGCAATGGTGTGCTGATCGAGGATTGATTCAGCAGGGGCTCACGATTCTGCGGGAGGCAATGGTCAATGCCGTTATTGATCGAGTGCTCCAGCAGCCGGATAAGCTCGATGACAAAGCCTATCGGGACGATGCGGAATGTATTTTGAATGCTCATAAGTGCGAGCGATCCGATGAGTTGCTTGCCGGACGTTCTTACGATCTTGATTTAACAGCCCTCCGGAAATTATGGTCACAGATCGCTGAGTACCGCAACGACATCAACCACGCCGGGTGGGGACGGCAGGATAATCAGCACGAAGCGGGAGATTTCAGAGAGAAGTTGTCGGAATTTGTGTCGAAGATGCGGCAGTTGCTGTGTGAAATTTGATCAAAAAATGTGGGATTTGCAGAAGAATGTGGGATTTGCAAAGTCGAAAAGACCTGCATAGGATGTCTGGGTAAATCCAAGGAAGGAGACTCCTTTAGGGAGCTCTTTTGGTATTTTTGCGATTATGGATCAAATGAGGAGATAGCGGAAATGCAGAGCGAAGCAGCGGCAGGGGTAGAACGCTTTCTGCAGGAACTGAAGAAGCGATACAGTAAGGATCAACTTCGGCAGTTTGATGAAGCGGCAACCAAGCAGGCGATTATTTTGCCGATTCTGGCAAGCCTGGGATGGAGTACGTGGGATGTTGAAGAAGTATTTCCCGAGTATACGGTGCGGAAGGGCAAAGTTGACTATGCGTTGAAGCTCAATGGAAAGCCGAAAGTCTTTCTTGAAGTCAAAAAGATCGGAGAAGACCTGGAGCGGCACCAGGAACAGTTGCTGCGATATGCGTTTGCAGAAGGAATACCACTGGCGATATTGACCAATGGAGTGAGTTGGTGGTTCTATTTGCCACAGCTTCCGGTGAATTGGGAGCAGCGAAAGTTCTATACAATTGACCTGTATAATCAGGCAAGTCAGAGCGTGGCAGCGCGATTCGAGGAGTTTCTTGGTAAGCAGAGTGTGTTGACGGGAAGAGCCGTAAAGAGGGCACAGGAAGTTTATGATAGCCAGCAGCGGCAGCGCAGTATTCAGCAGACATTACCTGAAGCGTGGAGAAAAGTTGTTCAGGAGCCCGATCCCCGGTTGGTTGAGCTGCTGTCAGAAGTGACGGAAAAACTCTGTGGGTATCGGCCAGATCATACTACGGTGGAAAAGTTCTTGCAAGACTTAATTTTGCCGAAACCATCGCCGGGCGGGAAAACAAACCAACAATCCCAGGATAGTCAGTCGAGCAGAAGAAGAAGGGTAGCGCCTGTTACCAAAACGTCGCTTGTTCCACTGACCCAAGTTGCTGTACTTCCTTATGGAACCAAAGTGCGGTCATTCTCTTTTCAGGGTCAGACCTATACGGTTCGGTCGTGGAAAGAGTTTCTGGTCAGGCTGTGCGAGCTTATCGCCCAACAGCATCGTTCAGAGTTCTACCGGGTCCTGGATATTCGGGGAAGGGAACGACCATACTTTGGGGATTTTTCAGAGCTGACAAGACCAGCGCAGATCGAAGGAACAGCGATCTTTGTCGAAACCAATTGGGGTATGAAAGGGGTGCGGAAGGTGGCCCAGAAGGTCTTAGAGACCTTTGGGTATAATCCGGAGAGGGATGTCAAAGTTGCGGTACGAATGCCTGCAAAGGGGATGACATAAAGATTCAGAAGTTGCCGGTGGCCACAGGCTGAGAAACACGCACCTGTTGCCTTATTCTCATTCCTGCCTGTAAGAAGCAGGGTTTTGTATATAGGGAGGCACCGTTGTTCGTATGCTTTCGCCCATTCCAGGCTTTTGCTGTATGTTTGCAAATTGCAATAATGGGAGATGCAGGAGATGCGGAAGCGGAAAGTTGCAAAGATTGGCATTGCTGGGGTTTTGGTGCTGATTGCGATCGTTGTTTTATGGTATCGAGCGCAGCAGCAGGGCGAAGATGCGGGAATGCTCCGACTTTCTGGAAGCGTTGAAGTGCGGGACGTATATCTCAGTTTTGAAGTCCCGGGACGGTTAGCAGCGATTTTTGTGGAGGAAGGAGATTCTGTGTCTCGGGGAGAGGTGCTGGCTGTTCTGGATTCTCTCCCTTTTGTGCATAGGGTGCAGCAGGCACAAGCGCTGCTGGCGGCGCGGCTGGCAGAGTGGGAGAAAGTGCAGCGGGGGGCACGACCGCAGGAAATTGAGCAGGCAAGAGCGCAGCTTGCGTTGGCAGAAGTTGCACTTCGGGAAGCGAAGCGGCATTATGTGCGGGCTCAGCATCTTCGAGCGGAAGATGCAACCACGGAGGAAGCTTTTGAACGAGCGGAAGCAGCGTATGAACAGGCAAGAGCGCAGCCCCGGGCAGCGGAGGCGAGATTGGACCTGCTCACAGCGGGAGCACGACCGGAGGATCGACGCAAGACTCAGGCGGCGGTAGAACAGGCGAAAGTGCAACTGGCTGAAGCCCGTCGGCAGTTGCAGGAAAGTCGGCTTGTCTCACCCATAACTGGCATTGTCCACACACGGATTCGGGAACCTGGCGAATTTGTTCCGGCAGGAAGTCCTGTGTTTGCCATTGCTCGAACAGATGGAATCTGGGTGCGTGCGTATGTGTCAGAACGCTCTCTTCCCGATGTGCGGCCAGGGATGCAGGTCACTGTTCAGACGGATGATGGACGTCAGTTTCCGGGAAGAGTGGGATACATTTCGCCTACGGCGGAGTTTACGCCGAAGAACGTGGAAACGGAAGAGGTACGAACTTCGCTGGTCTACCGGATCCGGGTGATCGTTGATGATGCCACAGCGTCGTTGCGGCAGGGAATGCCGGTAACCGTAGTGATTCCCATAGCAGCATCAACAGAGCGACAAGATGCTGAACCATAAGAAGACAGCGCCGATTATCCAACTTCAATCGGTTACCAAAGCCTTTCCCCATTTTGCCCGTGTTGCCCTTCGCGACGTATCAGCCCGGATTCATCCTGATATCGTCGTTGGGGTGGTGGGACCTGATGGTGCGGGCAAAACAACGTTGTTGCGTCTCCTTGCGGGGCTGATGACGCCCACGACAGGAACGATTCGCATTTTCGACACGGATCCTGCTGATCCGTTGATCCGACAATCTGGCTGGATTGCCTATCTTCCGCAACATTTCGCTTTGTACGAAGAACTGACAGTGGTGGAGAATTTGAGACTCTATGCCGATTTGCGGGGTATTCCGGGAAAAGTGCGGGAACCGGAATTTGCGCGCTTGCTCCGCTGGACCGGTCTGGAAAGGTTTCAGCATCGGCTGGCAAGGAATCTGTCGGGAGGAATGAAACAGAAATTGGGACTGGCGTGCGTATTGCTGAGTAGACCCAGAATCCTGTTACTGGACGAACCAACGGTGGGCGTTGATCCTTTGTCACGGCGAGAACTCTGGTCAATGGTCCAGACACTGCGACAGGAAACAGGAGTGACGGTGCTCTGGAGTACACCTTATCTGGATGAAGCGGAGCGTTGCGATGACATTCTCCTTCTTTCCGAAGGACAACTGCTTTTTCAGGGACATCCACAGCGGCTGGCTCAGCGAGTTCAGGGAAAGGTGTTTCAGATTAAAGTTCCCGAAACTCAGAAGCGAAAATTTGTTTTTCAAACCATCGAAAATCCACAGGTCATCGACAGTACTGTGGCTGGATCCTTTATCCGCCTCGTCCTTCGAGATCTCGCTTCTGTCCAGCAATGGCAACGTCAGGGTATGCCCATCATCCCGGGGAATCCCCGGCTGGAAGATGGCGTTCTGGCATTATTATATGAGAGGAATGAGCAACGGCAGCAAATAGCGGTGCGTCCCCTGGAGCCGGCACGCCAATCACAGCACCGTCACGCCGAAGAGGTTGTTGTATCGGTCCGGGACATTACTAAACGTTTCGGTACTTTTACGGCGGTTGATCATATTGAGTTCGAAGTTCGGCGGGGAGAGATTTTTGGCATTCTGGGACCAAATGGAGCCGGGAAAACAACAACTTTCAAGATGTTATGCGGATTATTGAAACCAACGAGTGGTGTTGCAACCGTAGCAGGAGTTGATCTGCTAAAGGCGCCGGCAGCCGCTCGGGCACGCATTGGGTATATGGCGCAAAAATTTAGTTTGTACGGTGATTTGACCATTGAGCAGAATTTAGAATTTTTTGGCGGTATTTATGGGCTTCCACGCCAGAAGCTGCGGACAAAGGTAGAAGCAGCTTTACGGGAATATCAGCTCCAACCTTATGCTCATACACTGGCATCGATGGTCCCCCGGGGGTATCAACAGCGGTTGGCGATGGCGTGCGCTGTGCTCCACGATCCTTCCATTGTGTTCCTGGATGAACCGACCAGTGGTGTCGATCCAGTGATGCGGCGAGAGTTCTGGCTCCGCATCTTTCAGATGGTGGAATCGGGAGTGTCCGTCGTTGTCACGACGCATTATATGGACGAAGCGGAGTATTGCGATCGGATTGCCCTGATGTATGGTGGAAAAATCATTGCTCTGGGCTCACCAGAGCAGATCAAGGATGCAGTCCGGAGCGATCAGTTGCCAGATCCTACGCTGGAAGATGCTTTTATTGCGCTGGTTCAACAGCATTTTGCAGCAATGCAGGCAGAACGATGAAGGAGCAGGGTGCTCACATCGAACCGTTGCCGGAGAGCGGCTGGAAAAAACGGCTCTATCGGATTCGTGGATTGATTGTCAAGGAATTTCGGCATGTTTTTCGTGATCCAAGCGGCGTTTTAATCGCGGTTGTTTTGCCTTTGATGCTTTTGTTCCTGTTTGCTTACGGGATCTCGCTGGATTTGACCAGGGTGCCAATAGGCATTGTCGTGGAGCAGCCTTCGGCTGAATCCAGAGATTTAGTGAGTGTTTTTGAAGGGAGCCGTTCCTTCCCCGTGACCATTGCGCAGCATCGGCACGTCCTGGAGCCATTGCTGCTGGACGGGCGTCTGCTGGCGTTGATGATTATCCCTGCTGATTTTCAGCGACGCCTGTATGCCGGATACGATCCAGCGGTACAATTGATCATTCGGGGAATCGATGCCAACACAGCAGAATTGGTTCGGGGGTACGTGGAAGCTGCCTGGCGGCAGTGGTGGATTCGGCGCTGGCAGCAACGCTACAAAAGCACGGTTCCATCGCTCCTTGTGCTGGAACCTCGAGTGTGGTTCAATGAACGAGTCCAGACAACTGTTGCACTCATCCCTGGATCCATCGCTGTGATTATGACCTTGATTGGGACGATGTTGACTGCGCTGGTGGTTGCAAAAGAATGGGAACGGGGAACGATTGAAGCGCTCCTGACAACACCAATGACACGGACGGAGTTTCTGGCAAGTAAGTTCTTACCGTATTTCCTCTTGGGACTGATCGGGATGGGTGTGGTGACGGTTGTAGCGGTTGGTTGGATGGGAATTCCTTTTCGGGGATCAGTGGGAGGACTGCTCTGCCTGTCTTCTGCTTTTCTTCTCTATGCTCTGGGGTTGGGGATGATGATTTCAGTGGTAGCCCGAAACCAGTTTCTGGCAACACAGGCGGCGCTGGTAGTAGGATTTTTACCCTCCTTTATCCTGTCCGGATTGGTTTTCGCCATTCAGAGTATGCCCAGAGCTCTGCAATTGTTTACTTACCTTTTTGCTCCCCGCTACTTTGTGGAAGGGTTGCGAACGCTGTTCCTTGCCGGTGATATCTGGTCTGTTCTGGGAATGGACATTGCGGCTATTACCATTCTGGGTGTGCTATTCTGGATCATTACTGTCCGGAAACTGCCAATGAGTGTGGAAGCGTAAAATGCAACAGCGATGGCACCAGATTGGATCCCTTATCCGCAAAGAGTTCATCGCAATCTGGCGGGAGAAGCGCATCCGTATCGTGTTAATTCTCCCACCGATTATCCAATTGCTGGTGTTTAGCTATGCGGTGACATACGAGGTTCGAAATGTTCGCGTCGGAATTTATACTGAAGATTTTGGACCAGTCGTTCATTCCCTGATTGCCCGGTTGCAGGGAGCGCAGGGAACGATTGCATCGGTGCAATTGTACGCTTCGTATCAGCAATTGCAACAGGCGTTGCTTGAGCAGCGTATTCTGGCAGGAATTCGCATTCAGAAAGACTTTAGTCGAAAAATTCTTGCTGGCATGCCGGAGACCGTTCAGTTGTTGCTGGATGGCAGAAGGGCAAATGCCGCAATGATTTTGCAGGGATACATTGCGAAAATGGTGAGCAGGGTAGCCCGGCAGTTTGCCCCGGCGCAGATCCGGCGGCCCCTGCGCTTTCCTTCACTGGTAACCCGTGTGTGGTTCAATCCGAATTTGCTATCCACCTGGAGTGCCTTACCTGCCCTGGTTGTGATTTTGAGTAATCTGGTTGTTTTAATGATCACAGCGCTGACAATTGCCCGGGAACGGGAGCTGGGAACATTTGAGCAGTTGTTGGTTTCACCGTTGACTTCGTATGAAGTGTTGATTGGGAAAGCTATTCCCCCATTTGTGCTCGGATTCGTTGAGGGATCGCTGATGATGGTGCTCATTACTGTGTTGTTTGGATTACCACTGACTTTCCAGAGCGCCGTTCTGCTATTGCTGACGTTAGTCCCATTCCTGTTCAGTATCGTTGGCGTGGGTCTGTTCGTTTCTTCCTTAGCTTCGACGCAACAACAGGGGTTGTTAGGGGCTTTTACCTATCAGGTGCCGGCAGTGCTACTGAGTGGATTCGCGACACCGCTGGACAATATCCATCCAGCAATTCGCTGGATTGCGGATATTAACCCGCTGCAATATGCCATTACTGCTACCCGCGTGCTCTTTCTGGAGCATCCATCGGCTGCCTTCCTCGTGCATCTGGTTGCTCCGCTGGTGCCTATCAGTATAGGAACGCTGACGGCTGCTGCTCTGCTTTTCCGGTCGAAAGTTGGGTAGGAAACAGGGGGAAGCAGTGGGGAGTTAATCCCTGAGGCGTCAAAGCGGTTCTTATAGGGAAGTTTTGGGTGAAAAAAGGAAAGGACGACACGAATGAGACAATGGTTACAATGGCTGCTGTGGAGCCTGACAGTCGTGAGTCTTGCGGCGCAACCGCTGCTGGAAGCCCGAATCTATATTGATGGAAATACCGTACTGCGGCGAATTGACGGTCGGCTGTGGGGCACAAATCTTACGAACGAGTCTCGAACGGCTGATCGTACCGTGCATAACGATACCTTTGTTGCGGCTGCACAGCAGATCGGTATCCGGATATTGCGCTTTCCCGGAGGAAACAATGCTGATGGGTATGACTGGAAACGGCACGAGATGATTCTCCCCGGAAGACGGAAATCGTGGGCAGGAGCAATTACCCTTGCCGAGATTATCGCTTTTTGTCGGAGAATCGGTGCAGAACTGTCGCTGACGGTGAATTTTGGGAGTGGCACTCCGGAGGATGCGGCTGATCTGGTGGAATACTGCAATGGCCCGGCTGACAGTGAGTGGGGACGCAAACGGGCGGAGGATGGATTTCCCGAACCGTTGAACGTGCGGTTCTTTGAAATTGGGAATGAGATCAACCAGCCACACCAGTGGTATTACTCGTGGACAGCAGAGGATCCGTACAAATACTTCTTCGGTGGTTCCGAGGAGCGGCGGGGAAATTACGAGGCGTCGCCCAACTTAGATCCGATCGGGAAGAAAGGCGATGTTTTTAAAGCCCGCGGCGGTGATCATCAGGTGTATGAATTGCGATTCCCGCCGGTGAAGAATGTGGTTGTCTTCTGGGCGCCAACCCAGGAAGCGGCTGAGCAGGGGCAGTTTGAAAAATGGCGGCAGGTGGAAAGTTTGCAATCGTACGATGGCAATGCAAAGGTGTTTGTACTGGATTCGCTCAGCGGGAAACTCTTCTTTGGCGATAACCGCCACGGATTTGCGCCGCCGCAGGGTTCGTGGTTTCTGGTAGAGTATACAACCTACAATCGCCCCGGATTTCTGGATTTTGCTCGAGCAATGCGCCAGGCACCTTCCAGCGTGCCGATTCAAATCGGAGCGGTTACTGTCCCTTTTGAGGGGCAAAAGCCCATAGCCTCTCTCGATAGCCTGCGGATGATCTATCAGGAAATGGACTTTCTGGTCGCTCACCAGTATGGTGCGCCGTTCCCCGTGGATCGGTATGACTATCGGCGTCAGATTCCATACCAGCGGACGCGGGGGACAAGCTATGGACGCATTCGTCGGAATCAGCAGATTCTCGACAGTCTGGGGATCGAGAAACGGCTGGGATTGGCGATTACCGAATGGAATATTTTTCTGGACGAAGCGCACTGGAAGATCAATCGAACCTTAGAAGCAGCCGTGCTGGCAGCAGAGTTTTTTGTACGAATCCTCAATTCCGGAGAAGATTTCCCCGTTTGGTTTGCTGAGCAGTTTGCACTGGGTGGTGTCTGGCTGGCATTGTATAACAACTGGACCAGTTTCAGCATTGCCCCGATGGGATACGTGTTTCAGGGATTTCAGCCGTGGAAAGGGAAGTGGCTACTCCAGACACAGGTGGAATCGCCGGAAGCACAGGCATATGATCGACCGTTGCCCTATATCACGGCAGCCGCCGCACAATCTACCAGCGGCGACACGGTCGTAGTTGCTATTGTGAACAGCTCAGAAGCTGATTCCATACGCTGTATGCTGGATTGGAACGGACAGCCGTTTGCTCAGATGATCGTTCACCGGCTCGAAGGAGATTCGCTGTGGGCGAACAATGATGGTGGTGATCCGTACAACGTGGCGTTGCAGTCTAGCAGTGGCGCTTTCCGCAGTGCCATTACCGTCGCACCACATTCTGTGACCTTCTTAGAGTTGCTTCGCTCTGTGCCATCCAGCGTGGGAAAACAGCGAGCGTCGAATGCTCCAGCCTTGCACATCCTTCCACTGGATGGAGAGCGAACATATCAGGTTCGTGTGACGCTGAAAAAACCTGCGAGCGTTGCACTGGAATTGTGGGATCCGCTGGGACGACGCATTGAGCAGATCACCCGGAAAGAGCTTTCTGCTGGAGAGCACATCTTCCCGCTTTCTGTTCTATCTGTTGCATCCGGGTCCTATTGGGTAATGCTCCGGTCAGAGGATGCAATAGTCGTGCAGCCGATCCTGCTTCGGTGAGCAGAGCACTGAAGCGCAAGGATGCCCGTCGGGAGAAGCACGAGAAAAATGGGAGATCGGCAATGTCCCGGCATTTGAAGTACTGGGTCATCTACTATGGAATCTGGCAGTTCGTGCATCTTATTTTGAATCTGGTCCATTTTCTGGGTGATCCCGCAACCTCGCCCATACGGGCACTGGTTGGTGGAACAATGGGGGAAGAGCAGATACGGATTTTCGAGCTCAGTGGCTACATCGATACAATTGTTGCCATTCCTGCGGCGATGGCGTTTGTCATAGGATATATGTTCCGGAAATCGTGGGCATTGCCTGTTGGATTGGTGTCATTGACCATTGCGGTGTATAGCGCCTACGTGAATATCTACCTGCACGGCATATTTGGCACTTTTGCGGTGAATGCATTTTCTGCACTCGTTGGGTATCTCAGCTTTCTTCCCAATGTGATTCTGTGGGTGCTGGTGATTGTGGAAATAAGTCGGAGGCAGTGATCGGTGATGCAAGCGGTTGCAAAGCAGCGATCGACCATTACTGCTCAGGATCCCATCGAATTGCGTTCGCGCGCGGTCAGTTTGACCGTGCTGGAACTGGATGTAAACAAAGAAATTTTGATTCCGGCGTATTTTCTTGCCAATCTGCTGTCTCCGGCACTCTGGCAGTGGCGACAGCAGCGGCGGGCGTTTGATGCGAATGGCAGATTGCTGAGTGAGAAGCGTCGGTGTCGGGAATTAGAGCGGCATTTCCGCCGCTACGCGTTTACGCACTACCCGGATTGCCCTGGCGGCGATCCCTGGGGATTGCTCTTTTTCCCGGCGGAAGAACAGCGCCTGGGGAAAGAATACATTCGGCAGGTGCGGCAGGAGTATGATCAGACCTTGCACCGGCTGCTGGAAACGAATGCTGAGAGCCAGTTCGGGCAAATTGTGCTCCAGGACTACTACCATCAGGGATATTTCCCGCGGCTGCGCAACGAAATTATCGATGTGATGGATGCCTATCGCCGGGTTTCGCCGAAAGGGTCCGGGAAGTGCGCAGCGCTGACGATGCTGTGGGCGGCAGCGCTGTGCGTCTGGGCACGGTTCCCGCTGGAAAACATTTATATCATTGGCAATAAGGCGCATATGTTTGCCTTTCTGGATGAAGGGGATGGACACCTGTTCAACAATACCAAGTGGTTTCACAAGGTACGAATCCATAACGCTTCTGAGCTGTCCGAGTTTGTTCGGATGGTTACGACAGATGCTGAAACAACATTTTTTTACAATCCTGTTTGGGGAATGTGTCGATGCTATCCAAGGGAAAGCGGTATTCCCATCGACCATTTGCAGCACATCTTTCGCCGTTTAGAGGAGTTTCTGGGAATTCCGCTGAAACATCCGAATCCGGCAGCGATCCGCTCTTTGCCGGGAGCGTGTTGCTCTGCCATTCCTGACCCTTTGCGCTTTGATTCAGTTGAAGCGTATCAGCAGCACGTTTTTGCTTTGGCACAGCAGCGTCCGGATTCTGTCTATGACTACGCCCGTTATGCTTTTCGCTCGCTGGATGTACCACTGCCGCAGGCATACGTGCGGGCAGCGTTGCGGGATTATCATACGGCGCAGCGAGCGGCAACAGTTCAGTCTCTGGAAGATGCGTTCCGTATACTGGAGACCGTTCCGGATCGGGAGTCGATTTTCCATTCCCGTACGCGCATCGCGCTGCCCGATGAGGTGCTCTTTTTCCGAACCGGAAGTGACCGGGATCGTGCCCTTTTGCTCTTTACCCTGCTGCGCCAGTCACCGATTGGAGATCTGGATTCAGAAATTGTGCTGACGCCGGGTCGGAGTTACGTCCGATATCGAAATCAGTGGATCGATGCAAAAACGTTGATGATCCAGACTCGCGAGCCTTCAGATGCGATGGTCGTGTTCGATGCGCAGAACGCTTTCCTGCGATCCCAGGGAAGCAGTCACTGATCAGGTGGCAGGCGAAGACGCCGTTTGACGCTGAGGAGGAACAAAAGTGGGAGAGGCAAGGAATTGAAGCGACAGTTTCGGATGATGGAGCAGCTTGTAGCGTCCTACCAGTCCGATCATAGCAGCGTTGTCCGTGCAGTATTCCATTGATGGGATGAATACCTGAAGCCCTTCTTTCCGGGCAATCTGTTCGAACCGTTCCCGCAGGCGAGAGTTGGCAGATACACCACCAGCAACCACAATTCTGGCAATGCCGAATTTTCTGGCTGCTTTCAAAGTCTTTGTTACTAACACGTCGACAATTGCTTCCTGTGCTGATGCACAGATGTCGCAGATTACCGTTTCGGGTAATGGTGGTGTCTGTCGTTGAATGACGCCGCGGACGGCTGTTTTCAGCCCACTGAAACTGAATTCAAAATTTTTGGCGTGGATTAAAGAGCGGGGAAATTGATAGGCGTGTGGATTCCCTTTGCGTGCGTGGCGGTCGATTTCTGGACCACCGGGGTATCCCAGTCCTAACATCTTGGCAATTTTGTCGAAGGCTTCGCCAGCCGCATCGTCGCGGGTTGTGCCCAGCACTTCGTAGTGTTCGAAGGAGTGAACCAGTGCTAAAAGCGTGTGTCCTCCGCTGACAATGAGCGCCAGATATGGGAATTCCAGAGCGTGGTGTTCTAAGAATGGAGAGTAAATGTGTCCTTCGATATGGTTGACTGGTACGACGGGGATGTTCCAGCGAACCGCCAATCCCTTTGCGAAGTTTGTTCCAACTACCAGTGCCCCAATCAAACCGGGAGCGTTCGTGACCGCAATGCCATCGATTTCCGCAGGATGAACACCTGCTTGCTCCAGCGCTTTGCGGACGATAAAGGTAATCGTCTGCACGTGTGCACGGGAAGCCAGTTCTGGGACAACCCCGCCATACTGGGCGTGGACTACCTGGGAAGAGATCACATTTGCCAGGAGCTGTTCTCCTCGAAAAACCGCTGCTGCGGTTTCATCGCACGAAGTTTCAATTGCCAGCAGGATGCTATCTTCTGTAAATGCCTTCATAGCCGTTGCGTATTGATTGGCATATGCACCTCAGTAGAGAACAACGGGGAAGGACCAACTCCATTGTGAATGCAGTGTATTTGTCCGACGTCGAGCGATGTGGCGTATGATTCCTATCCGTCGGCAGGCGCAGTGACGTGCGTTCTGTTTGTGGATCCGGAATGCCCAGCCGAATAGGATCTGGTATCCCGAAGCCTATGGAAGTTGTATTGGTCGAGCGTATCCGGGATACGCAGTCGGGTGGAAGACGCCTGAAACTTTTGCCGGATTATTGGTGGTCTATCGTAAAACAATGTGATCGCAGGGTCTGCGTGAACCTTCGGAGATGAAAGGAGCGAAGGGAGACAGCAATGGAGTGGCATATTGACGGTAATGCGCTGCCAGTGGGAACGATCTATTGCATAGGTCGCAATTATGCTGCGCATGCAGCGGAGATGGGTACTCCGGTGCCAACGGAACCCCTGGTTTTTCTCAAACCAGCGTCTGCCGTTGTCCCTTCGGGCACGACGGTCTTTTGTCCACCATTTTCACGGCAACTGGAGTACGAAGGGGAAATCGTTGTCATTCTTGGTAAGCCATTGTTTTGCGCCACCTTCGCCGAAGCTGAAGCAGCAATTGTGGGGTATGCGGCTGGTATTGACCTGACCTTACGGGATGTGCAGGCTGGGGCAAAGCGTTCTGGCCAACCGTGGGCTGTGGCGAAGGGATTTTATCGGTCTGCACCGGTCTCGCCGGTTGTTGCAGCCTCTGCTGTCCAGTTGCCGCTGGAAATTCACCTGCTGGTCAACGGTGAGAGTCGGCAGAAAGGGAGCACCGAACAGATGATCTGGCAAATTCCCCAGCTTGTTGTATATTTGTCAAAAATTTTCCTTATAATGATACTCTTGCTTATGATTATTTCAAAGTTTATAAAGTTGTATATAGTAATTGAAAGGAACAAATTATTGATAAAAATGCAAATGGAATAGTAACAGTACTTAATGATAATTTTGTAAGTGATGCTATACTTGATTTATGATGAAAAGAAACTATAAAAATAAAATGGAGAACAAAAAATAAAGAAATCAATGTCCCTGACTGACTAAGTACAGTAAAGGCTACAGATTTTTTTTCTATAGATGAAGTAGGGGAGGATATATTAAACAAAGCAATTATTTGTAAAGAATCTAAAAGACCATTTAGAATAATTCCTCAAGAACTAGAATTTCTTAAAAAAAAGTGATTTTTTATTTCTAGTATACATCCTGAACTAAGAGTTGATAAATTGATGTCTAGCAGACCTACTTGAAAAATTTATACTTGAATTTGTGATAATTGTGGGAAAGAAACTTTTAGTGTATTTAAACAAAACCCACATTATAAACTATAT
>JALWUI010000103.1 GCA_027082775.1 Candidatus Kapaibacterium sp.
GCCGCTTTCTTTGACACCCTGGAGTTGTCCCCTGCAGAGCAGCAGATTGCCGAACGGGTGTTGCAGGAAATTCGCCGGCGGCTGGCGGTGCTGCTGGATATTGGACTGCACTACCTCACCCTGGATCGTCTGGCGCATACGCTCTCCGGCGGCGAAGTGCAGCGGATCAATCTGGCAACAGCGCTCAGTTCGACCCTTACCGGCACACTCTACGTGCTGGATGAACCCAGCATCGGATTGCATCCGCGCGACATTCACCGCCTGCTCAACGTCCTGTTCCATTTGCGATCGATCGGAAACACCGTGATTGTTGTAGAGCACGATGCGGATGTCATTCGGAGTGCCGACCACATCGTTGAACTGGGACCTGGAGCGGGAGAGCGGGGGGGAACGGTTGTTTTTCAGGGAACGCCTGCCGAACTGGAGCGTGCAGATACGCTGACGGCTGCCTATTTGTCGGGGCGCAAAAAAATTGCCGTACCGAAGCGGCGCCGCACTCCCGGTAATCAGTGGCTGGTAGTGCGAAAACCGCGGCAGCATAATTTGAAAGGAGAGGACATTCCCATACCGCTGGGCTGCCTGGTGGCGATTACGGGCGTTAGTGGATCGGGCAAAAGTACGGTGCTGTACGATGTGCTGTACAAAGGTGTGCGGCGGCTGAAGGGATTGCCCGTTTCGGAAGTGGGATGCTTCGACACAATTGAAGGGTTACAATGGATCGATGCGGTCGAATTGGTCGATCAATCTCCCATCAGTCGCTCTTCCCGATCCACCCCGGCAACGTATACGAAAGCATTTGATGAAATTCGCCGGTTGTTCGCTGCCCAGCCAGCGGCACAGCATCGAGGATGGGAGCCGAAAATGTTTTCTTTTAATTCCCCCTCCGGCGGGCGTTGCCCCACCTGCCAGGGGGAAGGATGGATTCGGATAGAAATGCAGTTCCTGGCAGATGTGCTCATCGAATGTGAAGCCTGTCACGGTACCCGCTACCGCTCCGATGTGCTGGATGTTCGCTACCGGGGCAAATCCATTGTGGATGTGCTCCAGATGACCGTTTCAGAAGCACTGGCGTTTTTTGCCGGTTTCCCGCGTATTACCCGCCCCCTGCAACTGCTGCAGACGGTGGGGCTGGATTATCTGCGCCTGGGACAGCCGCTGACCACTCTGTCCGGTGGTGAAGCACAGCGGCTGAAGCTGGTGTCCCATCTGGCGGCTGGTAAAAATGCAACGGAGAAGATTTTGTTCCTGCTGGATGAGCCGACCACCGGCTTGCACTTTGAAGATGTCGCCAGACTGCTGGATGCTTTGCAGGCGCTGGTGCGGAAGGGACATACCGTGGTTGTGGTGGAGCACAATCTGGAAGTTGTCAAAGTGGCGGATTGGGTCATTGATCTGGGTCCGGAAGGGGGCGATCGCGGCGGCCACGTGGTTGCGGCTGGACCACCGGAACAGATAGCGGCGACTGAGGCATCCATCACGGGGAAATTCTTAGCACCTTTGTTGTCACCACATCGCACCGATTCAAAAGTGTCCACCGTGCAACCGGTTGTTTCATCGTGAACGATGAAAAGGGATATGCTGACACATTGGGAGAAAAAGGGGCGCTGCAATGTTTCCGGAGGAACGCAGCGGCAAAGAACCTCTGAAGAGTGCTGTGATGGTGATTCCCTGCGTTTAACAGCAGCGCTGGAGTATGCTTCAATGCCGGGAGTTGGGAGCGATTGCGCTCGTGCTTCGAAGATTGTGCCATGGAATGACGGTGATTCGATGAGGAGTTTGCCGATCGCAGCATCCAACAGCTCGAGCATTGTTCCGTGGACTGGCAGTGACACGCTGCGTAACAGGGTTGTTCCATAGGGGCGCGGTAGTCTGGTGGCAGAGCAGGGAAAGAATCGGAGAGTGCAGCGGTGGTTGAAGTATGCTTTTTCAACTGCTATTCTGGTTGGCTCTGTCTATTATGCCATTCAGGGAATCGAGTGGACACAGTTCTGGCAAACCCTGATCCAGGTTCGATGGCAATGGCTGGTGTTCTCCGGCGTCTGTACCGCTGTGGCGCATCTCATTCGAGCACAGCGGTGGCGAACGATCCTTTCCCCCATTGCGCCGGGCATTTCACTGGTCAATGCTTTTTCGGCAACAATGGTTGGCTACTTTTTTAACCTGCTCATCCCGCGATCCGGCGAATTGCTGCGTCCGTACGTGCTGAGTCGCAATGAACAGTTGTCGATGACCTCCTCCCTGGCAACCGTGGTGGTAGAGCGCATTATTGACATCTTGAGCATTCTCATCCTGGGTTTCTTTGTCTTTGTGTTCTACCAGAAAGAGTTGCAACTGCTGTTTCCGGACTTCAGCCGCAGCTTTGTCAATACGTTGTTGATTCCCTTTGCAGGCATTATCGTGATCCTGTATCTGCTGTTGCGGACAACGGTAATTCAGCGGGTGTTGCGGGTGACCCTGAAACGTATCTCATCCACGTTTTACCATCGTGCGCTTCAGGTGCTGGATCGGTTTAAGCAGGGATTTTCCATTCTGAGTTCGCCGCGGCAGTATCTGGCGCTGACACTTCAGACAGCCGTAATGTGGATGCTCTACATTCTCTCGCTGTACGTACTGTTTTTTGCTTTCGACTTTCAATACCAGTCACCGCTCAGCTTTGTGGATGCAAACTTTCTCTGCTTTGTTACCAGCATTGGCATTGCTATTGCGCCAACACCGGGCGCCATTGGTGTGTACCATTCCATCACGAAAGCAACGTTGCATACGTTGTATGGACTGTCGCCGGAAACGGCGCTGGCGTACGCAACGATTGCCCACGCCGTTGGAATGTACGGTGTTGCCCTGATTCTCGGAACAGGGTTCTTGCTCCGGGAACAGGCGAAAGGATCGTTATGGAAACAAAGATCGGAACGTTTGTGACAGTAGCCAGAGGAGTGGAAGAATGACTGAAGCGGTTCGGACATTTCTTCGCACCAATCAGGAGCGGTTTCTGGACGAGCTTATTACGTTTTTGCAGTTCCCCAGCATCAGTACCGATCCTTCCCGAAAGGAGGATGTGCAGTTATGCGCTTCGTGGTTGCGAGATCATTTGCAGATGCTTGGATTGCAGAATGTGCAGCTATTTCCGACCGAAGGACATCCGGTGGTCTATGGCGAATGGCTGGAAGCGGGAGCGCAGGCGCCAACGGTGTTGGTGTATGGACACTATGATGTGCAGCCGGTAGATCCCGTGGATCTGTGGGATTCGCCGCCTTTTCGTCCCACCATCCGCGATGGTGCCATCTATGCCCGTGGTGCGATGGATGATAAAGGGCAGGTGTGGCTGCAACTGAAAGCGCTGGAAGCATGGCTGCGCGTTGAAGGACGGTTGCCGGTGAATGTCAAAGTGCTGATTGAAGGGGAAGAGGAAATCGGGAGCGTGCATCTGGGAGATTTTGTCAAGCAGCATCGGCAGATGCTGGATGCGGATGTCGTGCTGATTTCTGATACGGCAATGCTGGGACCGGAAAAGCCGGCAGTCTGCTATGGACTGCGGGGACTGGCGTATGTAGAACTCCACGTTCGCGGTCCACGGCGCGATCTTCACTCTGGCTCTTTCGGTGGTGCCGTGGATAATCCGGCAAACGTGTTGAGCTGGATGATTGCTCAGCTTAAAGATCGGTATGGACGGATCACCATCCCCGGTTTTTATGATGATGTGCGCCCACTCTCCAAGCTGGAACAGCAGGCGCTGGCGCAAGTTCCCTTTGATCCAGCAGCATTTGCTCACTCCATCGGCGTTCCGATGCTGTATGGCGAAGCAGGGTACTCACCAGTAGAGTGGTTGTGGACTCGCCCGACCCTGGATGTCAACGGACTGTGGAGCGGGTTTCAGGGGAAAGGAGCAAAAACGATTATCCCGGCAGCGGCTGGAGCGAAAATCTCGATGCGGTTGGTGCCGGATCAATCCCCGGCAGATATTGCGCAAAAAACGATCCGGTATTTGCAGCACCTGGCACCACCAACGGTGGAAATTGACGTGCTGGATCTCTACGGTGGTGATCCCGTGCTGGTGGATCCTGAAAGTCCCCCGATTCAGGTGGCATTGAAAGCACTGGAGACGGTCTATCAAACCTCCGCATACCTGATTCGGGAAGGCGGCTCTATTCCGATCGTGAGTTTGTTCCAGAAGCAGTTGGAGGCAACACCGGTTTTGATGGGGTTTGCGCTGCCGACGGAAAATGCCCACTCGCCGAATGAGCATTTTCACCTGGACAATTTTTACCGGGGAATGGAGACCGTGGCAGTGTTCTATGAATTGCTGGCAGCGACGATGGCGTAGCAGTCGACGCAGGAGCACCGTTGAATTTCCGGGGCATACAGTCGATAATAGCGGCATACGTTGATGCGTCGTGCAATGTCCCGAAGGGATCGGGGTGAGAGAAAAGCCTCAGCAAAAATTGCAGTTTCAACAATTGCGGGGCGCAGGATCGCATAGCGGGATGGCACAGCGAATTTTTCTGACCGGCGGCACGGGATTTTTCGGAGTCCACGCTGCTGCCGTGTTCCTGCGGCGTGGCTATCAAGTTGCGCTGGGAACCCGGCAACCCGTGCTCTATGCCCATACACCGTTAGCAGCGTGGGTGGTGCAAGCAAATATTTTGAATCAGGAGGAACTGTTCAGCGCTGTTCGACGTTTCCAGCCGGATCTCATCATCCATTCGGCTGCCTATTCCAATCCCCTGCAAGCGGAGCAACACCGGGTGCGGGCGCTGGAAATGAATGTGGTGGGAACCAGTAACGTGATTGGTGTTGCCACGGCACTGGAAATTCCAGTGGTCTTCCTTTCCACCGATCTGGTCTTCGACGGGCAAAAAGGCAATTACGGTGAGGAAGATGTGGCAAAGCCGATCATTGAATACGGACGTACGAAGTTATTGGCAGAATCCCTCTTCCAGCGACAGGTGCTGTTGTCCCGGTGGATCATCGTTCGCACGTCCCTGATGTTCGGGTATCCGCTGCCCTGGAATCCCGGCTATCCGGGATTTGCCAGTGAAGCATTGCGACAGGGAAAAACAGTGCGGCTGTTTACCGATCAATATCGCTCCCCCGTTCTGGTTTCCGATGTTGCCGATGCCATTCTCCGGCTGTGGCAGGCGCAGCACTGGCGTCAGCTCTTCCACGTTGGCGGTCCGGAGCGGATCAACCGGGTCGACTTCGTCCGCCGATTCTGTCACATTGCGGATATTCCCACCACCGGCATCATAGAAACCACGATGGAAGAAGTGCCTGAATATACAACCCGTGTGCGAGACGTATCGCTCAATGCTGCTAAGCTCCAGCGTACGCTCCAGTGGCAACCAACGCCGCTGGAGGAAGCGTTCCACCAGCTCGTTACCGAGCCATCACCGCTGGAACAAATCGCCTCCTTTGCGACGTCCGTCCCGATCTCTTCCGCTGCAACATCCCGCTCCTGAGCTTCAAATCGCTACCGCTGCTTCTACCTGTAACCCTGCTTTCCTTCTCCTACTTCACCACCCACACCGGTACCACTTTCATATATCGCCCGCTCCGCAAACGCACAAAATGTAGCCCGCTGCTCAATCCCTCCGTCCCTATCCGTACTTCTCGCCACCCCGCTTCCTGCTGCCCTCTCGCTATCACCACCTCCTTCCGCCCATAGCTGTCGTACAACACCACCTCCGCCGCTCCACTGAGCCCAATCCCGTACCGCACTACCACCTCCTCCCCTT
>JALWUI010000104.1 GCA_027082775.1 Candidatus Kapaibacterium sp.
CACCACCGCTGCGCAGGGTGATGGCGTTGGAGATAGGTTTCGCCAGGACAGAAAGCGCTGCGATCCAGAGAATTCCTTTGCCAGAGATTGCCTGATTGATCGGTTCGTAAGTGGTTTCCAGCATCGTGGGAAGGAGGACTACCAGAATTCCTGCAAGCAAGCCGCCGATCGCTGGTCGCCATACGAAGGGAATGGGCAGCAGAAATCGATAAATGGCGCGAAAAACTTTGCGGTAGGCAGTGAGGAAGTACAGCGCAACAAACCCGCTCAGCATCCCGGCAATTGCCAGCAGGATGTATTCGGAGAAATCGGGAATACCCAGATCGGGACTGATCAGAAGCGGATTATTGCCGACAAAAAGTCGAGTGGTTGCCGTCGCTAAGACCGAAGCGACGACCAGCGGGACGAAGGAGCGGATTTCCACTTCGCCCATAATGGCTTCAAGCGCGAACACGATGCCGCCCAGCGGAGCATTAAAGATTGCGCTGATGGCAGCAGCCGTTCCCGATCCACAGAGAATGCGCAGTTGTTCCGGAGAAAGTTGAAAAATTTGTCCCAGCGTTGAACCAATCGATGCACCCAGCAGCACGGAAGGACCTTCCCGTCCAGCGCCACCACCGGAGCCGATGGATAAGGCAGCGGTGAGGATTGCCCGCAAGGAGTGGCGCCAGTGAAGTTTCCCATCAGAAAATGCCAGTGCCCGTGCGACGGTGAGCAAGCCAACGCCGCCGACGCCACGGAATACCGTCTGGTTCAACATCCCCACAGCTAATCCTCCCAAAGCCGGGATGAGTGGGAACACCAGTAGCCGAACCGGCGCGATCGTTTCTGCTGCTAAAAAGACCGTATGAAAAAGTTGCTCTGCCAGTTCCAGAACGCGGTGGAATACAACGGTAAATAGACCGATCAGAACACCGGTAATCGAAGCGATCAGTAGCAGTGCGTAGTCGGTGTGCCGATAATTTTTGATCTGTCCAATGATAACAATCGTTGGCTGCGCATATTTCCGGAGTTGTGCATACCAGTGCAAAAGCGTAAGGCGGAGAATACGATACCAGCGCCACAGGAGGGTTGCAACTTTTCCAGATTTTCGTTGCTGCTGTTTTGTCAACCGTCGATCGTATTCAACACCCGGTTGTTCCGTATCCGGTTGCTCGAAGTTCTGTTGCATCAGCGCATCGTGTGGTCGTTATGTCTGGATAACTCCGACATTCCATTCGGGTAACCGCGGTTGATAGCTGGCACATTGGATACCGCGGGAAATCACATTGCGAGTGGTTGTTGGATCGATAATCCCATCAACCCAGAGCCGGGCTGCTGCATAGAGCGGCAGCGTTTGTTCCTCATATCGCTGCTTGATTTCCTGAAGCAGTTGCGCTTTGGCTTCTTCGCTCAATTGCTTTCCCTGTCGTTTCAGTGATCGTGCCTGAATGGTGAGCAGCGTTTGCGCTGCTTGCTCTCCACCCATCACCCCAATGCGGGCGGTGGGATAGGCAAAGATGAGCCGGGGATCATAAGCACGTCCACACATCGCGTAATTGCCAGCCCCGTAGCTATTACCGACGATAAACGTAAACTTTGGCACAACCGAATTTGCAACAGCATTGACCATCTTAGCGCCATCCTTGATGATGCCGCCCTGTTCAGCTTTCGTGCCAACCATAAAGCCAGTTACATCCTGCAGGAAGACCAGCGGGATGCCTTTCTGGTTGCAGTTGAGAATAAATCGAGTGGCTTTGTCTGCACTGTCGCTGTAGATGACGCCACCGACCTGAATTTCGCCCGTGCCACTTCGGACGATGTTCCGGTTGTTCGCAACAATGCCCACACTCCAGCCGTCGATGCGGCCATAGCCGCAGATGATTGTTTTGCCGTATTCTGCTTTGTACTCTTCAAACTCGGAATTGTCCAGCAGTCGGGCTAACAACTGGTAAGTGTCATAAGGTTTGGTGCGATCTTCCGGAATAATGCCCCAGATTTCGTCCGGATCAAATTGCGGTGGTTGCGGTGTTGTCCGATCAAACAGCGGCTTTGGTCCTTTTTGCGGTGAAAGTTTGTCCATAATCGACCGAATCACTGCAATGGCTTCCTGGTCGCTGTCCACTTTGTAATCGACCACACCACTAATCGAGGCGTGCATCATTGCACCGCCCAGAGCTTCAATGTCGGCTTGTTCCCCGATGGCTGCTGCGACTAAAGCTGGACCGGCTAAAAACACGTAACCGGTTTTATTGACGATGAGCGCTTCGTCACTCATAATGGGCAGGTAAGCACCGCCGGCAACGCACGGTCCCATAATCGCGGCGATCTGGGGAATACCCATTGCCGACATCTTTGCATTGTTGCGGAAAATACGTCCAAAATGCTCCTTATCGGGAAAAATTTCATCCTGCATTGGCAGGAACACGCCGGCAGAGTCGACCAGGTAGATGATCGGCAGATGGTTCTCCATTGCAATTTCCTGCGCCCGAAGATTTTTTTTGCAGGTCATTGGAAACCAGGCGCCCGCTTTGACCGTTGCGTCGTTCGCAACGATAATGCAGTCGCGCCCGGAAACTTTGCCGATTACCACTACAACCCCGGCAGACGGCGCACCGCCGTATTCCTGGTACATTCCGTGGGCGGCAAATAAGCCAATTTCAAGATATCCAGTGTTGGGATCCAGCAGCGCTTCGATCCGTTCCCGCGCGGTCATTTTCCCCTGTTGATGGAGTTTTTCGATGGCTTTCTTGCCGCCACCCTGGAGGATCTGTGCTGCTTTGCCCTGAAGAATCCGCCAGCTTTCTTTGTTTCGGTCGTAGTTGCGTTCGAATTCAAGGGTGTGTGGAATGTCCGATCCGATAATTTTTGGCATTCTTGACCGTTTCCCTTCTGCTTGTAGAATAAAGAACTGCAAAATTACAACACAGAACGCAGATGGAGTCTAAGGATACACCAGAGTCCGGGCAAGAGCAAAGTCCGTCGGGAGTAAAAGAATCACAGCTCGGCACCCTCTTTCTGGTTGCTATGCCGATCGGCAATCGGGATGATATTACGGTTCGAGCCTTGAAAGTGCTGAAAGCAGTGGATGTTATCGTTTGCGAAGATCCCAAGGAAACAGCGCCTATCTTGCTTCATCACGGCATTTCCAAGCCGCTGGAGGTGCTCAATGAGCATAATGAGTTGAAGAAGACGGAAGAGGTGCTGGGGTACCTGCGGAAAGCGAAGAAGGTAGCGCTGGTGTCTGATGCTGGAACGCCCGTTGTTGCAGATCCGGGATTTGAATTGGTGCAGCGAGCGCGCCAGTTGGGTGCTGAGGTTGTACCGGTGCCGGGACCGTCGGCGATTATGACAGCCGTAATGATGTGTGGTCTTCCCGTAGATCAATTTCTCTATGCGGGATTTCTGAGCCGGATTCCTGCAATTCGGAAGTCGCAATTGGAAGAATTAGCGCAGGAACCGCGAACGGTTGTGATTTTAGAAACACCCTATCGACTGTTGCCACTGCTCCGAACGGCTGCGGAAGTGATTCCCGATCGTCCGGCGTACGTGGGATGTAATTTGACGATGCCGTCGGAAACCCATCACTATGGGACCGTCAAAGAGTTGCTGGCAAAGTTTGAACAGTTGCGTTTCAAAGGAGAATTTGTTTTTTGTTTCGCTGGTTTGCCGCAGCACGATCTTCCGGACGCTGAATCGCGCAAGTCGCAACAGCGATCGCACAAAGGGCGGAAGCGGTCGAAGGGGCGAAAAGGGAAACGCCGCCGGTGACGGCAGGGCAATTTTGCTGACCAGGCAGTTGCCCGGGCAAAAGGACGCAGGAAATTGTAAGCGGGATTGCCACTGCCGCGGCGGTGGCAGTAGAAACCAATTTGCAGGTTGTTCGTTCTTTGCTTTCTTGCAAAAAAGACATTGGTGGGCAAAAAGGGAACGGAATGCAGAAGCGGTTTAAGAGACGGGCATTGAGCATCATTTTTTCGATTGTGATCATCAATCTCATCGGATTCGGCATCATTATCCCGCTCTTGCCTTTCTATGCAGAGCGGTTGGGTGCGTCGGAGGTAGAAATTGGATTTCTCTTTGCGTCCTTTTCGATTGCTCAGCTTCTGGCATCGCCATTCTTAGGAGCATTGGCAGACCGTTTTGGGCGGCGTCCAATGCTGGTGATGAGCCTGTTAGGGACGACCGCAGGGTTTGTGTTGCTGGCAGTGGCGAACTCTTTGTGGCTGCTGTTTCTTTCCCGGATTATCGATGGACTATCGGGAGGAAACGTGACCATTGCGCGGGCGTATGTTGCTGATGTCCTGGAAGAGCACGAGCGGGCAAAAGGATATGGGATGCTGGGTGCTGCTTTTGGCATAGGATTTATTGCCGGTCCTCTGTTGGGAGGACTCCTGGTACCGCTGGATTTGTCCGCTCCTGCGTGGGCGGCTGCTGCCTTAGCATTCATCGCGATGGTAGCAACAGCAGGCTGGCTGCCGGAAACGGTGCAACGGCATCGGGAGATGCAGCAGGCGACCGTCTGGCAGCAACTCAAAGAGCTGAGACGGTTCCCCAGAATGCGGGCATTCTTAGTGGCAGATTTCTTGATGTGGGCAGCCGTCTCTGTGTATCAGACCACTTTTGCATTGTTTGTTTTTCGACGCTTTGGGTTATCTGCTGATCAGGTCAGCTATGCCATTGCATTTCTGGGTGTCGTCGGCGTGCTGACGCAGGGAGGGTTGGTACGAGTCGTCGTTCCACGGCTGGGAGAACATCGATCCCTGTGGATTGGACTGCTCCTGATGGGAACGGGGTTAGCTATTGCCACCGTGATGCCCTCCCCGCTTCTGTTCTTAGCGGTACTGGTGCCCTCCTCCATCGGCAGCGGGATGGCAACACCTGCAATGTTGAGCTTACTGAGCGCGCAGGTGCCGCCAGAGTATCAGGGACGGCTGCAGGGGGTAACAGGATCGGTGGAAAGTCTGTCCCGCATCGTTGGTCCTATCTGGGGCAATGGACTCCTCCGGTTCTCGCTATACGCTTCCTATCTCTCCGCTGCTGCCGTTATCATTCTCCTGGGTTTCTGGGTCGCTTTCTTCCTGCCATCGAAGGCCAGTAGTACTGCTCCTCGGTAAGCGTCGGGGGAGAGGTAAGATAAGGGGAAATGAGCAGTAGTGCAATGGTAGGGGCAAAGCGGTGCTTCGCCCGGTGAGCTGTGGTGCATTCCTGCGGGTGTAGGAAGCGGGCGGACACGCAGGTCCGCCCCTACGGATGGGATGTTGTGGAGATGATTGAATACGCTGGCTGGGAGCGCCGGCTTTAGTCGGCAAAAAACACCAATAGTAGGGTAAGCCGCTATCGTGCCCTGGACAACCCGGAAGGTTGTTCTACCACGGGCAATACGTGCGGTAGTGTGCGTCCTGATAGGTGCTCGTAAAGCGCACGCCTTTGACACGCCGTTGATTCTCACTCAGAAGCGACGGCAGCTTTTTCCTGAGCAGCCTGCGCGGTTGACGGCGCAGGAAGGAATCCAAGGAGGGTTTCGCCTGCCCGCACTTTTTCTCCTTTGCGTACCAGTATCTGGCTCTTTGCGGGCAGGAAAATGTCCATTCGGGAGCCGAATTTCATCATTCCAAAGCGTTCTCCTGCCCGGATCTGCTGCCCCGGCTGGAGATCGCACACAATGCGGCGGGCAAGAATGCCGACGATCTGTTTAAACACGATCGGTCCACTGAGAGTCTCTACCACAATCGTTGTCTGCTCGTTCTTGCGGGAAGCTTCATCTTTGAAAGCTGCAATGAAGGAGCCGGGCTGGTATTCTACGGACCGAACGGTGCCAGTCACCGGGGATCGGTTAACGTGCACGTCGTAAACGGCTAAGAAGATGCTGATCTGGATTGCTTCGCCAATGGGGGGATACTGGGAATGCGATTGAATCGCAACGATCCGTCCATCTGCTGGCGCCAGAACAGCAGCAGGGTTGTCAGCGGCTTCCTTCGGAGGGCATCGCGGGGGATCGCGGAAGAACAGGAGCGCAAAGCCGATGAGCAAGCACCCGGTCAGTACGAAGGAGAAACCGAGCCAATAGCTGCGGATCAGACTGCCGCTGGCAATAAGCAGAAAAGCGAGAATCAAAAAAACAAAAAAATTGTCTAACCCGTACTTTGTGATCATCGTACTCTGTTCGTCAGTCGTCACAGAACTTTTTCGTAAATTTGCTGATTCGCTTTTGTCGTTTTCCTGAGCCGAAAATTGTGTTTGGTGGAACAGTATGGGAAGTAAAGGGATGGAGCTTAGTGTCACCTTATCAGATTTACAGTCAGCGTTGCAGTATGTTGTGCCGGTTGTCCCATCGCGCTCTGCTTTACCAGTACTGGAAAATCTTCTGGTGGAGGTACGCGATGGCAAGATGCAGTTAACAGCGACGGATCAGGAATTGCTGATGACAGCAACCATTCCAGTGCAGGCGCAGGGAGAGGGGAAAGTGTTGTTGCCAGCGAAGAAGTTTTTTGAAGTTGTCCGGGCGTTGGGGACAGAGGGCGTGCTGCAGATCATCCACCAGCCGGACACGCATCAGATCGAGGTCAAGGCGCCAACCGGAGAATACTTCTTTGCAGGGCTGGATCCGGAGGAATTTCCGATCCTTGCGCCGGAAGAGGAGCAGTTTGTCGTTGAATTCCCACCAGAAGTTGTGCCTACCATTGCGAAGAAAACAACCTTTGCTGTCTCGAAAGACGAATATCAACCGGCAATGACGGGCGTGCTGTTTGAATTCCAGAAAGATCGATTGATTGCTGTTGCAACCGATGGGTATCGTCTGGTACGCTTGCTCATCGATCCTGAAGTTCATCAGGTACAGTTGCCATCGGAAGATCGATCGTTGATTATTCCAGCACGGGCATTAGATCTGGTTAAGAAAGCAGAGAATGAGGTGCAACTGCGTGTCGATCAATCCTATGCAACGTTTGTCTTCGACCACGTGCAGCTTACCACACGCCTGATCGAAGAAAGTTATCCTGCCTACCAGAGTGTGATCCCAAACGATAATGATAAAAGCGTGCGCTTCCGTATTGCTGATGCGCTGGCAGCGGTGCGCCGTGCTTCCCTCTTTGTCAGTTCAGTTGCAAAACATTTGCGGTTTGTTTTTGATGAAAACGGCTGGACGATTATTGGGGAAGATGTGGATGTGGGCAACAAAGCGATTGAGCACGTCAGCGCGGAGTATCAGGGACCACCGTTTGAAATCGGATTCAATTACCGTTTCATCGAGGATGCGCTGGTCCATTTGACCGATAGCATCGAGAACGAAGCGGAAATGAGTTTTTCGACCGCCACGCGCCCGGCGCTGATTCATTCCCTGCAGAACGGGGAACCGGATGAGACGGTGCTGATGCTGGTGATGCCAGTACGGCTCTAAGCTGCCAGCAGTGTTTTGTCTCAAGTATCTCAAAACAAACCGCGGAGCAGAAAACCTCCCTTTTCGGGTGTGGCCATTGTACCGTTCAATGAGTTAAGAGGTAGAATGCATCAATTGAACTCCCTGTGCACTGCCGGGGACATCCAGCGATGTGGAAGCATACGGCATTGAGGAGTTCGGGGGCAGGACACAGGGAGAAACTGCTGAGCGACAGTTCTTATTGAAACCGAAAGGTCAACTGTATTCCCATCGTTGTCTGGAGCGTGGATAGGGTAAATGGATAGTACGTTGTGTAGAGCGGTTGATGCGGGAGAACAAAATTCCCAATGGTCGTAAATAATTCGACTCGAAGGTTCGCAAGCGGGTACAGAGCAGCGCCAGCGTGGACAACGGGGAAGAGGCGAGAGGAGGATCGGTATGGGGAATTCATCAGAGTAATACCACCACGGATGGCGTACCAGGCGGATGGAGGATCCAGTTCCATCCCGATGCCAGCAGTCCACAAAGCACTCAGCGATTGCTGCGGCAGAATGTCGGTGTCAGGGGAGTCAAGCAGGATAATAGAAGGTGCCGGTGCGACTGTGATATTGGCAGGATCGCTGAATCGCACTGCGGCAGCAAGCGTCAGTCCATACTGGGGGAAGTGATAGGAGGCACCCACGTGGATACGGTAGCTGAGGTCCTGGATGTATTCACCCACTGACAGTTGATCAGAAAAACTCGCTTCTTCCCCATTATCTTTACGAATGCTGGCACTCAATTGCAGGCGGTTCTCCAGTGAAAAAGAGGGACCGCTTTCGATGCCAATGCCCAGCCGGAAGGTCGGCGTTGGGCGGAACATCACGCCAAAACTGATAGAGAATCCTTCGGCCGTTTGTACCGTGTTTTCCGTGTACACCAGTCGATCAAAAGGAATGCGTCGTCCAGCCGGTGCTTCGGAATGGTAGATGTTCAGTGTGTCGATTTCGATGTGGGAGCGGGAAATCTTATAACTACCAACGTACAAATTGATGCCAAAACCAAGGGATACCCGATTGCTGAGATCGATTGCAGCGGCAAGATTAGCACTGTACAGAGTGCCGGATTCCGACAGTGTCGCGTTGTAGAAAAGTGAATCATCTCCGGGCAGAGTGTGCAGCGAGTCGTCCCGTAGCTCGTCCAGAATGGGCGGTTTCGCATAAGGCTGGTAATAGGAGTCCAGCAGAGAGAGCTGTGACGAGGCGATGTTCATACCAGAAAGCGAGTAGGAAAATTGAGAAGCGGAACGGAGAAAAAGTCCTCCTCCCAGAATAAACCGATCTGCAAGGATATTCTGAAAGCTACCTGTAAAGTGCAAGTCACTGAGCTGAAAAGCACTACGATGAAAAGTCTCCGTTTGTGGGAAGGTGCTGATTGTGGGGAAGGCATTGGTAAGCGTAAAGCCGGCAACCGCTTCTCTGGCAGGGATGAGGGCTAAACCTGCTGGATTGGAGAGCATCGCGCTGCCATCATCTGCAATGCCGGCAAAAGCAATGCCGATGCCAGCAGCGCGGGCGCTGGCAACCGGGTATAACAGTTCGTACCATAATGCCTGATCGATGGTCTGGGCATAGCTACTGCTCAGAAAAATCAACAGAAGCAGGAAGCGAAAACCTGACATTGCGCTCAGCCGATTTTGCATCGCTTATTCCTCCGCTTCTGTTGACTTATTGATTCCGCTTCTTCGATGTTTGAGGGATGTGCTTCGAGGAAGAAGGGCTCCGGTGCCGTCGGTGGTTGATAGGCGTTGTTCGGCGCAGTGTAGTGGAAGAACGGGAGAAGGCCGATGGTGAGGATGTTCGCCGATCGGAAGAATATTTTGCCTTTGATCGAGGTTGCCGATGTACAGCGTTGCGGATCACTTTTGATTTTGAAGAGACTTTTACCGATCGAGAACCTGTGACTTTTGCTGTTTTGCGCGAGTGATGCGGGACAGCGGACCGTGTTGTTTTTCGATCGATGGCGGCACTCTGGGGCGTAGCAGAAGACCGGGAAGGATGGGCGGAGCGATGCAGAGACGACCCAGTCGAGGCAGGTTGAGCGTTTTTCGGCAGTTTATGCTTTGCCGGCGAATGGTTCGGTGAGCTGGGGCGAGGTGCCGATGGTTTGGGTTTGCGGGCAGGTGGCTCAGCGCCTTCTGCTTCGGGCACTCTGGAAGACGCTGGCACACCGGATCGTCGGAGTACCGGTTTGTTATGGATGCCTGGCTTGCTATCGATCCGTTTGGACTTTATTGCAGAGGATGCCGGCGTGCCAGAGCGGTGTAAGATAGACTTTTGTTCTGTTCCGCTTTTCTCAGCTCCCGCCGTCTTTCTGGAAAGTGTTGAAGTAGCCGGTGATGCAGAAGAACGTTGTAACACTGCCTTGCGCTTGCCAGAGCCTGCTTCGGCATCGGGAATGTCCGAGCGGATTGAGGTTGCAGACTTGACCCCTGGGGTGAACGCTGGAGATCGTTCCGGGGAGATTGGAACATTGTCAACCTTTCCTTTCGCCGGCGTAAGGTGACCGATCAGGCGAGGAACTGTCGGTACATCTTTGTCAATTTCTGTATCGTAACGTACAATGCTGGGGTGGAAAGTTGGAGTGGAGTGTCGCGGTGATGGGGTCAGAGGGGCATAGGGATCGTAGGGATGGGGTGAGAAACAGGGACGATGATGGTGCCAATACGGATCGTACCACCAATCGGAACAAAGCCAGCTAATGGGATGCCACGGATACCAGAAATAGATGATAACCGTTCGGGATGGGCGCCACCAGTAGCAGTCCCGGACGTACCAATCGTAGCGGTGATAGTCCCACCAGGGAACGGCTACGGGAACAACGATGATGTCCGGATCGTCGCTCACGATGATGGTGGTTCGATTTTGCGGTCTGGAGATGATCACCGTTGTGTCATAGTTAGCACTGGAGCTTTCCTCGACAACCGTCACGGCGTCGGCCGAGGATTCTTGTTTGATAATTATGGTATTGTGATAGCCGAAATACTGGTGTTTGTGTAAGAGCGAGGCGTCTGAACAGGCAGTGAGCGACAGTGCAAGGATGCCGACCAAGAGGGCGATCATGGAGCGTGTCATCAGTGTACCCCTGATTTGTTACACCACATTTCGTTGTAGGGCGTTCCTTTAGATACTTCCTGAAAGGAGAAGGTTTAACAGATGGGAAATTGCGTTGTGCAGCCTTCAGAAATTGTCGATCGGATACGCCGCTTTGGTTCGAGCGTTGCATTGGTCAGTCCAGCCGGTGAAGTAATTCGATATGCCGCGTTGGCAGAGCAGGTGCAGCAAGTTGCGGCGCGGCTGTCGGAATTGCTTGGTTCCGCTTCACAGGTGACGTGTGTCATCGAACGTCCTTCAATTCCCTGGGTCGTTACTCTCTATGCATTGATGTGGCGCCGCTATCAGGTGAGGCTTCTTTCTGCGCAGACTCCATTGATGTTATTGCAAAACAAAATCATAGCAGACCGCCCGCTCCCCAAGACACCAACCATAGAATTATCTACGCTTTTTACCGGTCGCTCTGCCGCCCGACTGATCGGGCAGGAGAGGCGGCAACATCAGGAAGCACCTACTTTGACTCTCATTCGAACGTCCGGTAGCAGCGGAGAGCCGAAGGATGTGGCTTTGAGCTTTGCCAATCACTGGTTCAGCGCACTGGGATCGCACCAGAATTTACCGTTTGGTGAAGGCGATCGCTGGTTGTTGAGTCTACCGTTATACCACGTTTCGGGGCTGTCACTGCTGTTTCGTGCACTGGTTGCTGGAGGAACGCTGGTGTTAGCAGATTCGTGGCGACTGCTCCCGAAGCTGTCGGTTGATTACGTCTCGTTTGTGCCGCTGCAATTAGCGCGATTGCTGCAATCGACAGAGGGTATTCAGGCATTGCAACGGCTGAAAGCAGTGCTGCTGGGAGGAGCGGCTGCACCACAGGCGGTGCTGGAAAAAGCTTTTCGCCTGGAGATTCCGGTGCGAACGACGTATGGGCTAACAGAAACAGCGTCGCAGGTGACGACGCTACCAGCAACGCGGGATTTTCCAAAGTGGCTATCGGCGGGGAAGCTGCTTCCGTACCGGCGGCTGCGCATTATCAATGGGGAGATCTGTGTCGCAGGGGAGGTGCTAGCATCCGGGTACTGGACCTCCTCAGGACTGGAGCCGCTACCGCTCCGGGAGGGATTCTTTCCAACAGGTGACATTGGAGAGCTGGATGCTGATGGATTCCTGTTCGTTCGCGGGCGCCGGGATACAATGTTTCAGTCGGGTGGAGTGAAAATTTTTCCTGAGGAAATTGAAAAAGCGCTGTTCCGCATACCGGGGATCACCGGAGCGTGGGTCGTGCCGGTAGCACATCCAGAATATGGACACCGCCCCATTGCCTTCGTTGAATGGGAAAAGACAATGGTATCTCCACCGTCAGAGTCCGTTCTGCGAAAGCAACTCCGGGAGTGGCTGGACCGCTACAAAATTCCGGACCGCATTCTTCCACTGCCAGCAGAATTCCGTGGCAAGATGAAAGTGCCCAGAAAGGCGCTTCAAGCCTACGCGGAGCAGCGGGTGAAACAGGAAGGCAGGTTCCCCAAAACGTAGAGAGTCAGTGGCATTCTCTTTTGGAGGCGCCAGTGTTGGGGACTGAGTTTAATTCTGCAAAAATGCATGCTTAAGGGCGTGCGCTGCTACCGACAGTGGGCGCTTCCGGTGCAATGTGTAAAACAGGCGAAACGATCCAAATTTGGTTCTCGTGCTTCCTCCAGCGCAGCTTTTGATTTTTTGCGATTTTTTGCATATTTGTACCGTTCTCATCAGGAGGTTGCAAATAAAAAGGTGAGGACGATGATGCGATCGAGAGTGTATGGGTTTCTACTTCATCTTTTTGTGGTAGGAGCAATTATAGCGCAACCACCATTCTTTCCTGGCATCCGGGAAGATACAACCGGCAATTTCCCACCACCAAGTACGGGTTACGTTTCCGGGGAACTTATAGTGCGTTTTTATCCCCACGCCCTGTATCTTGATTCATTGTGTTATCGCTATCCGGACGGAGATTCTTCAATGGGATTACCGCCCTGGTTTCGGCAATATTTGTTGGCGCAGCGGTTTTCCGTTGCTTCTATTGTTCGAGATGGAGCGCTTCGTGCGACCCTGGAGCGCCTTGGAGCTGATTCCCTGCGGCGAATGACAGTTGCCAATCCGTGTGCCGATACGATTTCCATCACGCGCTACGGTGATACGATTCGATGCACCGATTACCTGTGGATGGTACTGGAGTTCCGAAGTGATACCGTCGATGTTCTCGATGCAGCAAATCAAATTTTGCAGAATCATTGGGATGCCGTAGAGCTTGTAGAACCCAATTATTACATCAGGGACATAGGCGGGCGGAGCCGGCATACAACTGAAAGGGAACAGTGGACGTTCCGGTGTGTGGTGCAGAATCAGAAACTTACAGTGTGGGTAACCCCATCAATCCCGTGGAGTGAGAGGATGACGGTGCGGATTTTTGATGTTCAGGGGAAAATGCTGTATGCTGGGTCTGATGTGTTGCGCCGGGAAGGAGAGTCGCAAGAGTTCGTGATTCCCCCTCTTTCCCGTGGTGTCTATTTTGTCCAGGTACAGATTGGGTCTGATGCAATTACGCAGCCGGTGTTTGTCTGGTAGCGTTGTCTGGATCTTCAGTTGAGCGGTGGATGGGAAAAGGGTACCGGGATGCGTCTGCGCAGCCATCTTTACTTGTTGTGAAGGGGTCATGATTGGGCGTCGGATGGGAAGTGTCTGGCGCTGGTGGTGATGCCGGTGCCGCCGAAGCTGTTTCCGCAGATCTGGATCCGGGAAGATGTGGATCGGCTGCTTCAAGAGCGTCCGATGGTGGCAAAGCCGGATCGGCTGGTGATAACGATGGTGTCGCCGAGGGATACGTTGCCGTTTGCGTATGGGTATCTGTACGAAGTGGATTTGCACGGACAGATCATCTGGTAGTTGACGATGACCCCGTTGCCATTTTAAGTAGCGTTTCACAATGAGGAGCCTGGAGATGCTGCGATGGTGGATGGTGGTGATAGTGGCAATAGGCGCCGTTGGTGGAGGGATAATCGGGGGATGTGAGGATGTGACTGGACCGCGGGAAACGTGGAGGGTAATGCCGCTGGATTCGGGGAACTGGTGGGAATACGAATGGGTAGCAGGGACTTTTGATACCCTGAAGTTTACGAAGCGATTACGAATAGAGGTAGCAGGATCTCAGTGGGTTGAAGGACGTCCGGCAGCGGTGGTGGTGTGGCGTTGGCAATCCGATGCTGGAGAATTTCGGAGGAATACAATGTTCTGGGAAGAACGGAATGGACAGTTGTGGCAGTACTGGCGGTGGTGGGGGCGAGTATTTGATAAAAGCTCAGGCTACGGATGGAGGGCGCGGGTCCGGTGGTTGCCACTGGCGGATTTTACGAGACCAGGCTGGAGCTATCATTATCCCCTCACCGATCTCGATACGGTAGCGGCACATCTGATCGATATAGAGAATTGGAGATCGATACTCATCGTGTTTGTTCCGGACACTGCAGAGTACGGAGCCCGGTATGAAGGACGGCACGTTGTAACGTTTATGGATACGTCCACCGTTGCATTGCGGTATCGCATTGGGTTACGGGTTCAGTATACAGCGTACGTTACCGTATACGGACAACAGGGACGAAGTGATACGGTATCTCCGGGATGTGATGGGGAATGGCTCTGGATCTGGGTTGTTCCGGGGATTGGGATCGTGCAGTTCCAACTGACAAGTGATAGATCATTGGGTTTTGAGCGTGTTTACACGCCCTGCGAGCCGAGGCAGCCAGCAATGTGGCGTTTGCGACGGTATTCGATTCGATAGCGGAGAGATTACTCCGGCGTGAGCGGTGTTCGGATGATGATTTGCACCGTCCGGGAATAGCTCCGTCCTTCCGGCAGGTCATTATCGTACAGCAGAATATCCGAACCAATGGCTGCGTATGAAAGCTGAGAAGGTGAAACGCCGCTTCGCTGTAAGGCTTTCATCACTTCTTTGCAGCGTGCTTCTGCCAGTTTTTTATTGTAATCTTTTAGCCCGATACGGTCGGTATAGCCGAGGATTGTGACCTGTGAGTTCGGTTTAATCTGCGAAATAACGTCCTGGAGAATCTTGAGGTTTCGCGGACCCAGATCTGCTTTGTCAAAGGCGAAGAGAATGAGTGAGAATTTCTCGATCAACGTATCTTTCGACCCGATTTGCCGCTTGAGGTTTACGGTAAGCGAAGTGAAGGGGAGCGCAGTTTCCGTCGCTCGTTGTTGCCGTGCGCTGTCAATCAGCGTTGCGAGAATATGCAGAGAATCGCTCTGGAATCGGGCGAATTGGTGAGGATTCAGTGTCCACTGGATCGTATCGGGAGGAATGGTCCCTTCATACAGGATCGTATCGTAGGAGTTGATTGTGGCTTCAACAACGAAGTGTTTGACACCTGCTTCTGCTGTCACTGCAGGGAGGATCAGCAGTGCGCCGGGCGTAATGGTTTGGCTGACGTGGCGAATCTGAACGGGCAGTGTGATTGCGTCAACGTTGGCGCTAATATCCACCCGCTCCAGCTCTTCCCAGAGGTCCTGTGCCCATTGATAACTCGGCAGTGGTGGGGAAGCAGAACGGATTTGTATGCGGATTCGTCGGGGGTCAATGCGCCATACTGTCGTCAGGTACGCTTTGATTGCTGCTGCTCGATCTCTTGCGATGTTTTTTGGAATGGAGCGTCCCCGCGAAGGAGGCACTGTAATTGCGGTCAATGTAAGCGTTGCCTGAGGATGCTCCCGCATCCGGTACCCAACGATGTTGAGCAGATGGCGATAAATGGCTAAAGCGTCAGCCGGTAAAGAAGTCGGTGAGAAATACCGTACCTGTTCGGGCTGGAGCAATACCTGGTGTGTCTGGTCTAAGGAAGTACCGTTCTGTTCAAAAAACACGCTGGGCAACAGCGGAAAGCTTTCTTTCAGTTCCTGCTCCTCTAACACGATTGAGGGATGGGGTTCTACTGTCCCGTCGCTGAAAACACCATACACTGTGGTCGCAAGGTGGATCGCCGGAGGCGGCGGCTTCGGGAGTGCTGGAGTGATCACCGGAGCTGGCAAAATGTCTGGCGTTCGAATAGGAGGGGGCGGTGGAAGAAAATGGGGAATCAGCGGAATTGCAACTGTAAGAGCGAGGTGCAGTGAGTGCATACGCCACAGACTGTCTTTTAATACGGTATTCAACTGGTGTGTGTACTGCAACTCTGGCGTGATCCGCAATGTGGTGCTAAGCGGCAGCGTGTACCCGACGCCGAGCGTTATTCCGTAGAGCCAGGCGGAAAGATCCGGGATTTCCCCGGATTGCTCATTCCGGACGGTGCTATAATTTTCAAAGGTTGCATTGGGGGGTGACACGAGCACTTCTTTCTCATCAAAGGTGCCGGAGAGAGTGTATCCGAGCCGAAAGCCGGCGCGTACGCTAAGGGGGAAATCAAAAGGAAAAGCCTGCGCTGAAGGTTCCAGATAAGCGTAGGAAATCCTGTTGTTGAGTCGGAATTCCGTTACTGCGTTCCGGATGCTCCCATCCGGCTGAATAATGGATGCTTTCTCATCGATCTGGGAGAGCATCCCAGAGTTCCACGTAATCCCGCCAGCAATCTGGAGGGTGAGATAGGGATTTAGCGGAAGCTGGAAAAATCCTGCCAGTCCAAGTCCGATTCCTTTTCCCGACCGGTAGAACGGACAACAGTTAGGAAAGCCCGGCAATTGTTTAAACCCCGCGCGGTGGAGATTAGCACCTCCGATGATACGGGCGCCCACAGAGGGAAAAAGGGTCAACACCTGCGTTTCAGGAGTGATCCGAAACGGCGTTTGGGCATAACCGGAAAGCGTTGTTGCCAGAAGCACAAGAAAAAGAAGAAGCCGCAGCATCACTTAATTATGCGCACTTGTTTTTTGTCAATGCGATTTGGACTTTCCAGAAGGAAGAAATACGATCCAGAAGGAATTTGTTGTACCGGGATGCGGATAACCTCGTAGGCATAGCCGTTGGAAGCGGTGCGGGAAAGGTCCCACTGGCGGACAAAGTAGGTTTTTCCGGAGATACCGACCAATCGCAGCGTTGCAGTGCCACGATTCCCGATCAATTCCACGACCACGGTCATTTCAGTGTGGGCGGGGTCTGGATGTACATCCGTAATACCAAAGTTGTTATGCAGGCGAATCAGCCGGCGTCCTCCAGCTTCACAAATGCCGGTAAGGGAAAGGTAACCAGGTGTGAGAATGGTGTTTTGAACACTGCCTAATTCCACGTCCCAGCGGACGGAATCGATGAACAACGGCGTTCCTGTCGCATCACCGAACAGGGCTTCGCCAACCAGGGTTGTCAATGTCATCGGTGGGGTCGGGAGGGATGGAAGATCCTGGTCAGTGAGCTGGATGGTTACGACGCGGTCGTAATTCGGTAACAGGACTGAGGAAAGAATTCGACCGCGGGTGACTGTGTAAGGATAGAAGATGGTACCGCGGAAGCGAAGCGTGAGCGTGACCGATCGGATATGGCGAATTTCGGAGAGCCGATCGGCGGCGATCAGGGAAATAGGAATCTGAACATTGCGAGATCCGATCGGTGCTGAGATTGTTGGTAATGCCAGTCCGACCGTAGCTTCTGGCAGCGGGATCCCGTGTCCCTGAAGTTGAATTGTTGGGGTGCCGCCAGTGGTCAGGAACGTCAGTTGCGCATTTTTCGGTCCCACGGTTTGTGGTGCAAAGAAGACCCCGATGGTGATACTATCGCCGACGTTGAGGGTAATGTCGGGGGTAAAGTCAGTGATCACAAATTCACCCGTTGCAGGCGAAAGTATCGGATTCTGGATTTTGCCCGGTGCTTTCCCAACGTTTTTGATGGTAATGCTGCGGATTGGTGATTGTTGCGTGACCATTACGTCGCCGAAATCGATGAGCAAAGAGGCGGGACTGGTGACAATAATGACCGGACGTGGCGCGTTCGTTGCTTCAGCTACTAATTGAGTGGCAAATTCCAGCGTGCAGGGATCAGCGGTTTTGTATTGCAGCGTGTCGCGATACGTTCCAGCAACGGTCGGAGCGAATTCGATCAGCACTTCCAGGGAATCATCCGGAGCAATGATCGCTGGTAGCGGTGGCAGCGTGCCGACGATGCGGAACGGTGGAGACAGGGGAAGCAGGGAGTCGATCCGCAGGGGAACAGTGCCGGTATTGTGGAAATACGTTGCCGTCGTGATGGGGGCGTCATCGACGTAGATCGTTGGAAAGAGCAGAATTGGTGGCGCAAATGCCTGTGCTGTTTCCAGCCGTCCTTCCAGCGGAATCTCAATGGTGTAGTCACACGGATTCAGGATGATCTGCAAAGTGCCAGTGTTGTTGCCCAGCGTCGCAGCAGAGACATCGAACCATACGCGGAAGTGGAGCGGAGACTGCGAATTGATCGTATCATTGAGCTGCAAATCGGTATAGAAAGGACCGCTTATTTGATAGCTGGCGATGCTACCAGTAAACGCCTGATTGGTGCTTCCATCAAGTGTAAGCTGCACCGCGGGATCTTCTGTCACCTGACAATCCACGACCGGATCAAATTGCACGGCTGTGGGAGTAACGGTGAACGTAACGCCCGTTTTTTTGCCGGTCAGTCGAAGTGTCTGCATAAGGGTGCAGCTTTCCACTTCAAAGAGCAACTGGGCGGTTACTGCGTGAGTCCCGGTACTGAGCGGACGGTAGCGGATGCGGACCGTTCGACTTTCGCCGGGTTCGATGGTGAGTGGATACGGGGTAAGGAGAGCAAAATCCATAGAAGCGGTAAAGTTGACAAGCCGCAACTGCAGGGTCGACGGATTGGTGATGGTCAGCAAGGTATCGCGGAAGCTATCGCATTCCAGCAGAGTCCCAAAGTCCACAGATTCCGCTGAGAGTTGAACCCGCGGTTCAACGTACGATCCAGCAAGGGTGATGCGGAGGCTGTCGTGGCAACTGCCCGCAGCATATGGAATAAGCATTGTTTGTGTGTACACATTGGGGGTGCTTGCGCTGAACTGAATCGTGAGTGCCAGTGTATCGCCGGGCGGAAGCGTAATGGGGAAGATTCCCGGTGGTGGTGACAGTAGCTGGAATGGGGATGAAAGAATGGGGCGGGCTAAAGTCAGGTGATCTGTTCCATTATTGATGACGGTGACGGTCGTGTCGCGCAAAGAGTTTCCGCATCCCAGAACGCGTCCAAAGTCTACCTGCGCTGGTGTCACGCCAGCAACAGCGGAAAGTCGCTCACCTTTGACGGTCAATTCCACCGCTACGTCGGGACAACGAGTGTTTTCGATGCGGATCGTGCCAGTTGCCACGCCGGGAGTGCTGCCTACATAGCGGATCCAGACGGTAATGGTGGTATCCGGTGGCAGGACGGATCCAGCACTGAGGTTTAGAACACTGAAATCGGGGTGAGACGAGGTAACCTGAGCAATAATGACGGGAATATCACTGTTGTTGACCAATGGAAAACTAAGAACAGTGTCGGATTGACAGCCGTCCAGTTGTCCAAAATCGAGAACATCGTTGGGAATTTGAGCAAAATAGTCGATCTGAATGCTTCGAGCGTGGAGCTGCACAGCTCGGGTGTAATTGCACGGCTCAGCGGCAATGTACATCATTTCGGTGTAGTTGCCCGCTGTTCCCTGACCATCAAATTCGATGGTGATTGCCTGTCGCTCGCCCGGTGCAACGGAGAAGGGAACCGATGGGCTTACCAGACGGAAGTGAGTGGGATCGGAAAAGGTAATGGCAGTGATCAACAGGGGAGTATCGCCGGTGTTTTCTAAGGTGTCCACAAACCGTGCAGGCGGATCGCATTGCGCAATGGTGTTGAATTCTACCAGCGGAGTAAAGCTCAGGCTAACAGAATCGCTTCGTGCTTGCAGTGTCACCTGCTGATGTTCATTGCATCGTACCGATCGGAAATCGATCGTTGTTGACGCAAATCCGGCTTTCAGGGATTGGTGTTGTACCTGGATCGTGATGCTGGAACGTGCTGGAATGGTAAACCCATTGGCGACATTTGGCGTGATAATCTGGAATTGGGCTGTGTTACTGACGATCGGCGCTTCCATCGGTAGATCGATCGCGGCGGGATTGAACAATGTGATGGAAGCGATCGCCGTTTCACCCCGGCACTGTAGCGGCGGGAAGTCTTCGACAGCGCTGATTTCAAAGGGAAGAGAAAGGGCAATATGGGCTGACTGGCTCTGAACCACGGGATCGCAGGCGCCCGAAATGATGACGTCATACGTTCCAGTGTCTGCAAGAGTTGCCGAATTAACGACATACACGGGATCGGTTGCGCCAGTAATGGGAATCCCATCTTTCCGCCATTGATAGTGCAGATCTGTCCCTTCTGCGACCACCTGGAGGACCAGTTGATCGCCCAAACAGAGCGTGTCTGATTCCGGATGTTGTACAATGCGAGGCGGCTGGTTGATCGTTAACTCTGCTGGCGCACTGACAGTATCAGGAGGGCAGGTCCCCGAAACAATGACATCGTAGAGACCGGCATCGGTGTCTGTGACGCCTTCCAGTCGCAGGATCGGCTCCGTTGCCCCGGCAATGGGAATCCCATCTTTCCGCCATTGGTATTGGAGGTTGGTACCGTTAGCAGAGACAGCAAAGACGACGGTGTCACCAACACAGGCGGCTTGTGAGAGCGGAGATTGCGTAATGACCGGCGGCGTTTGCAGCAGAATTTCAACCGTATCCGAGAAAGCGTCCGGAGAGCAGATACCGGAGATTTGAACAAAGTAGCTGCCGGCATCGCTCAGTTGCACGCCGTAAAGCACCAGAACGCTGTCGGTTGCCCCCGGTAGCGCTGCATTGTCCTTGTACCACTGGAAGGAAAGTTGATCTCCCTGCGCTGAAACCGAGAGAATAACAGTGTCGCCGACGCAAACCGTTTGGGATTCGGGCTGTTGCGTAATTCTCGGCGGTTCATTGACGGTCAGGAAGACAGCCGCAGAAGTATCTGGCGGGGAGCAGACGCCGGAGACAATGACCTGATAACTTGCTTCATCGGAAGCGGAGACAGCAGGGAGCACCAGAACGCTATCAGTCGCCCCATTGATTGGCGCGCCGTTTTTGTACCACTGGTAGGAAAGGCTATCACCGGTTGCTGCCACAGAGAAGATCGCCTGTTCACCCAGGCAGAC
>JALWUI010000105.1:0-19533 GCA_027082775.1 Candidatus Kapaibacterium sp.
CCACATCCTTGCGAAGCGGTTGCTGCGAGTATTCAATCAGCAGGTCGAGCCGACCGGTGATGCCGTAGCGAGCTGACAAAAAAGTGGGTTCCGCGGTGATTACGGTGCCGTTGCTGCGGTAGTAGCTGATCACGGCACGCAGCGTCGATAGGTGAGTGGGAGCAGACTGCTCGATGTCTGATTTCACCATTGCTGCTATGGCGTCATCGGGCAGTCCGGCAAACAGCGCCGCATTTTGTCGCAGTGCCGCCTGGAGAATGTGGTGATCATTCCAATCGGGATGGAGCAGGAGCAGATCCAGGCATTCATTGATGATCACACCACGAATCAGCGCCAGTTTGAACTCCAGTGGGTTTTCAAACCAGCTCAGCACCAGCGTTTCCAGATCAAAAGAGGAGCGATAGAGAGCACGGGTCAGCTCCGAAACATCGACCATATAATCCGGTTCAACGACAACCGCCGAGGTTTCTGTTGTCGTATAGGCGCGTTTCTGTTCTGGGATACGTTTCAGATTCGACAACCGTACCGTTGCCCCTTTCCAGAGCACCGGTCCATTTTTATCCCACGGCGAGGTCAGAAGAACCTGAATTGATCCAGTAAGGGGCGAACGGGCACGGATCATCCAGCCACCGGTGGCAGGTTCTCCTTCGGCTTCAACGCGTACGTCCAGCAGCGGAAATTGATCCGGTAGCGGCAACTGTTCCGGTTGCACCATAACCGTTGCCTCTATCTCCGCTGCAAGTTCCGGAGGGATAGGGACACCGGAGAGTGCAGCGATCAGTTCCGCCAGCGTCCGCACGATGGTGTCGAGAGGCACTTCCGGGCGATTGGAACGGGAGTGGAAGAACGCAGCGACCACTTCCAGCGCCTCCCGGAGCGCATCCGGCAGTTCCTGCGTATTGAGAAGGTAGTACAGCCGCGAGGCGGGATTAGGAAACACAATCGGCAGTGCTTCCGTTGCCGCTTCCACAATCTGGACATACAGTTGCCGAACCGAGCGGTATCGAGGATCCGCTGCTACAGCCTGCGCCGCTCGGTACAACGCCACCGCCTGCTCTTCCGACAAAAGCCGATCCATCCTTTCCCTATCTCTATCCTTCACCCGCCTGCTGACGTTCAACAATCCACCGTGGTGCGAGATTCCGGAAAGCGACACCAGGAGCGCCGACTGGGAGCGCCGGCTTTAGCCGGCAAAAATAGAAGGATGCACTGACGTAAATGTGTAGGGGCGACCGGCCGGTCGCCCCTACGGGCTAAAGGGTGTGTTCCCAGTGAATGCACGCTGAAGCGTGCGCTCCCAGTAGGGGCGCAGCGGCGCTCGCCCCTACGATGCAGGCACAGCGCGCTACACGGCGAAAAAGTAGGAGAGACGGAGGAAAGCGGAAAGGGGGAGGAGGGCGAATTCAGCGGTGCGGTCGCCGTATGGCACCTGGATGCCTGCCCGAATGTCTGCCTGCCCGCTGAGGTCGTAACGGATTTCACCACTGAGAATGCCGCTGCCGTCGGACCAGTTCTGCAGGTGCAGGAGTGAACCGGACACCGCCGGTGTCAACTGGTACTGCATCAGCACGGCGGAGTACCAGTGTCCACGGTAGAATTCGTTGGAGAACACTTCACCAAAGAGCAGGGCTGGGGTGGCATCATCGGGAGGGTAATTTGCAAAGATTTCGACGGCGCCATAGAACGAAGGGGTAAGCTGGTGATCGATGCCCATCACCCACTGTACCAATCCGGTTGAAGCATTCCACAATGCTTCGAACCGCAGCGTCGCTTCACCAAGATTCCCGGTTGCTGATGCAGCGAATTGCCAGCGATTGCGGTGTCGGGTAATCAGGGCTGCCCAGTCCCATTCCTGCCACAGCAGTTGTCCATAGATCGCCACATTGTGATACTGCCACTGCTGCTCCGGGTTGTAAACCACTGCAATGGTGCTCAGAGGCGACGGGAAAGCGTGGAGGGTAAGAGCATCGATTCCTTCTCGCTCCAGTTTGTCGAACCGCAGCGGATTGATGGGATTAAACAGATCCATCAGGCGCCAGATGCGTCCTGTGCCCCAGCTTATGCGCTGGCGTCCGAGGGTAATGCGCCAGCCAGCAAAGCGTTGCTGGAAGAACAGGCGATCGATAAAGTGGAAGAACTTGAACTTCGCCTCATCCACCGGTAGCCATCGCAGATCCAGCAGTTGCCCGCCAAAGGTTGCGTCATAGAAAGGATTCAGCGGAATGCTGTCGGGCGATACTACAAAGTCCATTTCGTACTCCAGCCGGATTTTCGTCCCCCTCCACAGCCGGACGGTAGGACGCAGTCGCAGCCGGGTTATGTCGAACAGCAGCGTTTCTTTCAATCCCAGAAGCTGTCGAAGCAGCTCCGGATACCGCTGAAAGATCGGGAAGGTCAGCCCATAGCCACTTCCCGAAATCCGATCCGGCATAGCAATCGCCGGCTGGCAAAGGATGAAAGCGGCAAGCACGATTACAAGCAGCAGTTGCTTCTGTCCCATCTGCCAACTGTTATGATGCTGCTGTCGAACTGGAACGGACTTCATCTCGAACAATGGCACCATCGTGGATGGAAATCAGTCGGCGTCCTCGATCGATAACCTGCGGATCGTGGGAAGCGAACAAAAAGGTGACGTTGTGCTCTTCATTCATCTGCTGCATCAGATCCAGCAGATGCGCGCCGGTGTGGCTATCCAGATTCGCAGTCGGCTCATCTGCTAAGATGATTGCCGGATTGGTTACCATCGCACGGGCAATCGCAACCCGCTGCTGCTGTCCCCCACTCATTTCGTTTGGCTTCTTTGCCCGCAGCTCCGCAATCCCCAGCTGTTCCAGCACTGCCTCTGCCCGCTGCTCTGCCTCTTTTTTTGCAACCCCCTGCAAAATCAGCGGGAGCGTTACGTTCTCCAATGCCGTCAGCACGGGAATGAGGTTGTACGCCTGAAAAACGAAGCCGATATGGTAAAGCCGGAAGCGGGCAAGTTCCGCAGCAGATTGTTGCGCAATCCGCTTACCGCCAACCCATACTTCGCCTGAAGTGGGCTGGTCTAAGGTGCCGATAATATTCAGCAGCGTTGTTTTCCCCGATCCAGATGGTCCCGCCAGGACGGTAAACTCTCCCCGCACGATGCGCAATGAGACCTCGCGCAAAGCAACCGTCTCAATCGGTCCCACCCGATAGATTTTCGTCACCTTTTCGACTCTGACAACTTCTTCCATCCGCAACGACCTTTCCTTAGACAAACCGCAAAGCTTCTACGGGTTGTAGCCGATAGACTTTCCACGCTGGATACAGGGCTCCTGCTGTTGTGATCAGAGGAACAAAGATGAGGGCATTGAGAATCTGCTGCGGCACCAGCACTGGATAGACGATGGCGGCAACGCCCAGAGCGCGCAGCCCTTCGCAGCAAAACGCCAGATTGATCCCGGTCGCCAGCCGTGCAGCAATGAGGGCAGATCCTGCCAGAACTCCACCGAAAGCGCCCAGGATGCCCAGCCACGCTGCTTCCAGCAGGATCAGCACCACCAGTTTCGCCGGCGGAATACCGATAGAAAGCAGCACGCCAAATTCCGTTATTCGCTCCATAATCGCCATCAGCATTGTGTTGACAATGCCAAAAATCATTGCCGCGCCAACGATCAGATAGAAAATCCACATCAGTTGAGCGTACATCTCGATCATATAGGACAACAGCGGCAGCAACTGGCGGTAGCTGAGCACGACCAATGGTGGTGGTAGCAGGAGTGCGATCTGCTGCTGCACTTCCTCCACCGCTTCGGCTGAATGAATCCGGACCGCGATGGCGGTCGCTAAGGAATCTGCTCGCACCATTGCGCGCAGAAACGGCAGCGCAACAAAACAGTACATTTGATCGAAATCGCTGTTGAAGGTGCGAAAAATGCCAACGACGGCTGCAACTTCCGACCGAATCTCGCCAGAGCGATCGGCAGCCATCAGCACCACTTTATCCCCCACGCCAATTTCCAGTTTGCGCGCCGTTTCCTCACTGATCACGATTTCGTAAGGATTGCCGCTGAGATAACGTCCAGAGCGGATCGACTGAGCAATGATCGTCAGATGCCGTTCTCGCTGCGGCTGAACGCCTACGATCGTAATGCCAGAGGAATTCAGGGCACTGTTGATGAGACCGAACTGTTCCAGTCGAATTCCGGCAGTAGCAACGGCGGACAGCGTATCAATTCGTGCCAGCACCTGCTCCGGCTGGGTGATGCTGTACTCCAGACTGGGATTTTCCGCATAGTGCGGGTGCAAAATTTGTAGATCGGTCGTGTGCAGGCGAATCTGACTCTGGAGCATCTGGTGAGCCAATCCAAGGGAAAAGGAGTTGGAAAACATCACGGCGATGACGCCAACGACAATCGAGCTGAGAACGATCGCAGACCGTCGAGCATTCCGCCAGATATTGCGCCACGAAAGTTGCACCAGCATCTCAGGTATACCGTATCCCTTTCAACGGCTCCAGTCGCACCGTTTTGATGATCGGATAAACGGCAGCGATAATGCTGATCCCAAGCAGCAGCGTTAGCGTCTGGAGAAACAGCGACCATTTCATCGTCGCCGTCATTTGCGGCAAAAATCCGAACTCTCGATAAATCGCCGCTAATTCGCCCGTAAACGTCACGGGGTAGGCGGCAAAGTATGCTACCAGAAGATTGCCCGCGATGGCGCCGATGCAAACGCCGAGAGCGATCATCCATACGGTTTCAAAAAAGACCATCAACGCCAGCAGCGAATTCGGCATTCCAATTGCCAACAAAACACCAAACTCCCGAAACCGTTCGGAGATCGCCATCAACAGGGTGTTGAGGATACCGAACCCAACAACGACCAGCAAAATGGTGAGAAAGAGGATACCGCTGATGTTATCCAGCTCGATAAGTTGCTTCATAGCCGGCACGATGTCATCCCATCGCAGGACTGTCAGCGGATCGGGCAATTGTTGTTGTAATTGGTGCTTCACCGGATCGATGTCATCAAAGGCGTCTACCAGCAGCAGCAGATGCGTGATGCGTCCGTGCAGATTGAGCAAGAAGTCTGCATCGCTGCGATGGAGAATGATGCCAGTGCGGTCCAGCTCCTGCGATCCCGTCTGGAATGTTCCGACGATGCGGACATACATATCACCCAGGAAGCCATCGTAGCCGGGCGCCAGCAGAATCGCAGAATCCCCGATTGCCAGGCGCAGATTTTTCAGCAGTGTTACGCCAACAATCGCCTCGCCCGGTCTGGCGATCCATCGTCCCCTTTTAACCTTCTCCGGTAACGTTGTTGCCTGCTGCTCCAGTGCGGGGTCAACGCCCCAGATCATTACGCCAAAGGTATGCTGTCGGTCGCTGATCAAGCCGCCAGCGATAATTCGCGGCACAGCGGCACGGATTGCAGGGATCGAACGAAGCATATGCTGCAACGAATCGGTGAAAACGAAACTTTTTCGCAACGTCGGCGTTTCCCGATACTCCCGATGCTGAATCTGAAGATGACCGGTCAGGTAGTTGGTCACCGATGAAATGTTCAGCTCGTACGTACCGATTTGCACTCCACGTTGAAACAGTGCTAAGGTGAGCGCAAACGCAATAGCGCCGATCGTCAACCAACTGCGCCGTTTGTTCCGCCACAGATTCCGCCACGCTGTCTGGAGCAATAAAAGCAGCACGGGCTTATCCCTCCAGTTCTTCCAGTGAAAAAATTCGATCCGGGATTGGGCGATCAAAGTGCATCTGGAGAATGCGGATGATGGTGCGATTGCCCGGTTTCTGGTTGTTGATCACGATCCACTCGGTGGGAATCCGGCGATTGCCAACCGATCGGATTTTCTGGAACAGAAACGTTCGCACCTTCCGCCCGTGTTCATCGTAGTACTCCACCTTTGCCGGCAAATAGTCCTTCTGGCGCACCCAGTAGAGAATTTTGCCCCACACCACAGGTGCATTGGGTCTGGGGGTCAACAGCAATTTCCAGGTTGGCACATCTTCCAGTGTATCAGCGCCCAGCAGGCGTGCCTCATAATCCCGCGGCAAATTCGACTCTCGCACCAGATCATCGTAGGTAAAATCCGACCCATTCCACGACTGGAGCATCATCGACGGTGGGATGCGGATCGTGGTCTCCGTATTGCGCAGGTACATCCACAGATTACTGCCGACTTTCAGCGTCTTATTACCCGCTTCCCGTGGCGGCTCGATAATCTCGATGAGCGCTTTCTGGTTACCCACCCACCAACTGCGGAGTTTCAGAGTGCGGCGAAAGTCCGGCTTGATAATCTCCATCTCCAGCACCCCTTCGCTGGTTTTCCCCTTCAGCTTCTCCTCCGCCCGTCGGAGAATCTCCGTACCAGATTGCGGTATCCAGCCCAGTGTCCAGAGGAGGGCAATTCCCAGAAGCATCACGCGCACCGGCTGCATTGCAACTCCCTCTTTGTCCCGATCGCATCCTGAAACGCCATTGACGACGCAGCTCCCCCCTTAGGGTTCTGCACTGGCGCTGCTTCTGAGAGCAGCACGCTGCACCATCGCCTCCCAATCTTCGTGTAGCGGAAAGTTTCGGCAATTCCGGAGGGATAGCCCCTGTGGTTGCCCGCACCCCATCGGTAGGGGCGACCGGCTGGTCGCCCGCATAGGCGAGCGCCTCTACCGGGAGCGGACGCTTCAGCGTGCACTTTCTTTGGCGACTAAAGTCGGCGCTCCCGGTGGTTGCCGACTAAAGTCGGCGCTCCCGGTGGCGGCGCTCCCAGTGGCTCTATCCTCTTGCCACATCCCCCCTGTAGGGGCGCAGCGTCGCTGCGCCCCTACTCACCGGCGAAAATTGGCGTTGCCGATAGTTCCAGTTTCTGCCCGCTATCCGCCGGGAAAGTGGTACTTTTGTAGTTTGGCTTTTTTGGAGAAACGAAAGGAGTTGCACGATGGGAAGGCAGCGGGTGCGGAAGGCAAAAGCAGTGGAAGTTAATGGGCAGTCGAAAGAGAGGCTTCCTTTTGATCGAGAAACGATCATCCGGGATTATCGCATTGCGTACCAGAGTCGGCAGGCAAGCCTGATCGGACGGAAAGAGGTGTTGACCGGCAAAGCGAAGTTCGGCATTTTCGGCGATGGAAAGGAAGTCCCGCAGGTTGCTATGGCGCATTTTTTTGAGAAAGGAGACCTTCGGGCTGGCTACTACCGGGATCAGACGTGGATGTTTGCGCTGGGCATCATCACGATCAAGCAGTTCTTTGCACAACTCTATGCTCACGCCGATGTGGAAAAGGATCCCGCCAGCGCAGGGCGGCAGATGAATGCGCATTTTGCAACGCGAGTGCTCAATCCCGACGGCTCCTGGAAGGATCTGACGCAGCTTTACTACATCTCTGCTGATACCTCTCCCACCGGATCGCAGATGCCTCGGCTGGTTGGCTTAGCTTACGCTTCGCGGCTGTATCGGGAGCTGAAGGAACTGCATTCCTTCACCACCTTTTCTCGCCAGGGTCGGGAAATTGCCTGGGGTACCATTGGCAACGCCAGTTGTGCCGAAGGAATGTTCTGGGAAGCCGTCAACGCTATCGGGGTTTTGAAAGCACCAGCGATCATTTCCATCTGGGACGACGGCTATGGTATTTCGGTGCCCAATGAGTATCAGATCACCAAATCGAACATTGGCGAGCTGCTCAAAGGTTTCCAGCGGAAGCCGGGTACTCGCGAAGGGTACGATGTGTACGTGGTCAAAGGGTGGGACTATCCAACCTTAGTCGAAACGTACCGTCAGGCGGCAGCGACGGCTCGCACCGAACACGTGCCAGCACTCATCCACGTGCTGGAACTCACCCAACCCCAGGGACATTCTACTTCTGGCAGCCACGAGCGATACAAATCGCCGGAGCGATTGCAATGGGAACGTGAACACGATTGCCTGCTGCGAATGCGCCAGTGGATGATCGACGAAAAGATCGCAACGGAGGAAGAACTGCAACAGTGGGAAGAGGAAGACCGCAAGCAGGTGCGGCGATGGCAGGAAGAAGCGTGGAATGAATACATCACGCCCATTCGCGAAGAGGTACAGAAAACAGCGGTTTTTATTCAGCAACTGGCACAGGAGCGACCGGATCGGCAGGCGGCACTGGAACAAATCCGCAAAGAACTGCTCTCGATCCGGGAGCCGTATCACAAAGACAGTCTGGTTGCCATTCGCAAAGCATTGATCGAAGTTCGCGACCGCGAAACGCCGGCTCGAAAGGCGCTGGTGCAGTGGAAAGAACAAATTGAGGCGTGGGGAGTGGAGGCATACGATTCCCATCTGTACAGTCAATCGCCGAAGGCGGCGATCCGCGTGCCGGAAATCAAACCCGTCTATGATGCTGATAGCCCCAAAGTCAATGGGTTTCAGGTCATCAATGCCTGTTTCGATGCCGCTTTAGCCCGGGATCCGCGCGTGATCATCTTCGGTGAGGATGTCGGCAAACTTGGCGATGTGAACCAGGGCTGTGCGGGATTGCAGGCAAAGTATGGCGAGCTGCGGGTCACCGACACTGGCATTCGGGAATGCACGATTATCGGGCAGGCGATTGGGATGGCAATGCGGGGACTGCGCCCCATCGCCGAAATCCAGTATCTGGACTATCTGCTCTATGCGCTGGAGATTATGTCCGATGATCTGGCAACGGTGCGGTGGCGTACCAAAAGCGGGCAAATGGCGCCGGTGATCGTGCGTACGCGTGGACACCGGCTGGAAGGCATCTGGCATTCCGGATCCGAAATGGCGGGCATCCTCAACCTTTTGCACGGAATGTACGTGCTGGTCCCTCGCGATATGACCCGTGCGGCTGGCTTCTACAACACAATGCTCCAGTCCGACGATCCTGCACTCATCATCGAAGTGCTCAACGGCTATCGGCTCAAAGAGCGATTGCCGAAGAACATTGGCGAAATGACCGTCCCGGTTGGCGTGCCGGAGGTGCTCCGCACTGGTACGGACGTGACCATCGTCACCTATGGCGCCTGCTGTCGAATCGTGATGGCAGCAGCCGATGCACTGGCAAAGGTCGGGATCGATGCCTAGGTGATCGATATTCAGTCCCTGATCCCCTTCGACCGCCATCATCGCATCGTCGAATCACTCAAAAAGACCAACCGACTGGTGGTCGTGGATGAAGATGTACCCGGCGGCGCCACGGCGTACATTCTACAGCAAATCCTGGAAGAGCAACAGGGCTACTACTGGCTGGACTCACCGCCAAAGACGATACCGGGCAAAGAGCACCGTCCCGCCTATGGCACGGATGGGAACTACTGGTCCAAACCGGAAGTGGAGCACGTCTTTTATGGCGTCTACGAACTGATGCACGAGGTCAATCCTCGCAAATACCCCAAATTCTTCTAAGGAATCCGCTTGTGCAACGGACGAGGTGGCAAAACTGCGATGGCAGACGTGGTGGCAACTGCTGAAATTCCGGAAATTGTTCCGACCAGCCTGTTGAACGACCAGCAGCGGGTGGCACTGCTGCGCTGGATGCTGCACGCCCGCATTTTTGATGAAGTCACCATCCGACTTTATCGGCAGGGCAAAATGTTTGGCAGCGTCTTTGCGCAGATTGGGCACGAAGCCATTTCCGTCGGATCTGCTGCTGTCTTGCAGCCGGAGGATGCGATCTTCCCGATGCATCGGGATCTGGGCGCCCATTTTGTCCGGGGTGTACCGTTACGCACCATTGCGCTCAACCATCTGGCGCGCCAGGGAAGTATGATGCGGGGAACGGATGGAACGGGGCACTACGCCGATCCGCAACGAAAGCTCTATGGGAATATCTCCCACCTGGGCGCGATGATCCCGGTCGCCGTCGGCTATGCACTGGCAGCGCAGCTCAAAGGTGAACCGATCGTGGTGCTGAACTACATCGGGGAAGGAGGTGCCCAGACCGGTGAGTTTCACGAAGGTTTGAACTTTGCCGCTGTCCGGAAAGCACCGTTTGTGCTTATCATTGAAAACAACCAGTACGCATACTCTACACCGACGACCGAGGAGTACGCCTGCAAGAAACTCTCTGATCGAGCGATCGGTTATGGCATCCCTGGCGAAACCATCGATGGGACGGATGTGGAACGGGTGTACGAAGCGACGTTCTATGCCGTAGAGCGTGCCCGCAACGGCGAAGGTCCTTCCCTGATCGAAGCCATTTGTATGCGAATGCGGGGCCACGCTGAGCACGATAATGCGTCGTACGTTCCTCGAGAACTGCTGGAGTACTGGAAAAAGCGAGATCCGCTGCTCCGCTACCAGCGATTCCTGATCGACAATGGCATCCTTTCCGAAGCAGAAATTCAGCAGATGCGTCGCGAGATCGAAGCAGAAACGGTGCGTGTGCTGGATGACGTGTTGCAATTGCCATTTCCACCGGCGGAAGAGGCTTTCAAAAATGTGTTTTTGTAAGCCAAAAAGGGACGATCTGCGATGCCAACGATGACGCTGTTACAGGCGATTAGCGATGCGCTCCGATATGAAATGCGGCGGGATGAGCGAGTCTTTTTGCTGGGCGAAGACATCGCCGAATTTGGTGGAGCGTTCAAAGTCACGAAAGGCTTTGTAGAAGAATTTGGCAAGCAGCGCGTGATCAATACTCCTATTTCCGAAGCAGCGATCATTGGCGGGGCAATTGGTGCCGCGCTGAACGGCTTGATCCCGGTGGCTGAAATGCAGTTTATGGATTTCATCACCAACGGTTTTAATCAACTGGTCAATGTCGCTGCTACGACGGCGTACCGGTGGGGGCTGCCGGTACCGATTGTTGTCCGTGGACCGGTTGGGGGCGGAATGAGTGCTGGTCCCTTCCACTCCCGCAGCGCCGAAGCCTGGTTTGCCCATACGCCCGGACTGAAAGTTGTTTTTCCTGCATTTCCAGCAGATGCGAAAGGGCTGCTGATTGCCGCCATCCGCGATCCCAATCCCGTGCTGTTTTTTGAACACAAAGGGCTTTATCGAAAAATTCGGGAAGATGTGCCGGAAGGTGAACACGTTGTGCCGCTGGGCACAGCCCGCATCGTTCGTCCCGGAGCGGATCTGTCTATCATTGCCTACGGCAGGATGGTGCACATAGCGCTGGAAGTAGCAGCCCGACTGGAAGACGAGGGCGCCAGCGTTGAAGTTGTCGATATTCGCACGCTGGTGCCATTCGATGAAGCCACCGTTTTCGACTCTGTCAAACGGACCAATCGGGTTGTCATCACCCACGAAGCTACCCTGACAGCGGGTTTTGGCGCGGAAATTGCCGCCCGGATTGCTGATAAAGCCTTTGAATATCTGGATGCTCCCATCCGACGCGTTGCCGCTTTTGATGCGCCGGTGCCAATGGCGCCACCGCTAGAGCAGGCAATGCTGCCGTCGGCGGAAAAATTATTGGACACGTGCCGGCAGGTGCTGGAATACTAAGAGCAGATTCAGAGAAAAGGCATTTTTTGACCCACCAATTTGTGTTTGTAGTGAAAATTCCGTATTTTTGAAAGTTGGATGACAGAGAATTTGGCGATACCTCCCTGCAGGTACCCGCCAGATTCTTTGCCTTCCGGATCACAGTCTGTTCTTTCAGAGGTGGAGAATTCCAATGCGATTTCACTACCTTTCACCGTCAAAAATTCGCCATCTGTTCGGAGAGCTATTGGCTCAGGAGCATCGCATCTCCCGACGTGACATTCTGAAACTAAGCTCTGCTTTCCTTGCCGCTGCGCCCACTTTATCGAAAACCTTTGAAAGCACGGTACTGCCGCAGCCAGCACTCCGGGTTACCGCTGATCAAGTACTGCTTTCCTTCGGTACTACCCGGTGGCTGGTGGATCGACGGTGGTTTGCCGGACGTCCCCGGATCATTGCCAACCAGGAAGGGGATCGGATTCGGATTCAGCTCCGGAATGCTGTTGTACCCGGAACCGATTTCTCCCTGGATTTCGATGTCCGAATCGTCCCGGTCGGTAATCGCTTCGGAATTACACTGCAATTTGCAAATGGCTGGGTGTTCCGCGGCGACCTTCAGCAGTGGCTATCAGGGACGCCACTCCATTGTTCCTCTGCTCCACTTCCGGTGCTCCATCTGGGAGAGAAGGCAACGGTGACGGCAAAAGGGACGGTCGATCTTTGGTTCAGCAAAGATTGGACATTCATCGGAACTCCTGCTTCAGAAATCCTGCTGACAACGCCGGTGCTGCGCGCCACGTTCCGGAAACTGACCCTGCAGGTGGGGGATCCGCCAACTTCTATCTTTCAACAGCCGCCAGCGCAGCGGGCAGTATGGATTGCCGATGCGATCGATGCTGCACGGTCTACGTTGAGCATCCCAAACACCCGGTGGACATTCCGCAACTTTCCTTTCCAGCGTCTGCGGATCGAAACAGCGACCACTCGCAATCGTGCTGCCCGATGGGCAATCGGCGGCATAGCTGCCGAAGAAGCGGAAGTTATCGCTGCGTCCGATCCGGCGATTCGACTGTGGCTTGACCATCTTACCATAGGATGTGCTGGCACGTCTTCCCGTCACGAATGCTGGATCTCCGGTGACTTTAGCGATAAACGGCGGTGGTGGATCCACCTGCCCCCGATGAGTTTTGAGCTGGGTGGTGGGGCAGAAACCCGCCCGTTCGAGCTGCGCGTTGTGAATGATACCCCAGTTGTTTCTGCAGGATCACCGAAGCTGCACCGGTTTCATCTTGCTATGGCAGATGCTGTTACGGAACCCGCAGCTCCCCTGTTTCCCCTGACGGTGCAGATTGAAGAGCAGGGACGACAGCATCGCCGGGCAGTTCGTGGAACGAAATTGCCAACGATTACCTTAGGACCCGTGGTTCGTGGCGATCCCGGCAGCACGCTCAGCTTTGTGGTCCTTCGTCCCGAAGATCTGCTCTACCTCCGCTTTGATTTTTTGAATGTCCAGCTTCGCGGCACCACGCTCCTGCTCAATTCCCAATCCCGAATGATTGTCACCTTCGCTCCCCAGAGCATAGCGGAGCGCGCCTACTATGAATCCGGATCGCCGGCGACGAGTGAGAAGCCGGAAATGCCGCCGATTCCCGCACGGCTTTCTGGAACGAGCCGGCTGGTCTTCCGCTTCCCTGCGACCATTCGCAGCCTGCCGTTGCAGTTACCCAAACTTCTGGAGTGGAACAAATTCATTCCGGTCGTTGCAAAGAATGCGTTACCTCCGGACCTTGCCGATGCAACGGAAACCGCTTTTCACCTGGTCGGCATAGCATCGGCACTGACAATGTCGGCAAAGCTCTGGCGCCGGGCGCTGCCCCAGCCGACGCAGCAGCAGCGATCAGCGTTCCAACCTTCAAAGCCGCAGCAGCGTCCGTCACCGATGCCCCGGATGCGGCCGGCAACGGTGGTGCAAAAGTTCCGGCGGGAGACGCTCCGTTTCACAGCGCCGAAAGCACAACCTGCGCTCAATTTTTCCATCCTGAGCGTCCAGGACTTTGTGCAACCACCGCCAGCGGCTCCTGCCAAACCGCAACCGCTGAAAGCAACGGAAACTGCCATCGAGCTACCGTACCGCCTGTTCCTGTCACCGCACCGCTTTGCTGCCTGGGCACATCGGACGGCGTTGCCACCGGCATCGGAACACTTCAGTGTGGAGCTCTGGCATACCCGTTTGGGCGTGCGTGCGAAGGATGGATCTTTCGACGAAGGTAACGCGCCATTGCGCACCGTTCGGGCAATCTGGTCGTGGGACGTCACCTCGCCTCGCCCGGATCCCAACGATCTGTGGCCCTTCAGAACCAGTTTGACCCGCAACGATCGGTATCAAATCGTCCACCTGTCCTCGAACTTTACCATCAGCAACTACACGCCCCAGCCCATCCGCGTTGCAAAGCTGTTCCTTTCCGCCTTGGGTGGATGGCTGGATTCGCAGGCTGCCTGGGAACCGCCAGCAGGATTCAGCGTTGAGGAGTGGCTGCACCGCGCAACCTTAGGACGGGATCATTTTGTCCGGGTGGTGTATGCTGGTTTCCTCTTCCCCTTCGGGCATCGGGCATCGCTGGTGAAGATCACGGAGCGGAAATTCCGCCGCACACCTCGAGGGCAGATGGCAGCATACCTGATCCAGAAGCAGTTCATTATCGTTCGGCAACCGGTCAAAATTTTCCCCGCTTCCGGACTGCCGGGGCAACGGTACGAGGGACGAAAATTCCCATTCCGCAGAGTCGAACTGCGAACGCTAATCACCCCACCACTGGACAAACCGGAAACCACGGGCGTCGATGGTCTGGGGAATCAAGCCTTCTGGCCCCGCGTCGGTGGCAAAGACGTGCTGTTTTCCGTTGTCGCAACGGATTGGGAAGGCAAGGAAGTGGAATTTGTGCTTCCCCTGATCTTCATCCAATCGACAGCGAACCAGCGTTCGACGTTGCTGACCGTCCAGAATGCCTACCATTCAGGCACGTCGTGGCGAACCGTGGACTTAGCCGGGCAATCGGTTGCTTATGCACCGCCAGCACGGGCGGGGGACACCCGTTTTGAAACGGCGGCGATGCGGTTTAATGTCTTTATCCCCGATCCCGGTGCAGCCATTGACACAGCGAAGGAGCCGTACTTCTATCCGGAGATGGAGCAGGCGGATATCCGGATTCAGCAGGTGGAGGCGCTGCTGGGTACTGGTGCCACGACCACAGTGGAACTGTTCGGCGAAAACTCCAGAGGATTTCTTCCTGCTGGCTTCGATCCTGCCGGCAATGCTGGTGAGGTGTTCCTGAAACTCCGCACCCCCGTGCAACTCAATTTCTCGCAAAACACGGATAAAGCCGGCGGGCTGGCGGCTCCGAACCTGAAGATTCAAGCCATCTCGCGGGGCGTTGGACCCGTGGGTGCGAATTCCCCCTTCGATGATTTTCTCAACGGCACCTTTGATCCCTCTAAGTTTTTCGATCAGGTCTTTGAAGCAACCATCGTTGGGTCGGTCAAACTCAAGCATATTCTGCGCATCCTTACTTTTGTTGCTATGGCTGCGTCCGAAGCGGGTAAAATTCCCAAATTGATCCAGAAAACCGTGTACGACTTTGTGGAAGACATTGACCAGCTCAAAAGTGACATCGAAGATCGCTTTGAGTCTGTCATCAACACGATCGAGGCGCTGCCGGGGGCGGTATCCTCAGCCGTTCAGACAGCAATCAATGAGGTCAAAGGTGCACTCAACGATGTCAAGAACTTCGCCAATACCATCTGGACGACGTTCCAGACGACCATCAACGATCTGGGAACGCGCAACATTGCCGAGCTGATCGAACTGCTCAAGAAGCGCACCGATGCAACCAGCAAGCAGTTGCAGCAACAACTGGAGGAATTGCAGCGGCGCAAAGAGCGGGTGGAAGAAAAAATCAACGAGCTGCGAGCACTGGTGGAGCAGGAGATCAAAGCGGCAAAGCAGTTGGAAAAAGAAATCCGGCAGAAGTACGAAAAGTGGAAGCAATTCATCGACGACATCCGGAAAGGGTTATCGCTGGAATACAAGTGGGAAACGGACAAACTCCAGAGTTGGCCCAGCGGCAATCCATTGTTTGAAACTTTCGACACCAGCGATCGCAAAACCAGATTGTCACTCAAAACATCGGCGCATCAGCCGTGGAAACCAGAACCGCCCACGATCAAGATCCAGGGAGAACTCCAGGACTTTGCTGTCCATCTGATTGCTGGCATTATGGAATTTCTGGCGGTGGACTTCACACGGCTGCGGCTGCGGTCGAAAAATTTCGAGAAAGTCAAGGTTGATGTTGACATTGCCAATGTTGAATTCAAAGGACCATTGAGCTTTGTAAGCAAGCTGCAAGATCTCATTCCCAAAGGAGGGTTTGGCGATTACCTGCCCAAAATCGAACTGCTGAAAAATCCCGGTCTGCTGGTGTACTACAAACTGGGACTGCCCTCCATTTCCGTTGGGGTATTGAGCATCCAGAATCTCTCGCTCTTTTTCTCACTCAAAATCCCGTTCATTTCTGAGCCGGTAACACTCCGGTTCGGATTCTGTGAACGGCACGATCCGTTCCGGCTTACGGTCTACGTCTTCGGCGGTGGCGGATTCTTTGCACTGGAACTTACCCCGGCTGGTGTGACGTTGCTGGAAGCTGCTTTTGAATTCGGTGGGAGCTTCGCCTTCAGTGTTGCCGTCGCTCAGGGATCCGTTGGAGCAATGGTGGGCATCTATTTCCGGATGGTTTTCCAGAATGGTGGTAATATCGCCACGCTGGAAGGCTATTTCCGGATGTGGGGCGAATTGCGAGTGCTGGGGATCATCAGTATCTCTGCTGTGCTCTATATGTCGCTCACCTGGCAGTCCAACGGGAAAGTCTATGGGCAGGCGTCGCTGGTGGTGGAAGTGAATGTGCTGTTTTTCAGCAAGTCCGTTTCGATCAAGGTTGAGCGACAGTTCAAAGGATCTTCGGGTGATCCAACATTTGCCCAGATGTTTCCAACGCCCGAACCGTGGAAACAGTATTGCCTGGCTTTTGCATAACGGCACGTTGACCAACATAAAGGAAACGAAAAATGCCACTGTCGCAACAGGTGATGTGGACCGCCATTCCACGTGGATGGGGAAGTGGTGATCGCCTTCGCTGTTCGATCGTGATCTCGCCCCGGCTCCGCTCCACGGATACGGCATTGAAAAAACTCAGCCAGTACCCCGACTGGGTGAACTGGGTTTCGACGTTGCAGCAGGTGACGCTTACGCTCGTACTGAACGGCAAACACCTGATGCCCGGTGATTATACGGTGCTGACTGCACCTCAGCCAGCGATCTGGGAAGCGGTATTTCAGCCGGATACCCCCGTCCAGCCCTACCAGTTTCCGATGTATGCGCAACTGCCCATCAGCTCCTATCCGGTCAAACCGCTGGTGGAATTTGTGCAGCAGGTGTACCAGACCTTTGGACAGAACGCCCCGGACAGTGTTCCGCAGTGGCCCAGCCACCGGGATGAGAAAGTGCCATCGTGGCTGGATAACATTTATGAAGTGCTCAGCAATCTCGCCCTGGATGATTACGATCGGTGGCAGAAACGGCGGCGGCAATTGCGTGCCCGGTTGCAGGAACAGAAAGCAATTGCCTGGCAGCGCCCTGATCTCCGCACCACGTTTGAGTGGATTCAGTACTTCCACGAGCCAATGAATGCGCCAATGCCGCACAATGCCAATCCAACGTATGCCGCAGCATATTCGCCGTATAAACGGGCAGTCATTGCTTTCCCCAAACCCGATTTTCACGAAATTCTTTCGGCACTTCTCAACCATCCCCTGCTTCTGGAGCGGCTGGGCATCCTGATGATCGTCGAGTTCCCTCGACCAGCGGGGATGCCAGCTACCGGCTGGGTGCAGGTTCAGCCGCAATGGACGCCAGCGATGAGTGCAACGGTCAACCTGACGCCGCAGGTGCGATACCAACTGGACGCGGCAAAACGCCTGTTTCTGCCTCAACCCGAACCCGGTTCCGACATTGTAGAAGGACTGGTGAACCTGCAAAACGGGCGGTACGAATTTGTATCTGTTGATCCCGACGGTGCTGCCCGCAAATTGCTGGGCTTTGCCAGCTCCCTGCGCCGCCTTCGGGAAGGGTTTCAGGCACCATTTCAAACAAAGATTCGGTTAGGTGGTCCGCACGCTGTCGATCCGGAATCCCGATCCGTCGGCACTCCGGCGCTGCAAAGTGTAGGGTTTATGCTGGTTCGTCACAACCTCGCTTTTGTACTGTTCCAGCATTTGCAACGGGCGCAAACGAAGAATACAACGCTGGAAAGTACGGGAACCGAAACCCTGTTTGCCGATGACCTGCTTCGCGGCTACCGCATCGACGTGTGGGACTCGATGACGAACCAGTGGCATTCGCTCTTCGAACGGCTGGCGACGTACAAACTGCTGCGGACTGGCGATACCGTTACCGGTCAGGACGAAGGAACGCTGACGCTGGGACCGGTAACACGCACCGATGCGCCGCCAGACGAGATGCGATTGCACGAATCCTTAGCCGTGTGGAAAGGCTGGAGTCTGGCAGTGCAACGTCCCGGTAAAACCATCGATACGGAAGACAATCCCGCTGATCCGGCAAACGATCCGCTGGATAAGTATCAGATTAAAGCCACATTCGCTGTGCCTGCCGGTTCACTCCCCCGCCTGCGTTTCGGCAAGCGATATCGGTTTCGTCTGCGAACAGTCGATCTGGCAGGTTACAGTCGACCGCTGAAGGAAATAGATCCGAACGACTTCAGCAAAACCTCTGATGAACTGGTGTACTACCGCTGGGAACCTGTTCCCAATCCCGTACTCCTGATGCGATCGCTACCAGACCCGGATCTGCAAACGGGTGAATCACTGGAAGTAATGGCAATCCGGTATCGTGCTTTTGATCCGGAAGCACCGGCGGCGACGACGCAGATCAGCGAGCGACACGTCGTAGCACCCCGCGGCAGTGTTGAATTAGCGGAGCAGCACGGTAAACTGGACACTGCACCCGGCGGGAAGATGGACCCGGCAACGTATGCGATGCTGGTGTCCCGCGAAGACACCCTCCCCGGCGGCTCTGCCCTGTTTCCGGAAGCACAGTGGACAAATCCAGTCACGGGGGAAACGGTTGCTTATCCGGTCAAAAGCGATCCGCAGGTCACAACGCCATATATCCCGGATCCCCTGGCTCGTGCGGCGGTGTTTCAGAATGTGCCCGGCTTACCACCGGGCAGAATTCTCTGGATCCATCCCGATGGGTCGATCGAAGAGCGAACTGTGGTGGGAACCAAAAACGCCGTGATTGTCAATTTTGGCGAGCCATCCGATTGGCCCAACGTTCCGGGATTCCGGCTGGTGCTTGCCGAAGGCGATGGTCTCCCATCTTGGGATCAGGCGCAGCGAGTGCTGACCATCTATTTGCCGAAAGGACGGGAAGCAACGCTTCTGTACAGTTGTGCCCTTGGTGCGACGCCGACGGAAGCGGAGCAAAATCGCGACCTGCTGGCACTGTGGCATCTGCTTTCGCAAGGAGCACCGCCAGCAGTTGCCCAGAAGCTCCACGATGCCTCTCTGTACGGATGGCACTGGATGTTGACCCCGCCGCGCAAGTTAACAATTGTCCACGCTGTCAGCCAGCCATTAGCAGATCCGGTGATCACCACCATTGCGCAAACACCGCAGCGGACGTTAGGCGACACGAAGGCGCCGTTGCAGTTAGACCTCACTATCGATGCAAAATCCACGGGCAAAGTCACCATCAACGGTGAGTGGAACACGCCTGTTGATAATCCGGCGGAGCCGGAACCTCGCGATGGCAAAGATGGAAGAGATCCCGCACCGCAGAGCGGGACAACGGTAGGGGAAATCATCACCGATAATCCGACGCAGGATACGTTGACCAATCTCCACTTTGTCCACGAATTCGGGGACACCAAACATCGCCGCGTCCGGTATCGAGCGACGGCGATCAGTCGGTATCGGGAGTTTTTCCCACCCCGACTATCGGAGGAATTCTTTGCACGCAGCGGACCGGAACAGACGCTGCAAATTCTCAACACTGCCCGTCCTGCCGGTCTTTC
>JALWUI010000105.1:19543-20118 GCA_027082775.1 Candidatus Kapaibacterium sp.
TACGCCAGTCCCGCTTTCCGATGGCAGCGGCAGCGGGACGGGAATCGAGTGATCAGCGAGCGGATACCGGTAACCCGAATCTACATTGAGCGCCCGTGGTACAGCTCCGGCGAAGATGAGTTGCTGGCAGTGCTGTTGCCAGCCGCCGGGCAGCCGAAAAAATGGCTGGGTGGCACTTTCGCCGCAAAACTCCTTGGCGGACCTTCCCTGCCACCACAGTTGCAGCCATACGTCACCTCGTGGGGTTTGGATCCCATCTGGCTCTCTGCTCCAACTCCCACGGACCTGACTCCAACGCCGGTGTTGTTCAGCGATGTTGCGCAGACCGGCGATCAACTGACCCTGGAAGAACTCAAGGGAACAAACTACAAAGTGACGGCGGTCGGCTTCGAACCTCGATATGACGCCGAACGCGGGCTCTGGTATGCCGACATTCCGCTGGATCCGGGTGAGTCCTACTTCCCCTTCGTCCGATTTGCCCTCGCTCGCTTTCAGCCCTATTCGGTCGATGATGCCCATTTGTCTCGCGTGACAACGCTGGATTTCCTTCAGATTCTGCCACGGCGCAAAGCCAC
>JALWUI010000106.1:0-14266 GCA_027082775.1 Candidatus Kapaibacterium sp.
CCTATGGGGACGCTTCCCTGCTGCTCCGCATAAAACTTCTTTTTCCCAACTTCCAGCGCCCAGTAGAAAATCCGTTGCCGAAGCGGTGGTTGCTTAGAAACATTGTTGAGAATCCGTTGCTGAATGCGTTCGAACAAGCGCGGGACGCTGGTCATAATCGTTGGCTTCACCTCCTGCATATTCTTCGCAATGGTCTCGATCGATTCAGCCAGTGCAACAGTGGCACCGCAGGAAAAAGCGGTGTAATACCCTGCGGTCCGCTCGTAGGAATGGCAGAAAGGCAAATAGGACAGGAGAAGATCATCCTCCCGGATATCCACTCGACTGGCTGCCCCTTCAACGTTCGACAATACGTTACGGTGAGTAAGCATCACCCCCTTCGGGTTGCCAGTCGTGCCACTGGTGTAAATAATGGTCAACAAGTCATCCGGTTTGACCTGCTGTGCCAGTTCCTGAAACAGTGCTTCCCGTTTCTCAGCCGGAACGCTCTGTTGCCCCAGTTTGCGCAATTGTGCAAAGGTCAAAAATCGATCATCATCGGGCAACTCCAGATCCTCATTGTACACCACAACTTTTTCCACTGCAGGCAACTGATCCAGCACCTTCAGGATTTTGTTCAACTGATAGCGATTCGATACCGCCAACACTTTCGCCTCACAGTGCGAAAAAATATATTGCTCCTGTTCCGGCGTCAAAATCGAAAACACAGGAACATCCGCCGCCCCCAAAGCAGTTACAGCAAAATCTGTTACGATCCACTCTATGCGGTTCTCCGACGCAATGCCCACGCGATCCCCAGGACGCACTCCCAGCGCGCGGAATCCCATAGCAATATCAACCACCCACGACCGCAATTCACCATAAGTAACAGGAACATATCGTCCCTGCACTTTGTACAGATACACCGGTTTGTTCTGCTCTTTACGGAAGCGATCCGTAACCGCTAAAAACATCGCTGGAACGGTTGCGTACCGCATTGTTTGTTCCTCCTTTTTACTTGATCTGGAACGTGCGAACCATTTTCGTAAAGGTGGGCAGATAAATATCTTTTTCGGGGATGTACCAATTCAACGTGATTCGGTACAACCGCTCGTTGGCAAGCACAAAGTACGCACGTCCGGCGATGTTCTTACTGTACCGGTACTCGAAATACTTCGCAGGCTGTCCTGCAACCGTTGCTGTTTTGACCGCAGTGATTCGGAAGCCCGCTTTCTCATACGCCGACTTGTTGTCTTCCATAACTTTATCCAGCTTTGAAACATTCTTTGCTTCAAACACATCAATCTCCACCGTGCAGTCACTGGGTCCGCCATCGCCGACAAATTTCGCTGAAAACAGGACGTTTTGCTTATTCTGCACTTTTGCAAGGAAGTTCTCCGGTATTTGAAGCGTAAAGTAATCGCTGGTGTAGGACTTCATCTTTGCCGCCGGTTTAAACGGTTCACGTTCCACGATGACGGTATCCACTTTCACCGGCTCTATTTTAGGAGCGACTCCCAATTTTGCTGAGGCAATAGCCGTATCAAAAATGGGACGCACGGTTTCCAGCACTCCTCCAAAGCTTTCCAGTTGCAGCACCGTCACGATTTGACTGTCCGCTGTTGCCACGTATTGTTCACCATAGAATTCACCATCGGGGTATTCTGCGCTATAAGACCACCAATAGGCGGGTTTTCCGTCGATCGTTGTTTGCTGGACCTCTGAATACAGCGACGGATCTTCAAAAACCCGCACAGAATCCAGGTAACTCTGGAGCGTTGCGGTGGTACTCATCTGGAAGAATACCATTCCAACCCGTGCCCCGGCTGCACCTTCAGCTTCATACTGGAGAAATCGTTTCGCCACGCCTTCTGAAGAAACAAAGAAGGCGCTTTTGCCAGGAACGATTTGCCGCAACCACGTTGCCGGCGCTTTCATTTCTGCCTTGGTTACGGGCTCAACAAATGTAATGAATTGCTGAACTTTTAACTCCTGCGGAATCTCGCGTTCACATCCCCATATGCCGAAGCTGAACAGAAGCGCACTGAATAGAAGTAATCGCAGTTTCATCCGTTTCTCCCTTCGTTATTGCACAACAAAGACTCTCAAATCTTTTTCCAGAGCTTCAAATTTACGGAAAGCACAGGAAGCAGGCAAATCCTCAGCAGAAAGTTAAAAGTTACCACCGCAGGTTCTTCGCCCGCACGGGAATAAAAAAGAGAGCAATTCAGGGGGAAAAAGCAATAAAAATGTGGCGGGGTAAGCGATAAGCCGAATTCTGTCTTCTCCAACCTGTGGAGGCTGGAGGAGGCAACCATTTCTCTTGGGGCAGTGTTACCACTACCCTCCAGCGGTCTACCCGGATGTGGTGCTTCCCTCTGGAGGAGAAGCAACCGGGCGAGCAACCCGGCACTCAAGCCTGGCAGCTTGAGTCCACATCCTGCTTGACCTTGCTCCGCGTGGGGTTTACCGTGCCTGCTGCATTGCTGCAGCAGCGGTGAGCTCTTACCTCACCGTTTCACCCTTGCCTGTACTTTCCCTTGCGGAAAGCCATCGGCGGTATCGTTTCTGTAGCACTTTCCGTCAGCTTCCCCCTGCTCCCGCAGGAGCAGGCTTCGCTGCCCGGCGATTAACCGGCACGCTGCTCTTTGGAGTTCGGACTTTCCTCAGCCGCTTCCGAGAAGCAGCCGCGGTTGCCTGCCTACCCCGCCGAGCAGATTATGAATCCACCGGTTCTTTCTCCTGCAATTCCTCCGGATACAGAATACGCCCGCAGTTTTCACAGAAAAACACTCGATAGTAATTCCGCAACTCTACCTCCGTCTGCGGCGGCACCACACTGTAGCATCCTGAGCAACTTCCTCGTTTCAATGGTACCGCTGCATCATCGTGATATTCGCGGATTCGCTCATAGTGCGAAAGCAACTGCCGGGGCAATTTCTTTGCCAGCTTTTCCCGCTGATTTTCCAATCGATGAATTTTATTCTGCAATCCCCCTTCCAGTTCTGCATATTCCTTCTCCAGCGCCTCTAATTCCTCCTTCATTTCTGCGAGGTGCTCCTGCTCCTGTTCCAGTTGCTTATTGATGTTATGTTCCTGAATTGCCAGCGTTGCATACCGATTTTCTTCCTCTTCACGCTGCTGCTTGATGTATTCCAGCTCTTTTACAATTGCATCATATTGACGATTCGTCTTGACCTGAAATAACAAATCTTCCAGCTCCTTCTGGCGATCTCTCAATGTTTGAATCTTGAGATGGACATCGGTCTTTTCACCAACGACCTCCCGTTGCCGTTCACTGAGCTGCTCAATTTTTTTCTGCTGTTCCTCTATAGCTTTGTGCAACTCCTCGATCTGTTCTGGCAATTCGCCAAATTCTTCATAAAGCTCATCGATTTTTTGATCCAGCTTCGAAAGCTGAACGACCAATTCCAGTTGCTGTTTCACACTTAAATCGCGCGCCATACATCAATCCTCTACTTTATTAACACTTCTGCTTGCCATTGCCGAAACAGCCGGGTCTGGGGATAATACCGCACGGGATTGGGCAACACGGTAGAACGGTAAACTTCAACCTCTTCTTCCGGGACGATGCGCTGCAGAAAGTTTTCCAATATTACCGGCACAAACTGTTCCATTTCATAATGCCCAACATCCACCAGCACACACTGTCCATCAACACTGTGAAAGTCGTGGTACTTTAGATCTGCCGTGATAAAGGCATCAACTCCTGAGGCGATCGCTTCACGCAGGAAACTCCGCCCGCTACCGGCAACAATTGCGATACGCTGTACCAACTCTTTGTTTCCAGCCGTAAAACGCAAAGGACTTTTTAGCAACTGGTATAGACGATCCAACAACTCTGAAATCGTAATTGGTTGGTGGAATTTTCCGATCCGTCCCATTCCATAATCCGGACGGTCTGGATGCGGAACCAAAGGACCTTCAACTGTTACCCCCAACTGCCGGGCTAAGAACGTATTCGTTCCCTCCGGATGAGCATCCAGATTCGTATGGACTACCATCAAGGCAATGCGATGTTGAATAAGCTGCGTAACAATACGCCCAACCCGATCACCATCGATAATCCGCTCTATGGAGGGAAAAATCAGAGGATGGAAACTGATGATCGCGTCAACGCTTCGCTCCACTGCTTCCTGCACCACGGCATCCGTTACCTCCATCGTCACCAGGAGGCGTCGGAGTTCTGTGACGCCACTCTGCACCTGAATACCAATCCGATCAAAATCTTCTGCCGTTTCCTCAGGAATCAACGAAACAAGCTGTCTGTAAAAATCCTGCAGTTGCATTACTGACCATCGCTCAAACAAGACACAAATTTACGGAAGTTTCACCAAAGAATCTTTATCTCGCTGTCCAGACAAACCGCCAGACAGCTTCGCAAAGCTTTTACATGTCCGGCAGCATCCTGCCGTCATGCTACAACGGTCTATCTCGAGCCACCAATCAACGGGCAATGTTGCTTTACTGGACACCACAGCCTGCCAAGCTTACCTCGGCTTTCGTCCTGCTCCTTGCATTTCACGGCAATCTTGCATATTTGCAGTTATGAAAACAAAGGTCTTAGTCGATGCGCAATCTTAGTGCTTGTGTCTTCTTGCTATTGCTCACATACAACGGCGCTGTGGGACAGACAGCGGACACGCTCCGCCCATACGCCTTTGCCACGTTCTCGGTTGCACCAGCATTAAATCTTCATCTTGCAAGTTTCGGAAAACTGCCGGACATTCCTTCCTGCTGCCCTGAATATCGTGGTGGTATCGGCATAGGATATCACCTCAGTGCCGGGTATGAATGGTTGCACTCCCCCATTGGTCCTGTCCACCTTGAAGTACTTCTTACCGATGCCAGCGCTACGTTACGCCGTACCGAAGTTATTGGCAATACCATTGTAATCCGAAATGCAGATACCCTGACCGTCGATGCTACAGTTAAACATCAACTGAAGAGTTCTCTTCAGGCAGTTGGGCTCAGTATCGCCCGACTCTTTCAGCTTACCCCACGCCTTGAGTTCTGGGGCGGTGTGCAACTCTGGTATTTCTGGAACAACGCTTTTAACCAACGGGAAGAGTTATTAGAACCCGCAACCGCTACTTTTACAAACGGTCGTCGCATCCGCAACGCTTTCCAGGGAGCAATTCCCAACTTCGTGCCTTTTCACCTGCTCCCCACTGTGGGTTTGCGATATCATCTGCCAATTGGACGATTTGCTACACTTACGCCTTTTGCTGCGTACCGTATCAGCCTCCTCCCGCTAACCTCCGTATCGTGGTACCCCTCCCAGCTTCTCTTTGGAGCGACCTATCGCCTTCCGATGCTGCCCACGCCACCGCCGCCGATCCAGCGAGATACCGTGTACTACCGGGACACGGTACAACGCTTTATCGTTGGACTTCCTCGTGACACTGTGGTCTTGCTTTCCAGATTCCGGACAGTTGAAGAACGCACGACAGACAACGTCCACCACATTGTCACCATCTACCAGGAACACTATGAACACCGCATTCGGAAACTACCGGTATTCCAGGTGGCACTGAAAGTCTTTGGTGTTGAAGACAGCATCACGACGCCGGTGGATACTCTCCACATTATCGAAGAAGAAATCTTTGAAACACTCCCTTTGCTGCCGTATGTATACTTCCGCATTGGCGGCTCCAGCCTTACGGGAGCACGTCTTCATTTGTTGAGCGCAGAAGAAATCCAGCACTTTGATCCCTCTGCTCTGCCACCAGATCCTCTACGGTTGTATCGTGAAATTCTGAATGTAATCGGATATCGCCTGCGTCAGTATCCAGAAGCGACATTGACCATCACAGGCTGCAACAACGGTGTTGGGAGAGAACACAACAACCTGTCTCTGTCAGCCGCCAGGGCTCGGGCGATCCAGCAGTATCTAATAACCCGCTGGGGCATTGACTCTCAACGCATCCAGCTCCGGTGGCGGAATCTTCCTGCAAATCCCACAAACCCGACGATCCCGGAAGGGCAGGAAGAAAATGCGCGGGCAGAGCTCTCCAGTTCCCACTACGAAATCCTTGCCCCTTTGCGACTCCGCCAACTGGATTACAAAGCGCTTCCTCTTCAACTGCTCTTTGTGGGTTCCAGCTCCGGGGAATCTGCTATCCAGCAGTGGCAGTTTACGCTCAAGACTGAGCATACCTACTTCCTCAAACAACGGGGTATGATGCCGGTAGAACCCCGAATTCAATGGCGTGTTCCTCCAGACCAACTGCGGCATACGAAGTACCTCTACGCAGCGTTTACTGCCACGGATCCATACGCCCAAACTGCCAGCGTTACCCGCACGCTGCCCATTCATTTTACCAGCTACCAGCAGCGCCGGAAACTCTTTCGCAGTGGGAAACAAATCGAGATTTTTTCGCTCATCCTGTTTGATTTTGATTCAGCAGAGCTCACCGATGCCCACTTACGCATTCTGGAAACCGTACGCCAGCATATCACTCCTGCTTCTACTGTCAAAATTTACGGCTATACGGATCGAATCGGTTCACCCAGCTACAATCAGGATCTGGCTCGCCGGCGATGCGAGAACGTGGCTGCTTTGCTGCGTTCGGCTGTTCCTCCCGAAAATCTTCATATTTACCCTGTTGGCAGCAACCAGCTATTGTACGACAACGACCTTCCGGAAGGGCGGGCATACTCCCGCACCGTTCGCATCATCATTGAGACTCCGCTGGATCAAGAACCGTAACCTGCGATCGGACGCTCTGGAACCACTTCGGGATATGTTATCGAGGTGAACGTCGGGGCTTTCGGCGCTCCCGAAACTTTTTGATCGCATCCCGAAACCGGGATTCAAAGATCAGAAATTTTGCAAATTTCTCTTCTCCCAGCACCTGCCGAATTTCCGTCAGCGATTGCTCAATAGTCCGGTTCAACTCCCGGTGTGCCTGCACCAGTTCTGAATTGTACTTCTTGACCATCTCCGTGTCGTGCAATCGCATTGCTTCATTCAGTCGGGCAGTAAGCCGACGAATTTTCCTCCGCTGCGCTTCCACTTGCTTTTGGGAACGGTTATAAACAACAAAGAACTTCTCCGCCACTTTATCATCCAGATCCAGATACTCAATAAGCTGCAACTTTTTGAACTGTTGCAATTTCCTGAATGCTGGATTCTGCGGATTAGCCTGCATATGGAAGAATCCCAGAAAAATCCATCCACTCACTGCCAGTAACGCCAGCATTGTATTCCGCTTCCACTTCATAACGATTCCCCTCCAGATTGATCCCCGTTTGTTTCTTCTATAAACCATCCGGTATCGAGCCAGAAATCTCCGGTTTCTTCATCGTCATCTTCGATCGATGCCAGACTCTCTACCAATTGCTCGATTTCCTCCGGCTGCGCCAGCTCATCTTCGTACCAGACTTCTGAAAAAATTGGCAGTTCTTCCAAAAGTCCACTGTCCTCCGCACTCTCTTCTGTCAGCACCAGATCTGGCCCAGGCTCCTCGGTAATCCACTCTCTGGCAGCCGGCGTAATGAGAGCAACTGCAAGCAATACCAGTGCCATCCCCAGCGCCAGAGCCCATTGCCATCGAAACCGCCACCGCCACTGCGACTGGTGTTTCAGTTGCTCAGTAACAAGCACCGAAAGCGCCCGTGCTTCCCGTTCATACTTCTGCTGCCATTGTGCTGCATCAACCGCTTTCAGGGTTTGCTGAATTTCTTCATACGCGCGCTGCAAAAACGGATTGCGTTTCAGCACCGCCGCAATACGGCGTCGTTCCTGCTCCGGCAATGCATTAGCGTAGTAATCTGGCAGCAGATATTGCAACTCCTCAGCCTCCTTTCGTAACTGACGGAGCTGAGCGGTAACTTGATCTGCTATTGGTGCTGCTTCGGTCTCGTACTTCTTCGACAGTTGAGCAGCTTCAATGTACTGCAACACCGAACGGCAGAATTCCCATTCCTTTTGCAATGCCGCATCGCGCCGAATGGCTTCCTCTACTATTTGCTTCTGAGGATCGGGCAACTTTCCTGTCACCAGATCTGGCAATTCGTCACGCATTGCTTTATTCTGGAATTTCATAACCATACTCCCGCAACTTTGCACCAATTTTCTTAATAGCGTGGAAATAATTGGCTTTGAGTCCGCCGACACTGGTACCGGTAACTTTTGAAATTTCTTCGTAAGACATTCCTTCGATGTAGCGCAGGACAAACACCTCCCGCTGTTTCTCCGGAAGTTGCAGAATAATGCGATCCAGAATATCCTGCAACTCCCTACCCTCTACCTGCTGATCAGGCGGTGCTTCGGCAGACACCAGCCGCTGGTTTGGGTCGAAATCTTCCGGGATTGGTAAATCCCGACGATACTTGCGCACCCACGACGCTGCCGCATTCCGGGTAATGGTATAAAGCCAGGTTTTAATGCTGCTTTCCCCCCGGAACTGATGAATGTGCTGAATAGCACGGAGAAAAACTTCCTGTGAAACATCCAGGGCATCCTCGCGAGATTGCAGGAATCGGTAAGCCGTTGCATACACAAAAGCCTGATATTTGCGTACAAAAGCAGCAGCAGCGGCTTCGACATCTCCATCAGCAAAAGCCTGCAAGATTTCCGCGTCGCTGGGCACCGCCAAACCAAACCCCATCGTTATTGCAAACCTTCATTTTTGCCAAAAACCAGTCTTTCGACTGGCAGACGCGGTGAAAAGTTTAATCCTCGTGGCGCTCCTTAATCCACCCGCTCAACCGAAAGGATCTCCAGTTCCAACCACCCTGCTGGCACTTTGATTTTCACTGTTTCCCCCTCTCGCTTCCCCATCAGCGCCTTGCCCACCGGTGACGTCACCGAGATTTTGTTCTGATTGATATCCGACTCTTCCGGGCTCACCAGAACATACTCCATCTCATAGCCATTTTTCACGTTGCGAACCCGGACCCTGGTCAGCAATGCCGCAACGCCCGGCTCAAACTCTTTCGGATCAATCGTCCGGGCTCGTGCAAGGATGTCCTCCAGGTAGGCAATGCGTCGTTCTAAGTGCGCCTGCTCCTCTTTTGCAGCATCATAATCGGCATTTTCCCGCAAATCGCCGTGCGAACGGGCATCCGCTATTTTCTGGGCGATTTCTTTTCGACCACGTGTCTTTAAATCTTTCAGTTCTGCCTCTAATTCCTGGATCTTCGCTCTGGACAAATAGACAAACTTCGCACTCATCGTTTTTTATTCCTGCTTGTTCCTCTTACTCACTGTCAACTGGAACGTCACTTCAGACAAAAGGGGAACAATTCTTCATCCCACTGTGGCAACTGATGCCCCATTTTGTCCCGCTTGGTTTGCAAGTACTTGCAATTATGTGGATTTGGCGGTATGACGATCGGGACATTCTCAACAATTTCCAGACCATATCCTTCCAGCCCCACTCGTTTCCTGGGATTATTGGTCAGAAGCCGAATTTTCCGAACTCCCAGATCTCGCAAAATCTGTGCTCCAATCCCGTAATCGCGGGCATCCATCTTAAATCCCAGATGCAGGTTCGCCTCCACGGTGTCCATACCCTGCTCTTGTAGCTTATAAGCTCGCAGCTTATTCAACAGTCCGATCCCCCGTCCCTCCTGTCGCATATAGACCAGCACACCTTTACCCTCTGCACTGATCATTTCCATTGCCTTGTGCAGTTGATCACCGCAATCGCAACGCAGGGAATGGAGAATATCCCCGGTAAGGCACGAAGAGTGCACGCGCACCAGCACAGGTTCTTCTTCTTCCCACTCGCCTTTTTTCAGTGCCAGATGGAGTTCACCAGTGGTAAGTTGTGTATAAGCAATCAACTGGAACTCGCCATACCTGGTTGGCAAAAAGACTTCTACCTCGCGACGAATCAACCGTTCGTGCCGCATACGATAGGCAATCAGGTCATTGATCGAGATAATTTTCAACCCAAAGCGCTGTGCCAGCCGGCGCAGTTCCGGCAAACGGGCCATTGAGCCATCATCGTTCATAATCTCCACCAACACCCCTGCTGGTTCAAATCCAGCCAGCCGGGCTAAATCCACCGCCGCTTCGGTATGCCCTGCTCGCCGCAAAACGCCACCTTTTTTTGCCCGAAGCGGAAAAATGTGTCCTGGGCGTGCCAGATCTTCAGGGCGTGTCTTCGGATCGATCAATGCCCGGATGGTCTTCGCTCGATCCTCTGCCGAAATACCGGTCGTAACGCCGTGTCCTTTCAGGTCGACCGACACGGTAAAGGAGGTTTCGTGCAGTGCTGTGCTTTCCGGCACCATCGGATCCAGTCGAAGCTCTTCGCACCGCTCTTCCGTCAGCGCCACACAGATCAACCCCCGCCCGTATTTTGCCATAAAGTTTACAATTTCCGGGGTGACATTCCGCGCCGCGGTAATAAAATCGCCCTCGTTCTCCCGCTCTTCGTCATCGACAACGATGACCAATTGCCCCTGCCGGATTGCTTCTATCGCTTCCTCAACGGTGTCTAACGTCCGCTGCTCCTGCGTTCCCATCCGCTGAACGTTCTCTGCTATTTTTTCTCTACAACACTGGCAATGGCATTCTTGTCCACTTTCACCCGAACATTGTCCGCAATTTGCAACAGAATGGTGCCATTTTCAATTTCAGAGATCGTTCCATAAATCCCACTTGCCAGCACCACCCGATCCCCTTTGCGCAAATTTTGCAGCAGCTTCTCGTGCTCCTGCTGCCGTTTCTTCTGCGGTCGGATGATGAAAAAGTAAAAAATGAGAATGATCGCACCGAACATTACAAAAGTCGAGATCAGTCCTGACATTGGATCTCCCCCACCACCCTGCTGCGGTGGCGGTGCAAAACCCAGAACCCACATCATCATTGGCAGAACCTTCCGTTTGTTTCTAAAATCCTGTTGCAAAATGTTATGTTGCCACTCGTCCCGTTGCCGTCCACTGCTGAATAAACGATTCTTTCCATTGACGGAATCTGTTTTGCCGTATTTTCTGGCGAGCCGTCTGCACCAGCCATTGATAGAACGCCAGATTTTGCAATGTTGCTAATTGAAGTCCGAGGATTTCCTTTGCACGGAACAGATGGTGGAGATAGCCAAGAGTGAACTCCTGAGAAATGTAATACGGCAATCCCGGATCGATTGGCTCACGGCTGCCACGGAATTTCGCATTCCGGATATTGAGCTTGCCACGCGTTGTAAACAACTGCCCATTGCGGGCATTACGGGTTGGCAGGACGCAATCGAACATATCCACACCACGATCGATGGCTTCCAGAATGTCAACTGGTGTCCCAACTCCCATTAAGTACCGGGGTTTCGTCACCGGAATCCAATCGGTCGACCAATCCACAACCTCCAGCATCTGCTCCATTGGCTCTCCAACCGCCAGGCCACCAATAGCATAGCCGGGAAAGTCCATTGCTATTAGTGCTTCCAGGCACTGCTGGCGCAAATCTCGATACACTCCACCCTGCCCGATAGCAAACAACCATTGCCGCCATTCGTAGAGCGGCGGCTGCGTTTGCCACTGCTGCCGACACCGTTCAGCCCATTGAATCGTTCGCTCAACCACCCGCTGCATCTCCCGGTACGAAGTCGGATAGGGTGGGCATTCATCCAGCACCATCATAATGTCGGAGCCAATGCTCCGCTGAATGTCAATGACTTTCTCCGGCGTAAAAAAATGCTTCGATCCATCAATATGGGATCGGAATTCCACGCCGTCCTCAGAGACCGATCGGAAATCCTGCAAAGAAAAGATTTGAAATCCGCCGCTATCAGTCAGAATTGCCCCATTCCACTGCATAAAACGATGGAGTCCTCCAAAATCCTGAAGCACCTGTTCGCCCGGTCGGAGGTACAGGTGATAGGTATTCCCCAGAATGATCCGGTAGCCCAATTCGTGTAACTGGCGCGGTTCCACCGCCTTGACAGTGCCCTGGGTACCGACGGGCATAAAAACGGGGGTTTCGACCACACCGTGATCCGTGGTTAAAATTCCCGTTCGGGCTTTTGTGTCCTGCGCCTGATGCTGAACCTGAAAAATCTCCATTGCCCAATCCGCTTGCGCCACTGCTGTTTCCCTTTGAAAATCCACCGTGCCTGGGTCGCCGCAATGATCCCCCCGATCACATCTGCTGTCCAGTCCCACACATCCGCTTCCCGACCGGGAACAAAGGACTGGTGGATCTCATCCAGACAACCAAAAAGTGCGACAGCAATTACGGTGATCCAGAAACTCCGCTTTCCGACCTCAGGCACTTTCCACTCCAGCACCATCCAGAGGAATGTTCCACCAAAAATCCAGTAAGCAAGTATATGGAGCACTTTATCACTCCACTCAAACCCCAGATCGATCCGGGGCGGCTGGGGAATATGGGAAGCAATGGTGATAGCCAGTGCAACCATTAACCACGGCAACCAGAAGGTCCAGTGTGAAGGAGGCAGCACAGCAACAGCATCACCGATCGCTGGATGTTGTGACTGACTCATCCAATTCCCAACCCGTTTTGCAATGCTGGATCCTCCGAGTGATGATGCAACGCAGCAAAAGCCTGAGGAAGGAAATCAATCAGTGCAGAAGCGGTCAAAGGCTCATACGCCCACCGTTCTACGTACAATTGCCCCGCTAACCGATGAAGTGTCACGCCCAGCGTCGCAGCCGTCAGCGGTTCATAGCCCTGTGCCAGCAGCGCCCCGATGATACCACTGAGCACATCGCCACTACCAGCCGTTGCCATTCCCGGATTTCCCTGCGTATGCAGGAACGTTCGCTGCCCATCGGTAATAAAGGCTGGAACATCCTTCAGCACGACAACACATTGCCACTTTTGCGCCCACTGCTCTGCCAGCCACAGTCCACTTTCCCGAACCACCGGATACTCGCTCCCTGTCATCATACAGAACTCTCCCAGATGCGGCGTCACAATGCATTGCGGATGCAAGGACTGCACGGCGGGAACCGCCCGCAATCCGTCAGCGTCGATAAGCACGGGAATGTCCAGTTTCAGAATCTCTGAGAGCAACTGCTGGGCAACGGTCTGCGCCGCCTTTGATCGTCCCAGTCCAGGTCCCAGAATCACCGCATCAGCCGCCTGAATCGCTTCGATCAACCGTGGAATTTCCCGACGGGCAATAACGCCCTCTTCATCAGAATGCAGGGGAATGGTAATCACCTCAGGCTTAATTTGTGAATGAAGAGCGGGCGCGTACAACTTTACCAGCCCGGCGCCAGCAGCAATAGCTGCATTGGCAGCCAGTGCAACGGCACCCGGCATCGTGCGATGTCCGCCGATCACCGCAACGGTACCATAATCCTTCTTGGTCGTTCTGGGCAATCGAGTGTGCAGGACCGAGCGCACCATCGGAAGATCCACCACCGCTCGGTTGCCAAAGCGAGCAACAACATCGGTCGGAACTCCCAGGTTCGCAACGAAAACTTTTCCGCTATACTGCGGACCATCGTTGATCAACAGCCCTGTCTTCAAAGCCCCCATCGTTATGGTCACATCGGCACGAATCGCAACATCAACGGCTTTGCCAGTTTCTGCATCAACACCGGTTGGAACGTCGATTGCCACCGTCATTGCTGGCGACATTGTCGATTCTGCTAAATATTGCAGCAAAGAGCGGATAAGTCCGCGGGGATTCCCGCTTCCACCAATCCCCAGCAGTGCATCCACAAGGAGATCTACGCTCGCCGGAATGTGCTGAAAATCTTCTTCAGCAACCAGGTGATGCACCTGCACTCCCAGGCGCCGCAGGCTCCCCAGATTCGCCCGTGTTTCTGGCGTCATTTTCGACTCATCGCCAATCCAGCAGACGATCGGAACGGCAATCTGGGACAAATGGCGGGCAAGGGCAAATCCATCACCGCCATTGTTACCGGGTCCGCATAGAAACAGGGCTGTCGGCGTATGCGAAGTAAACTGCTGCTGAATCATCGGACGCAAAATTTCATAAGCCGATCGGGCGGCATTTTCCATCAACACAATCGAAGCAACGCTCAGTTGCTCCATTGCATAACGATCTGCTTGCCGCATCTCTTCCGGCACAAGGACAACCCGCTCACCCACAGGAACGTCTGCTAATGCTAATCCCGGCTGTAACGCCATCTCGATCCCCTCACACTGAACCCTATCACCGTTCGTTTGCTTCCGGCGTGCAGTAGAACGTTCAACGGCGGATTCTTGGTGTAATGCTGCAAACAATGCTGCAAACGGTGGCAGCGCTGGAACCCCAGCTTCAACAATGGCGCCGGTGGTTGCATCAGCATCCAGAGCTTTCTTTTGAAGAATACGAAACAG
>JALWUI010000106.1:14276-19969 GCA_027082775.1 Candidatus Kapaibacterium sp.
AACAGCCCGGTTTATCCGGTCGGTGCTTGATGAACACAGCATTACCTACACCACCGCTGTTGAAACAGCGACCCTGGCGATCATTGGTCCCTCTGACAATGTGCAGCTTGCACTTCGAGCGGACATTGATGCACTGCCCATCACCGAAGCCACCGGCTTGCCATTTGCATCCCGTCATCCGGGCATAATGCATGCCTGTGGTCACGATGCCCACACCGCAATGCTTCTGGCAGCAGCCGTAGCATTGAAGCAGTACGAATCTTCTCTGCCATACGGGATTATCTGCATCTTTCAGCCGGGCGAAGAAAAATTACCGGGAGGCGCAAAGCGCCTGATTGATGATGGACTCTTCGATGAATTCCCTATCAAAAAAATTTTTGGACAGCATCTCAATCCTGAACTACCGGCAGGAACCTTTGGATTCTGTCCCGGCTTTTTTATGGCAGCAACGGATGAACTCTTCTGGAATCTCTCCGCTCCGGGCTCTCACGCAGCACAGCCTCACCGGTCAACAGATCTCATCACCACCGCCGCATCCCTTATACTGCAACTCCAGACCCTGATTTCCCGAATGCGGGACCCTTTAGAACCTTCGGTATTGTCCATCACCACCATTCACGCTGGCAGTGCAACGAATATTCTGCCCGATACTTTGCAAATGTCAGGAACGCTGCGGACCTTTTCTCCGGAATGGCGTCAAAAAGCCAAGGAGCACATTGAACGTATTTCCTCAGCGCTCGCCACCGCCGCAGATGCCACGCTGTCGCTGCAAATCAACGAAGGCTATCCAGCACTGTGGAACGATCCGGAGACCACCGAAGCCGTGTCTTCGCTTGCCCGGCAACTTTTTTCGGACGAGCAGGTCGTCTCCATCCAGCCCAAACTCTGGGCAGAAGATTTTGCCTACTACACTCAATATGCAGCAGGCTGTTTCTGGACCTTAGGGGTTCGTCCCAAAGAAGCAACCGCAGCAGCGGGGTTGCATACACCCAATTTCAACCCCTCTGAGTCTGCTTTTTTGTATGGCGCCCAGCTTCTGGCTGCAATCCCGTGGGCTTTTCACGATGCTGCGCATTCTGCCCATTCCCCTCCATAAATCCATTTTTCACTTCAAAGCCCAAATCCACGTCTTTAGCAATCAGTGAAAAATGATTTGAACGCGGATGAAGGAAGAATTTTGATGCAACCGCCGACATTCTTTCTTTTCGACTACGAAATTGCAGCACTGCAAACCATTGCTGCCGACCGGTCGCTGGATCGCCTTCTTCGTGAGCAAGCGCAAGCCCTCCTTCTGCTGGCTGACGGCGTTCCGATCAACATTGTTGCCGAACGTTCCGAGTTATCGCTGCCGGATTTAGAACACTTAGCCAACGTTTTCCTCATCCGATTGGATCTTCCACCGTTGCAACGACTCCAGGAAGCGGCTTCGCTGGATGCAGAACCGCGCAAAACGCAGGCGGTTGTACAAATGCTGAGCGAATTCCATTCTCAGAATCCCAAACTGTGGAGCTTCCCTCTTTCCAGATGGAACGTCAAGCTCGTCCAGTACTACCTCCAGCAGCGGGGCATTACCATTAGCCGTGAAACGCTGCGCAAAGCGGTGCGACGTGCCGCAGAGCAACACGGCGCACTGTAAGCCCCGTTACCTTCCCCTCCTTTCTCCTCTCCACCTTACTTCCCTTCAACAACGAAGCCCGTAAAAACATCAGCGATGCTTTCGGATCTTTCTCTTCAGGATCGATGATGAGACAAAAGAAACGCAGAGAAACCGCAGGAATATCCTGCATTATTATCATCCCACGACGGGTATCCACCGCCTTGTTCCACAAAAACGCTGTATTTTTGCGCTCTGTCAAAAAACAAAAGTCCAGAGGCAATGAAAAGTCTATGGATTCTCGCCAGTTGCCTTTTGCTCTGCGTCGCGTGTGTACCGCCCTACACCTTCCACTTCAAAACACTTGATCCTGCCGCGTCCACCCGGCTGCTGGTGTTGCGCATTGATCAAGGCTGTCCTGATACGCTCGGCAGAGCACTCCATCAGGCACTGCTGGATTACCAGATTCCGAACACCTTCGATTCGGTCATTCTGCGTAACACCACTCACACGGCGAACCCTGCACAGCTATTCCTGCAGGCAGGATTTGATGGGATGCTCCGGCTTCGCTGCGATACTGACACATCGATGACGCTACAACTGTTCCAGCTTGCTCCCCGCCATTTGCTCTGGGAAGCTAAAGTCACGCTGCAAACATCGCTGATTGAGGACGCTGTTGACGCGCTGTATGATGCCGTGGAGCATTTAGCAGACAGTCGGATGGTGCAGCCGCGGCAGCCAGAGCAATGAAAATCCAATTTCTGGGAGCAGCAGGAACGGTTACCGGATCGAAATTTCTTCTGACCATTGGCAAATCCCGAATTCTTATCGACTGTGGACTCTTTCAGGGACTCAAACCCCTCCGCCGACTGAACTGGTCACCACCACCTGTTGATCCTGCCTCAGTCGATGCGATCATCCTCACGCATGCTCATCTGGATCACTGCGGCTACCTGCCGGTCTTTGTCCGAAACGGGTTCCGCGGACCCATTTTTTGCACCCCTCCGACCAGAGACCTTGCCAGACTCATTCTGATGGACAGTGCGAAGTTGCAAGAAGAAGATGCCGCTTTAGCAAACCGACTGGGTTTTAGCAAGCACAAACCAGCACTGCCACTGTACACACGCGCCGACGTTCGCCGAACGCTCAAGCAGTTTCACACGATTCGGGATCACCTGTGGTACGAACTGCGATCCGGCTTGCGCTTCCAGTTTCTGCTGGCAGGACACATTCTGGGTGCCGCCTCGGTGCTACTGGAAAGTCGGCATTTCCGCATCGTCTTTTCCGGCGACATTGGACGTTATCATTCGCTGCTTATGGATCCACCGCAAACACCGGAAACCGCTGACGTTGTCGTAATGGAATCCACCTATGGCGATCGCCTCCATCCACAGGAACCGGTTGAGGATATGCTGGCACAGATCATCCAGCAAACCTGGGACCGTCGTGGCGCTCTGCTCATCCCCGCTTTTGCCGTCGGGCGAACGCAGGAAATTCTCTACCTGCTCTGGAAACTGCGGCGCGACAAACGCATTCCTCGAATACCCGTGTACCTGGACAGTCCGATGGGACAGACTGCCACGAAAATCCTGCTCCAATATCCGGGGTGGCATCGACTGCCGCCAGATACAGCAGCCCGGATGGTTCAGGCTGTCCATCTGGTTCGATCGATGCGCGAGTCTCGGTCGCTCCAGCGCTCTCCGCATCGAAAAATCATTATTGCTGGCAGCGGAATGTTAGAAGGGGGTCGCATCTTAGGCTACCTGAAACACGCCCTCGGCGATGCCCGTTCTACGCTGCTGTTCGTTGGCTATCAGGCTGAAGGAACTCGCGGCAGGCAACTGCTCCACGGGAGCAGAGAGATCAAAATCCACGGCAAATATTACCCGGTGCATCTGACGGTGCATCACCTCTCCTCGCTCTCCGCTCACGCCGACCAGGCAGAACTGCTCCAGTGGCTGGACTCCTTCCATCACCTTCCCGACAAAATTTTCCTGGTCCACGGTGAACCGCACGCGGCTGACGTTCTCCGTGTCCGCATCCACGACCGCTTCGGCATTGAACCGGCTGTCCCTGCTTTACTGGAAACCGTCCGCCTTCCCGCTGCCCCCGCGCGCACTTAGCGACTATCACGTCTGCAATGCAAACTATTCGCACGGGTGCAACGCTGCGTAGCGCAAAACCTTAGCCCCACCACGCCCGCAACGACAAACGTTCCCTTACATACTGCCGCTCTACTCTTATCCAGCATCTCCTTACCGCTACACAATCGCTGTGCAGCAGCATCAGTGCTTCACCCAGAACTAAGTGGCGCTGCCTTTGAAAAGTGTGATTCAATACGGTGCAGCAGCATCAGTGCTCTACCCAGAACACCACGAGATGCGACACTCCTCTCCGCAACTGAACCAGAAGGTAGTAACTGCCAGCCGGCAGCGTCGACACCGAAAGCTGACGAACACTGCCGGGATATTCCTCGATGCATCTGCCATCGATGGTATACAACTGCACCCTGCGCACCTGAGCGGCAATGGAAGGATGATACCGAATCATCAGCGCTTCGCGTGCTGGTGCTGGATACACCGTGATTCCTTCTGACCAGTCTCCCTTTGAAGATTCCGCTACGCCGGTCACCGCAAAATGCAGGACCAGCAAATGGTGTGGCGCAACTTCGGTGGTGGAAAAGAGATCGCCATCTCGCCACACGACAGCACACTGTCCATTGTGATCCATCAATCGCCGAATTCTTCCCGGCGATGGAAGCTGCAGCACGTTCCACGCTTCCCCATCCCCAGTATAGAATACGGTTCCCGTTGCTAACTCTTTGCCCACAACGATCACCCGCTCTTGGGGACGCGAAGCAGCAAGTGAGATGGAAAATTCCTCATAGATTTTCGGCAGCCAGTACGTATACCACCACAACTGCTCCCAGGTGTTTCCGCCGTCACTGCTGGAAATCAAAACGGCATCCCAGCCACCACTGGTAGTCCAGAGTGCAGCAACGAGATCAATATGCGCAGCGTCATAAACTTTCACCGATCGAACCTGTACCACCCTCACCCCTTCACCGGCATAGTGCGTCACGGCATCGCCCAGTGAATGATGCTCCCAGTGCTTTCCCCCATCGCTTGTCTTCCACAGTTGAATATCGCTTTCTTTGTCCTCTACAATCAACACGCCACGGGCAGAATCAAAGAACCGTCCACCTCGAACGTAAACCCGTGGATCCAGGTCCAGCAATCGCCGCCACTTTTTCTCACCATATCCGGACCCCAGGCATACTCCTCTGGTTCTGTGCATCCCCGGCACTATCTGAAAGCCGGCAATAGCGAATCCTCCATTGCCATAAGGAAAAATATCACTGATCCAGACGGAATCGAATCGCACGATTTCCCACGTCTTGCCGCTATCCTCCGATCGCCACCCGTTTGTATATCTCGACCCAACAAACACCGATTCTCCATTCCACAACCACTGGAACGCTCGCTCTCCGTGATACCGGTACTGCGAAAAGACGGTATCCCGCCACACATCGATGACCGGCAGCAATGAAACCGTGTCCCACCGATGCCCATCATACCGCACCAGTTGCGGCGCCGGCGGATAGCCCAGCAGAGCTAAGAACCGATCGCACCCTTCCAGTTTCACTCCTGCAACGGTTGACAGTGGCACGATCCGATCCCACACCCGGCGATACCATTCCGCTCCTCCCGCCTGCGGCTCCACGGCAACGATGGTATACTGCGATCGTTCGCCGTACACGATACGCCGACCATTGACCATCCGTATTCCCCACCAGGTGATGGGATAGTACCTTTGCAAATCTGATGGAGAAGTGGTATCCACCCGAAATGGAACTTTGCTCCAGCTCTGTCCCCCATCGGTCGTCTCCCATACTGGCTGCCAAAGAGCCTCTGCACTCTCCCCGACAATCCATCCCCGCTGCCCATCGGCAAACCAGATTCCTCGAAGTCTGTCCACATCCAGCGACGGCAATGCCTCCAGATCCATCTGCCAGGTCTGTCCCTCATCGCTCGATCGGAGTATCCCTGAAAACGCTCCAACGGCGTACCAGTGGGAAGGCGTCGCCGCCACATCATAC
>JALWUI010000107.1 GCA_027082775.1 Candidatus Kapaibacterium sp.
GTGTTAGTGCGCCCGCGGGAAACGGTGAAAGTGCTGGTGAAATTTGAGCCGCGATACACCGGAATCTATTTGTTCCACTGCCATAATCTGGAACACGAAGATGCAGATATGATGCTGAACATTGAATTGTACGGCAAAGTAACGGGTATTTCCAGCCGAAGTCCCAAAGCACTGGAGGCTCAGTACGATCCTCTGACCGAGCAGATTGTCATTGCCGCTCCTGCTACCTCTACACAGCGCCCGGTGAACATCGCCGACATTCGTGGACGATCAGTATTTCGTGGGACGATGCATCCTCACCAGACGCAGATGCGTATTGATGCCCGATCTTTTGCCAGTGGACTCTACTGGATTCAGGTCGGAACGTGGCAATATCAGGTGCGAATCTGGCGTTGAGGTGGCAAAGACATCGAGCGTTCACCGCGCCTCCAGTAATGCTTTCAACCGCTGGCGGAGCGCCAGCAGATGGGCGCGGGTAGCATCATCCCGAATCCGACGGATACGAAGCCTCTGGAGTTGCTGGTAGAGTTCCTGGAGCACCAGGTGCGCATAGGCGGGAATGTCAGAATTGGAGAGATCTGCAGAACTCGTAGCGGCGTGGAATCGACGGGTTGACGGTGACGGTGCAGCGGGTGGATTCCAGAACGTCTGGAGTTTCTCCACAAAGTGGCGCTGAAGCTGACGCCGGAATGGATCAATCTGGATGGGAGAGCGGTGTAGCTCGGCAAAGAGGGAATCGCGAAGGTCATAAAAGAAGTCGAGAACGGAGTATGCCGTTTGGGGCGATCGGATTTCGTATTCTGCCATTCGGAGCAGCCGCTGCGGCTGCAACAAGTTGTCCAATAGCCGCTGCTGGTATTGCATCACGCGTTCCGTTGCGCCCGCCGCAGTGATGTACGCCAGAAGAGTATCAGGGAGCAGGAAGTCCACGGTGCGGAAAGCGGTCTGCGCCAGGAATGCAACTGCTTCTTGTTGCCGCCATCGGGGCAAGAGATGGTAGACGCTGCCCTGTTGTCCATAAGCACGTCGGGTGATCTCTACACCGCCCACCAGATTGGTAACGTGTCCCATTTCACGGTACCATTGCCGAAGCACCTGATGATACAGTTCCCGCAACGCTGCATAGGACTGTCCGGTATCTGCGGGCGCCTGGTAAAGATAGGCAAAGATCCGCTTCAGGTTTTGCAGCCCGTACCGGGTAGCTTTGATAGGATCATCGCCTAAGTCTTCCATTTGCGCCGTGGGATCGACAACGGGCCACTGGCTGGGACCAAATCGCAGCATTGCATTGGTGTCCTGTGCCTGAAGCCATCGATTCAGGATGGGTTTTTCCTCTTCCGGCGTGCTTGCATCGAGAATTGGACGGTAGCCCCAGCGGATGGCGAAAATGTCGTACGGACCGATTTTGGATAAAAAGTAGACAGAATCCCCCGGCTGCGCAACATAGTTCGCACGGGCATAATCCATAATGGAGGCGGAAATTCCATACTTGTGCGTGAAGGTCGGCGAGCGCAGAGAGTCCACGGGGTAAGAGCTGGATGCTTTCATATTGTGCTGGAGTCCCAGGCTATGCCCAACTTCGTGGGCGGCGACGTAGGCGATCAATTCACCCATCAGGCTGTCGGGTAGCGGTAATTTGTGACTTCGAGGATCGGCAACTGCCTGCACGAAATACCAGTTTCGCAGGAGCCGAAGGATGTTGTGAAACCATCCGATGTCAGCTTCCAGAATTTCGCCCGTGCGAGGATCGTGCACATTGGGTCCGTAGGCATTCTGGATTCGAGAAGGGTAGTAGCGGATGACCGAATACCGGACGTCTTCCGGATCCCACTCCGGATCTTCGGTAGAGTCTGGAGGATCCAGACACTGGATGGCGTTTTTAAACCCCGCTGCTTCAAAAGCGACATTCCACATTTCCACGCCCTTCTTGATATATGGCCGCCACTTCTTCGGTGTTGCCGGGTCGATGTAGAAGGTGATCGGTTTCACCGGTTCAACGAGCTCCCCGCGTCGGAATGCCGCCGTATCTTTTGGTTCCAGGCGCCACCGGAGAATGTACCGGGTTGGTTCAATCCCTTCCTGCGGTTTGCCGTAGTCATACTGGGTCAACCAGAAAAAACCGATCCGGGCGTCGGCAATCCGGGGACGCATCTTTTTTTCAGGAAGCAGCACAATGGAGTGGTGCATAACGACACTGACTGCCTGCACTTCTGTATGCTGCGGCGGTGCACTGGCTTTGTAGGTTAGCAGGTTTTCAACTTCTACGTTGCGCGGAAAGCTGCGGACGTACTGGATCATTGACCGTTTGGGATCCAGCATTCGTACTTTGATCCGTTGTCGAATGCGCTTGGGAAGTCCCAGCGAAGGGACATCGGTTGTGAATAGCGGTGTTACATTGATCACCACAGCGGATGAGTCGGAATTCCACGCCTTGATGGGGAATTTGTAGAGAATAACGGGGAAATTGGATGCCTGCACCGCCTGGGCAATTGGCAGGGAATCGGCTGCAACGTTGGAGTAACTGATGACCCGAAGAAGAATGTTGTTCTGAAAGCGTTCCCACCGTACGACCTGCGTATTGGCTTTTTCCCCACCATATCCGATTTGTGGCGTTTGGGCAATGCGGGTGACCCAGAGAAAATCTTTATTGAGCACAGCAAGGGGAAGTTCAAAGTAAATTTTGTCCTTGACTTTGTGCACGTGAATAACGCCGCTGTCGGTTTTCGCTTCCTGCAGGAGTTGGCGGTAGGGGGATGATTTCGCAGCAGTCGTGGTATCAGCGGAATTTTTGACCGTTGCTGTTGCCTGGGAACAGCCCGTCCAGAGAATACTGCCAAAGACGAATGCAAAAGCAAAAACCCATCTCATTATTTGCTCCTTTTGGTTGAGGATCCTTTTGTGCGCGGTTGCAATTGCGACAGAAAAAGCGGGGCGGAAGGACATTCGGAGCGGATGACACACTCCTCACATCGGGGTTTTCGGGCGGTGCATACTGTGCGTCCGTGAGCGATCAGCAGGTGGGTGAAAATGACCCAGTCTTTGCGCGGCACGATTTCCATCAGCTCCCGCTCGATTTTCTCTCGATTTTTTGTTGCGACAAAGCCCAGACGTTGCACGATGCGCGCTACGTGGGTATCAACCACGATCCCTTCCGGTTTCCCGTATTCGCCGAGCACGACGTTCGCAGTCTTGCGCCCGACACCGGGTAGTTGCACCAGCGCTTCCATTGACAGTGGGACTTCGCCGCCATAGCGGTCGACCAGTTGTTGACAGCATTGTTGAATATTTTTTGCTTTGGCGCGGTAATAGCCGGTGGGATAAATGAGCCGTTCCAGCTCTTCCCGATTTGCAGTGGCGTAATCCTGCGCGGTGCGGTATTTTTCAAAAAGTGTTTCGGTTACCTGATTCACCCGTTCATCGGTACATTGAGCTGAAAGGATCGTTGCAATGAGCAGTTCCAGCGGATTGCGGTAGCGCAGGGCAATTTTCGCATTTGGATACGCTTTTTTCAACTTCTGAAGGATGCGCCGCATCCGCTTTTTCTTCTGCTCTAAGGATTCGGTTCGAGCTACTTCTTCCGGCGATTGCTGAATGTCCATCATCTCCCCAGATTTGCCTTACAAAGCCGCAAAGTTACGGAATTTTCCATTCGTACCATACGAACATCATCACCGTCCCGGCGGGCGGGAAGGATGCAGCGACGTTGTGTCCGATGAGCGGACACGCAGATCCGCCCCTACGGGTTCGCTGGGAATTTGGAGAGACAGGTTTTTCGCACCTATCCTCTGCTGGGAGCGCCAGCTTTCGCCGGCAAAAGATAAAAGGAGGCACTGGCGTAAATGTGTAGGGGCGACCCGCCGGATTGCGCCGAACTGGGAGCGCCGGCTTTCGTCGGCAAGAAGTTCCTTCTCCCGCTGGGAGAGGGATAGGGTGAGGGAAACTGCACGCTGAAGTGTGCGCTCCCCAGTCGCAACCCACTGGGAGCGTCAACTGGGAGCGCCGGCTTTAGCCGGCAAAGGAATTCCCTCTTGCTCAGGGAGAGGGTCAGGGTGAGGGTAATGCACGCTGAAGCGTGCGCTTCCAGTACTTGGGAATGATGTTCTACTGGGAGCGCCGACTTTAGTCGGCAAGGAACGATGCACACTAAAGTGTGCGCTCCCAGTGTTGAAGGAGCGCCGACTTCAGTCGGCAGAGAATGCACCCTAAGAGCGTGCGCTCCCGGTGGATGCGCACTGAAGTGTGCGCTCCCCAGTAGATGCACCCTAAGGTGTGCGCTCCCAGTGCTGAAGGAGCACCGGCTTCAGCCGGCAACGTTGCGAATGGTAGGGGCGCGGCGCCGCTGCACCCCTGCAGATGCACCGCTATATGCTCCTCCGGCGATAGGAGAATTTTCCTCGCCTTTTTGCAGAGGGTTCAGATAAGGGGGATTCCTGCTGAGATGAGCCCTGGTGGCGCAGTGTGCCAGCGCACTGCACTGCTGTACCCGTATGCTTTTTGCGAATTTTTTCGTAATTTTTGTTTTCCGTTGGTGGGGATGTTTCACGAATGGGGAGCTGGTGATGGTAGAGCTGTTGAACCCGGTCGTGCGCAGGGTGCGCGATGAAGTGGATGAGTCGCCGGAGCAGTTCTGGGCGAAGCAGGCGCGGATTCTGGACTGGTTCCGGACGTGGGACAAAGTGTTTGAATGGAATTTCCCGGAGCGCTATCGCTGGTTTGTAGGAGGCTATACGAATCTCTGCTACAATGCACTGGATCGACATATTGCCGCAGGGAAAGGTGGGAGAACGGCGCTGATTTACGCCAATGAGCGAGGAGAGCGGCGGTTGTATACCTATATGCAGGTGTACCGCGAGGTGACGAAACTGGCAGCCGCACTCCGGGGAATGGGAGTGGAGCCGGGCGATCGGATTACCATTTATATGCCGGTGTGCCCGGAAGCGATCTTTCTAATGCTTGCCGCCGCCCGCATTGGCGCTATTCACGTGGTCGTTTTTGCCGGTTTCGGTGCCCAGGCGCTGGGAGGACGGGTTGAAGCCAGTGGGTCGAAATTGGTCTTTACGGCTGATGTGACGTATCGGAAGGGGAAAAATGTGCCGCTGAAGCATATTGTCGATGAAGCGCTGGCGGAACTTTCCCACGTTGAGCACGTTGTGGTACTCCGGCGAACCGGCGAGGATATTCCGTGGACAGAAGGGCGGGATCTGACGTGGGAGGCTTTTCTGGCAAAAGGAGCGGAGCAATCGGGCGATGTGACGCAAGTAGAAGCGAATGATCCGGTGTTTATTATGGCAACGTCCGGTACGACGGCGCGACCGAAGTTGACCGTTCACACCCACGGTGGCTACGGTGTGTGGATCACCACGATGGCGCAGTGGGTGTTTGCACTCAACGATCAGGATGTCTGGTGGGCAACCTCGGATATTGGCTGGATTGTCGGGCATAGCTACATCGTGTATGCGCCCCTGATGCTGGGGGCAGCGACGATCGCCTACGAAGGGGCGCTGG
>JALWUI010000108.1 GCA_027082775.1 Candidatus Kapaibacterium sp.
GAGCAAGAGGTTGAGCGAAAAGTTGGCGCTGGTGGCGAGTTTGAGCAGTTAGTCAAAAAGTTGAGGAGACCGGTGGAAGAAAAAATTGCTGCTGCAATTAAAGAAACAGCCGAAGCCCGGGGGTACGACATTATCTGGGATAAGAGTCAGCAGCCGTTGCTTTATACCAATCCCCGATATGACATTACGATCGAGGTGATGGAACGACTGGGGATCAATGTTGAAGACTTGAAGGCAGAATTTGAAAAGCTCCTGGAGAAAGCGCCGCTGAAGAAAGAGCGTCGTCGGTCTGTGCGTCCCCGGCGGCCGCCAACAAAGGAGGAGCGGTTGAAGAAAGAGATGGAAGAACGACAAATCCAGCGAGATAGGGATTTAATGACGGAACCGAAGTCACCGGACAACAAGAGCAAATGATGGTTGGGCGAACGGTGAAAGAAATAGCGGCAGCGGTGGGGGGCAAAATTATCGGCAATCCTGAGTTTGTTGTTCAGCGGCTGAGCCGCATTGAAGATGCGCAAGAAGGAGATTTGAGCTTTGTTGCCCATTCGCAGTATATGCGGCACTTAGCAACGACCAGAGCATCGGTGATCGTGATTTCCGAACGCTTCACAATTCCGGCGAACACGGACAAGATTTTTATTGTCGTTCCCGATGCTTACCGAGCGTTTGCGCAAATTCTGTCGTTGTACGCATCGCCGCCAAAGTATCCGCCGGGCTTCCGCCACCATACGGCAGTAATTGATCCAACTGCCATCATTGCTGAATCAGCGTATATTGGTCCGTATGTGGTTGTTGAACAGGAGGCAAAGATTGGTGAGAATGTGGTATTGGTTGCACACGTTACCGTTGGTGCACGGACTGAAATTGGCGCAGAAACGATCCTCTATCCGGGCGTTGTTTGCTATCCGCGTACTCGCATCGGACGCCGATGCATTATCCACGCTGGCGCGGTTTTAGGAGCGGATGGGTTTGGGTATATTGAGAATTCGGACGGCTCGTTCGAGAAAGTCCCGCAAATTGGCAATGTGGTCATCGAAGACGATGTGGAAATTGGCGCCAATACGACTATTGATCGGGCAACGGTCGGTTCGACCATTATCGGACGGGGTACAAAAATTGATAACTTAGTGCATATTGCTCACAATGTTGCTATCGGCGAACATTCAGCGTTAGCAGCCCAAACCGGGATTGCTGGCAGTACGGTGATTGGAAAGCGCAACCGATTCGGCGGACAGGCAGGCGTGGTGGGACATATTACAACTGCCGATGATGTTATTGTGGAAGCCCAGTCGGGAGTATCAAAAACGCTTCGGCAGCCGGGCGCATATTTTGGGTCGCCAGCAAAGCCGCATTTGCAGGCATTGAAAATGGAGGGGGCGTTGCGCCAGTTGCCCGAAATTTTGAAAGAGTTTCGAGAATTGAAACAGCAGGTACAGCAGCTAATGGAGCAATCGCAGGGCAAACAACAGCGGGGACGTCAGTGATGCCATTGAAGGAAGTACAGCGAACCATTCGAGAACCCGTCTCATTTTCTGGCGTTGGATTGCATACAGGGAATCCTTCAACCATCACTTTCTATCCTGCTCCCGAAGACTACGGCTATCGATTTGTTCGTGCCGATTTGCCGGGTTCGCCAGAAATCCCGGCAGTTGTGGATCACGTGGTGGATACGCAGCGATGGACTGTTCTGGGAATTGATGAAGTCCGGGTACACACGGTTGAGCACGTTCTGGCTGCGCTGGTCGGATTGCAGATTGATAATTGCCGGATTGAGTTGACAGCAAATGAACCCCCTATTGGTGATGGAAGTGCTTTGCCGTTTGTAGAAGTCTTACAAAAAGCGGGGATTGAAGAGCAGACCAGAGCGCGGGATTTCCTGATCGTGGATCAAACCGTCCACTACTCGAATGAAGCAAAAGGAGTAGATCTGGTAGCGCTTCCGCTGGATGACTTCCGGGTTACCGTAATGATTGAGTATCATAATCCCGCTTTGGGCAGTCAACATACCGGGTTGTTTGACCTGGAAAAAGAATTCGTCGACAGTTTTGCGCCTGCCCGCACCTTTGCATTCCTGACGGAGATTGAGCAACTGCGGGAGCAGGGGTTGATTAAAGGTGGGAATCTGGAAAATGCTATTGTCATTGTGGACAAAGAGTTAACAGGGGAGGAGTTGCAACAGCTTGCAGAGCGTCTGGGTTTACGGGAGTCTGTGTTTTTGGGGGATAACGGAACGTTGAATGATAAGCCGCTGCGGTTTAAAAATGAACCAGCGCGTCACAAGCTGTTAGATCTGTTGGGCGATCTGGCATTGGTGGGAGCTCCAATCAAAGCGCAGATCTTAGCAGCCCGTCCGGGACATGCACATAACGTTGAATTTGCCCGGAAGCTCCGCCAACTGTATTTAAAGCAGAAGCTGGTACGAAAGTATCAGGCAAAGAAAGCGAAGAACGCGGAACTGGACATTTCCGGAATTTTAAAAATTATGCCGCACCGCTATCCTTTTTTGCTGGTTGATCGAATCGTACAGTTTGATCAGGAGGAGCAGAGAGTCATCGGGTACAAAAATGTTACGTTCAATGAGCCTTTTTTCCAGGGGCATTTTCCTGATAAGCCCATTATGCCGGGGGTGCTGATTATTGAGGCGATGGCGCAGGCAAGCGGGCTGTTGATTCTCCATTCCGATGGTTTTCAGGAAGGGAAGCTGGTCGTATTCACCGGTATCGATAAAGCGAAGTTCCGAAAGCCCGTAGTACCGGGTGATCAGCTTTTCCTGGATGTTCGATTGATCGGAAAGCGGTTTAATACATTTGTTCTGGATGCGAAAGCCATTGTCGATCAGCACGTCGTTGCGCAGGCGGAGCTTCGTGCAGCAGTTGTCAATCCTGAGGATTTGTAACCTATGCCACATATCCATCCTTCGGCAGTGATTTCGGAACGCGCGCGAATCGCTGATGATGTGGTGATTGGTCCTTTTTGTGTGGTGGAAGATGACGTTGAGATCCAGTCCGGTACGCGGTTAATGGCGTCGGTATATGTTGCCCGTGGTGCCCGTATCGGCAGGTATTGTACCATCTATCCTGGAGCAGTAATTGCAACACCGCCGCAGGATTTAAAATATGCCGGAGAGGCAACAACTGCCGAGATTGCCGATCATACGGTCATTCGGGAATGTGTAACGATTCATCGCGGAACGAAAGCCTCAGGACGGACTGTTGTGGGTGCCCATTGCCTGATTATGGCGTATTGCCATATTGCCCATGACTGCGTCATCGGTGATCGGGTGATTATGGCAAATGCCACACAACTGGGAGGACACGTGACGGTAGAAGATGAGGTTGTCCTGGGAGGCGCAACCCTGATCCACCAATTCTGCCGCATTGGGCGGCTGGCAATGACGGGAGCAGGGACAAAAATTACGAAGGATGTTGCGCCTTTTTTGCTGGTCAATGGCAATATGGCAAAAGTCTATGGGCTCAACCGCGTTGGGTTGCGTCGCAAGGGATTTGCACCGCAGAAAATCGACGAGATTATGCGGTTTTACAAAGTGCTGTTTCAGCAGGGAATGACCATCTCCGAAGCGCTGGAATTTTATCAGCAACACTTTCCCCTCTCACCGGAAGTTGAGCACTGCATTCGTTTCATTCGTTCGTCTCAACGTGGTGTGTACGTATGGCGGAAAGAAGAAACATCCGGAAGTTTCACAGAATAAGGGAGTCTGGCAAATGAATGGAGTGATCGATGTTTTGCGCAAAGAAGATATCCAGATGCTGGTCGAAGAGCGATCACCGTATGCTGTATCCATCTATTTGCCAACGCATCGGGCGGGAAGAGAAATTCGGCAGGATCCAATTCGATTGAAGAATTTGCTGAATAAGGCGCAGGAATTGCTGGTCAAGGAGGGAATGCGAAGTGTGGAGGCTCGCAAGATGCTGGAGCCCGCTTTTGCACTGCTGGAGGATGATCGCTTCTGGCGGTATCAAAGCGATGCTTTGGCGCTATTTTGTTCGCCGAATCTTTTCCGCTACTTCCGCCTGCCCATCCGGGTTTCTGATCTGGTGATCGTTGCCAATCGATTTCATCTCAAACCTCTGCTGTATTTCTTCACGCACGATACGCGCTTTTACTTGCTTCAGCTCAGCAAAAAGGAGACTGCGTTGTATCAGGGGTCTCGAGAGACCTTAGCACTGATTCCAGCGGAAGATCTTCCTCACGGTCTGGATGAATTGCTTCAATTTGAAGAGCACGAGCGACAACTCCAATATCGACCGATTCATATCGAGGGAGAAGGTGAAGGAACACCTGCACCAACCCACGGATATTATGATCCCGGTCGCCAGGAAAAGGTTGTGGTGGATCAGTATGTTGCCGAGGTTGCAAAGCGGGTGACCAAAATGGTAACAGAAGTGCAGGTTCCCCTGGTAGTAGCCGGCGTTGATTACATTGTGAAAATGTTTCTTCGACACTGCAAATACGAACACGTGCTGGAACTGGAAGGAAATCCGGAAAAAATTACGCTGGAGGAGCTCCATCAAAAAGCGTGGCAGGTCGTAGAACCGTATATCCGACAGCAGATTGCGGCAGCGAAAGATCGGTACTATGAACTCAAAGGGGTGGGAAAAACCGCCAACACCATTCAGGATTTGTTACCAGCGGCGATCCAGGGGCGCATTGATACGTTGTTCGTAGGCACCGGCGTGCAGTATTGGGGAACTTATGAAATACGCAATGGGCTGGTTGTGCTCGATGTTCACAAAGAATATCAGCCGGGTGATTGGGATCTTGCAAATGACGTTGCCATTTATGCCTTGCTCAATCGAGCAATTGTTTATGCGGTAGAGCCTTCTGAAGTACCGGATAATTTACCGATGGCGGCAATTTTGCGGTATTGATCTCTGTTGCTATCAGGGTGGAGAGGCAGACGTAAAGGGTCGGCGGGGAACAGTCGCACGATTGACCGTCGATACCAGCAGAAATGAAGGGGCAAGCAGTGCACGCTCAGAATTCCCTGATCGGAAAGGGCACAAAGTGTCTGCGAGTATTGGATCGATCATTTCAGGAGAAACATAACAGGATGAAGCTTCAAAAGGCAGATCAAAGAGGGCAATATGCGGTTGATCCTGAGCAGTTGCTGGTGCAACTGAACCCTCAACAGCGGCAAGCGGTGATATGCACCGAAGGTCCCCTTCTGGTGTTGGCAGGAGCAGGAAGTGGCAAAACACGGGTGTTGACCTATCGCATTGCCTACTTGATTGCGAAGGGTGTTGCACCGCAGCACATCTTAGCATTGACTTTTACCAACAAGGCAGCGGGGGAAATGCGAGAGCGGGTGGAGCAACTGCTGTCCGCTACCATCCGCTTGCCGTGGATTGGTACATTTCACTCCATCTTTGCACGCCTGTTGCGACAGCAGGCTGAGAAGTTAGGCTATACCAGTGCCTTTACCATCTACGATGAGCAGGATAGTCGATCGGTGATTCGAGAGATACTGGAACATCTCCGGATTTCGCCGAAAGAGTATTCCCCGGAACGCATAGCAGCGCTGATTTCCCGGGCGAAAAATGCAATGATTTCCTGGCAGGAGTTTACCCGGAAGGTTCGCAATCCAGTGGAGGAAGTGGCTGCGCAGGTGTATCAGTTGTATGAGCAACGGTTGCGGCAGAACAATGCGATGGACTTTGATGATTTGCTGCTCAATATGATCCATTTGCTGGAACACTTTCCCGACGTGCTTCAGCATTATCAGCAGCAGTTTCGGTATATCCTGGTTGACGAATATCAGGATACCAATGCCGCACAGTTTCGGGTGCTGTCGCTATTGGCACAGTCACACCGCAATCTGTGTGTTGTCGGAGATGACGCGCAAAGCATCTACGGCTGGCGGGGAGCAGACATTACCAATATCCTGGAGTTTCAGAAGCACTTTCCCGACGCTACTGTTATTCGATTGGAGCAGAATTATCGCTCGACCCAGACCATCCTGGATGCCGCTAATGCCGTGATCCAGCACAATCGACATCAATTGAAGAAAAAGTTGTGGACAGAACACCAGCAGGGTGAACCGATAACGGTGCTGGAAGCGTATGACGAGCGGGATGAGGCGGAAAAAATTATCGGGTTTATCGAAGATGAGGTGCGAAAGGGACGGCAATATCAGGAAATCGCTGTGTTGTATCGGATCAACGCTCTGTCGCAGGTTTTAGAAGAAAGCTTCCGCCGTCGGGGTATTCCCTACCAGATCGTTAGCGGCCTGTCTTTTTATCGCCGTAAGGAAGTGAAAGACACCCTGGCATATCTTCGGCTGCTGGTCAATCCCCAGGACCAGAGTAGCCTTTTGCGGATTATCAATGAACCGAATCGGGGTATTGGGCGCAAGACGCTGGAGGTGGTGCGTCAGATTGCAGCGCAACGGCGGCAACCACTCTTTACGGTGCTTGCAGAGGGAGCAACGATTGATGCCCTGGGAAGCCGGGCGAAGAGAGCGATTGCGAACTTTGTGGATATGGTGCAGTTCTATCAGCAACAGTTGCAAAGAGTTGCTTTACCGGAAGTTGCCCGACGTTATATTGAGGCGACGGGACTGCTGGCTTACTACCAGAATAAGGGAGGGGAAGAAGCGTATGAGCGAGAGCAGAATATCCAGCGAGTTCTGGATCACATCGCTGAATATGCGCAGCAACACCCGGAAGCAACGCTGGAAGAGTATCTTCAGGAAATGGCACTGGTTGAGTCCCTGGATGAAGCCGATATGGAAGCCGATCGAGTCAATATGCTGACACTGCACGCTGCGAAGGGACTGGAGTTTCCGGTCGTGTGTATCGTGGCGATGGAAAAGAGTATTTTCCCATTACCGCGTTCCTATCAAGAGCCAAAGGAGCTGGAAGAAGAACGCCGTTTGTTTTACGTAGGAATCACCAGGGCAAAGCAGAAGCTGTACCTTTCGTATGCTCGCTATCGCTTTCAACGGGGACAACGGTTGCCCACGCTGCCCTCCCCATTTTTGCAGGAAATACCGGAACATCTGGTGCAGTTCCAGAGTGATCGGCAGACGGCAACCACCCGGCGTTTCGGGTCGGAACGGAAATCTTCACCGCCACCAGATCGTTCGCCGTATCGCACGGGGATGAAGGTTAAACATCCTGTGTTCGGGGTGGGGACAATTCTTGGCAAACGGTATGCTGGCGATCGGGAGATTCTGGTTGTGAGCTTTCGTCGTCAGGGCATTAAGTCGCTGGTGCCGGAATATGCACGGCTGGAAATCCTTCGCAAATAAGGCGGTACAGGGCTGTGTTTGGTGAACCGTTGTGGTAGGCGGCAAGCAACATCTCAGGTGTTCGGTTCCCATCGACGATAATAGCCCGGCAGCGTATCGAGCAAAGTATGGAGTTGGTCCTCAGTGGCCGTTCCTGCCAGGATGCGGGGATGATGCTGGAAATCCTCAAAAATAGCAATGTGCCACGATGCAAAGATCGAGGGGATCCGGGAAGCAATCGTTGGCGCAATTTCCACGAAGAAAAATCCACCAGAAGACAATACAGCGGAGAAAATCTCAGCAAATCGGTGATAGAACTGCAATCCTTCTGATGAAGCAATGAGCGCTTGTCGGGGTTCGTAGTCCCGGACTGATCGAGGAAGCGAGGCAAATTCTGTTTCGCTGATGTACGGAGGATTGGACACAATGATGTCAAAAGGAGCATTGGGAGGGAGATGCGAAAGAATATCCAGTTGTACCCATTGAATGTCGCATTGATGGCGGTGAGCATTGCGCTTTGCAAGGTCCAGAGCATCGGCGGAAATATCTATGGCAGTGACCATAGCGTGTGACAAAAACTTTTTGATCGCAATAGCCAGGCATCCTGATCCCGTGCCGATGTCCAGGACCGAAAGTGTGTGTCCGAAAAGCGGTGCAGCATAGCGGGTGAAATCCACAAGGAGTTCAGATTCCGGGCGGGGAATAAGAGCAGCAGGGGTAATGTGCAGGTCGAGTCCGTAGAATTCCACCCTTTCCGCCAGGTACGCAAGAGGAACTCCGTGCTGGTAGCGACGGATAAGCTGTCGCAGGGTCTGGCGCTCCCGGAGCGAAAGGGGTTTATCAAAGTTCAGGTAGAGTTCCATTCGGGACATATCCAGGGCGATGCGCAGTAACTGTTCGATCGTCCGTTGCGGATGCGGTTCACCCTGGTCAGCAAAGTATGCTGTTCCCCAGCGGAGAAGATCGCCAATAGTCCACACATCGGATGTTGTTTTACTGGAATGATTCTTCTGCATAGTACTCCTGCAGGGATTGCACCGTGGGCTCCTTTTTGCGAAGGGCTTCGATAGCACTGAGCGATGCAGCCGCCGCAGCCAAGGTTGTGAAGAATGGGATTCCATATTCCATTGCTAATCGACCCATCACAAATTCATCGTAGCGGGCAAATTCTCCCAGTGGTGTGTTGATGAGCATATCGATGTCCCGGTTTTTGATGTAGTCGACAATACTGGGACGTCCTTCGTAGTGCTTTTTGATTGGCTTAGCGGGGATCCCGTGTTTTTGTAAAAATGCTGCTGTACCTTTCGTTGCCCAGATTTCAAATCCCAGTTGATAGAAACCCCGCGCAATTTGAACGGCACGAGGCGTCTTGTCCAGATCGCTGATGGAAAAGAAAATTCGTCCGGAGGTCGGTAATTGATTGCCTGCCGCCAATCGAGCCTTCAGAATAGCGCGTCCGAAATCTCGATCAATGCCCATTACTTCGCCTGTAGAGCGCATTTCCGGACCTAAAAAGTGGTTGGTTTTGGGAAACTTGTTGAAAGGAAAGACCGATTCTTTGACTGCTACTCGATCGCGCGGCAGGAAGATCTCTCGATGGTAGCCAAGTTCGGGAAGTGTATATCCCAGCATCACTTTGGTTGCTATGCGGGCTAAAGGAATGCCAGTAGCTTTTGAGATGAAGGGGATTGTCCGGGAAGCACGTGGATTTGCTTCCAGCACATAGACCGTCCCGCTGGATTTGTGCAGTGCAAACTGGATGTTTAGGGGACCGATGACCTGCAACGCTTCTGCTAACTGATGGGTATAGCGGATCAGCAGATCTTGTTGCTCCTGCGTGATGCTGTACGGTGGTAGTACACAGGAAGAATCCCCGGAATGAATCCCGGCTTCCTCAATGTGCTGCAAGATGCCGCCGACCAGGAGATTTGCCCCATCGTAGATGGCGTCGATGTCAAATTCGTAAGCATCTTCCAGAAACTGGTCGATCAGTACGTGGGCATTGGGAGATTCAAACAGCGCTTCTCGAACGTATTTCCGGAGCGTTTCTTCGCGATAACACAAATGCATCGCCCGTCCGCCCAGGACATAGGATGGGCGAACTAACACAGGGTAGCCAATACTGCGGGCGATGGAAACCGCTTCCTCTTCGCTGTGGGCAATGCCCCATTGCGGACAGGGGATGTGGAGGGTATTGAGCAACTGGGCAAAGCGTTCCCGATCTTCCGCTAAGTCGATTCCCTCAGGAGAAGTTCCAAGGATTGGAAAACCTCGGTCTTCTAAGCCGCTGGCTAATTTGAGCGGTGTCTGTCCCCCAAACGTCAGAATAATGCCAGTTGGACGTTCGTGGAGCAGGACGTGGGAAACATCTTCCAGCGTCAGTGGCTCGAAGTACAGGCGTGACGCTGTGTCATAGTCTGTTGAAACCGTTTCCGGATTGCAATTGATCATAATGCTTTCGTACCCCTCTTCTCGCAGTGCAAACACTGCTTGAACGCAGCAGTAATCGAATTCGATTCCCTGCCCAATGCGATTCGGTCCTCCGCCTAATACAACAACGCTTTTCGATGCTGGTGGTGGCGCTTCGTTTTCCTGTTCGTACGTGGAGTAGAGGTACGGAGTGGAAGAGGCAAATTCTGCTGCACAGGTGTCAACGACTTTAAAGACCGGTGTTGCCTGCTGTTGCAGCCGGATTGTGTAAACCTTGTCTACTGACGTTTGCGCAATGGTGGCAATTTGTTCATCCGAAAAGCCCATCGCTTTGATTGTTTGCCAATCTTCGGGAGTTAGAGATTGGAGAAACTCTTCGGCGAAAGCAAAGCGACGGCGTTGTTCAATTAAATGCTGAGCAAATTGAACAATTTCACGACATTGTTCGATGAACCACGGATCGTAGCCAGTCAGGTGGTGGATCTCTTCGGTAGAGAAGCCGTAGCGCAACGCATCACAAAGATCGAACAGTGACTGAGAAGTGCGTTTCCGGAGCCGATTGCGAAGATTTTCCTGGTCTTCAGGGGATAGCGTACCGTTATGGAGATGCTCAGGACGGTCGAACCCAAAACCATAACGTTTTTTCTCAATGCTTCGGATCGCTTTCTGTAGCGATTCTTTAAATGTTCTTCCAATGCCCATTGCTTCGCCGATCGAGCGCATTTGCACCGTGAGTTCATCAGGAACTCCTTCGAACTTTTCAAAGTCCCACCGGGGAATTTTCGTGACAACGTAGTCGATGCTGGGTTCAAAGGAAGCAGGTGTTTGCTGTGTAATGTCATTCGGGATCTCATCGAGGGCGTATCCAACTGCTAACTTCGCAGCAATTTTCGCTATGGGAAAGCCTGTAGCTTTAGAAGCTAAAGCGGAGCTTCGGGAGACTCGAGGATTCATTTCAATAACCACCATTCGCCCGGTCTCGGGATGGACAGCAAACTGGATGTTTGATCCTCCGGTATCGACCCCGATTTCCCGGATTACTTTGAGAGCTGCATCCCGCATCTGCTGGTATTCCCGGTCTGTCAACGTTTGTGCAGGCGCAACGGTGATGGAGTCGCCAGTGTGAACCCCCATCGGATCCATATTTTCAATGGAGCAAACAATGACGACGTTGTCTGCACGGTCGCGCATTACCTCCAGTTCGTACTCTTTCCATCCAATGACCGATTCCTCTACTAAGACTCGATGAATCGGACTGGCTTTGAGCGCCAGAGAAAGTTTTTCCTTGAACTCTTCCAGATTGTAGGCAATACCACCACCAGTTCCGCCCAGTGTAAACGATGGGCGCAGAATGATGGGAAAACCAATAGAGCGTGCTAATGTAATTCCTTCCTCCAGGCTGGTAACGTAGCCGCCGCGGGGAATTTCCAGCCCGCAGCGCCGCATTGCATCTGCGAAAAGCTGTCGGTCTTCAGCCTTGCGAATGGCTTCCAGTGAGGATCCGATGAGCTGGACCTGGTATCGGTCTAAAACGCCGCTGGTTGCTAATTCGACAGCAAGATTCAAAGCGGTTTGTCCTCCCACCGTTGGCAGGAGTGCGTCCGGGCGTTCTTTCGCAATGATGCGTTCGATAAAATCTGCGGTCAGCGGTTCAATATAGGTGGCATCAGCGAATTCGGGATCGGTCATAATGGTTGCTGGATTGGAGTTAACCAGGATAATGCGGTATCCTTCTTCTTTAAGCGCTTTGCACGCCTGGGTCCCGCTGTAGTCAAATTCGCAGGCTTGGCCAATCACGATGGGTCCGGAGCCGATGACAAGGATCGATTCAAGGTCTGTCCGCTTCGGCATAGATTTTTTATTTTTATTTCTCGCACTGCCCGGCAATATAACACTCAACGGAGGTGGTTATTGTGAATCGCTGCTGCCAGGGATGGGAAGCTTCTCAAAAGTGGAAGCAGTAGCAGCAAGCAGCGGCAAATCTCGTTTTTTTGAGAGTGGCGGAAGTATAACAAAGCAAAAGGTGAGATCCCGAATGGCAGAATGTCAGAGTTCATTGAGAATCGCAAACTGTAGTGCGGTAGCCTGGTGGAAGCAACGGATGCGTTGGCTGTTTGGGAAAATCGTGTTGCTGTTGATTGTGGGAATAGGGATTGGAGGATGTGCCGAGGGATATCAGTATCAAAGATCCGATTGGTTAGATGCAATTGCAGTGTCAATTCCCTCGCCGCCTTACATTCTTAAGGATTTCAGCCTGTGGGAAAGACTGGCAGATGCAAAAACCTTTGGAGTGCAACTAAGTTCATCTATGCATCCCATTGCAGCGAAACACGTGGCGTTTTTTGTTCGATGCTTGTTGGAGCAGAAGGGATACCGGTATGTTGAACCGCCACAACAGCCGGATTTCTGGGTGTCTGCTAAAGCTGATGATGTGGCAGATGGTTTTTTTGCACAACTGGATATCTGGGATCCATCCGGGACGGAGATTTTGTGGACAGGAATTCACAGAGGACGTCGGCTATTTGTTCGCGATGTCCGGATTTATACGCAGCTTTTGTTTCTGGAACTTCTTCGATACATTCCGTGGGCTAAAACCTCAGGTTCCAATCTACGGGGAGGAATAGGAATTGAGGCTCGGATCCTTACCCTGGATGGTAATCGATATTTCCCGGTAGTGATAGAACTGCTGAAGGGAACCCCGGCAATGAAAGTGTTAAACAAAGGAGATATCATCATCGCTATTGACGGCGTCAGGGTAGAAAATCAACCGTGGTCGAAGGTGAAGCAGTTGTTGGAGGGAAAGCCAGGAACAGAGGTAGAAGTAACGGTCTTGCGACAGTTGGTTGCGCCAGTGCGCCGGTGGGATTTCCCTGTCGAAGATGACAACAGCAATGCAGTGCGGTATGGCGGATTTCGATTCTTGAGGAAGCAGTTTCGCATCAAACGCGTGGTGCTTTTGGATGAGTAGGCAGATCAGACACCGGGACCTGCAAGAGTGCAACGACTCTACTGGTTTTTCGGAAAGTAGATAGCAGTACGAACGTGGCCTGCTCGTTTATTGCGAGAGCAACCACTCCAGCAAAGCAGCACGGATAGCGACGCCGTGCGTTACCTGGGAAAGAATGAGATTTTGCGGAATCTGCTGGATTTCAGGTGCTAATTCAATCCCCCAGTTTACCGGTCCCGGATGGAGAATGAGCACATCGGGGTATTGTTCCAGGTGATGCAGCTGAATCCCATAGTGTTTGAAATAGGCTTTCAGGTCGGGAATAAGACCTTCTGCAATCCGTTCCTGCTGAATGCGCAGCGGATTAACAATATCAGCCCACTGGAGAGCTTCTTCTAAACGATAGAACACCGGAATGTTGAAAGCCTCAGCCATCATCGGTGGAATGAGCGTGGAAGGTCCACAAACAGCAACTTCAACATTGAGCGTGCGATAAAGGGCGATGCCGGAGCGAACGACCCGGCTATGGGTAATGTCCCCCACATAGCACAATCGCTTACCTGCGAGCTCAGACAATTGATCCCAGAGTGTGAAAGCATCCAGCAATGCCTGCGTTGGGTGTTGATGTGCTCCATCACCAGCGTTGATGACGATTGCATCCACGGTCTGCGCAAGGAAAGCAGCACTGCCCGGCAGGGCGTGGCGAAGAACGATAGCGTCGATGTACATTGCATTAAGAGTGCGAAAGGTATCACGAAACGTTTCGCCTTTGCCTAAGCTGCTACTTTCCGTGTGAAATTGCAGTACCGTAGCACCGAGTTTCTTCGCTGCCAGTTCGAAAGACAAACGGGTTCGAGTAGAGCGTTCAAAGAAGGCGAACAAAATTGCTTTGCCCGACAGTAAAGGGGGGAATTCCTGATGGGTTTGCAACCGGGCGAGGTAAAATTGGGCTCTGCGAAATAGGGCCAGAACATCCTGTTCAGACAGATGTTCGGTTGACAGCAAATGTCTGGTGTGTTTCATCATTCGGGATCAGTAGATGCAAAAAAGGCACATCCCCCTACCGGGAAATGTGCCTTCAATGCTTGTTTGTAATCGCTTGCTTATTTCTTTTTACTCTTCTTTGAGGCTGTTTTCTTGGTTGCTTTTTTCGCTGTTTTCTTGGTTGCAGTTTTCTTCGTAGCTGCTTTCTTACTGGAGGAGCTGGACTTCTTCTTTGCCACTAAGTCTTTGAGCGTTTGGCCCGGATTGAACTTTGGAACCTTGCGGGCAGGAATCACCATTGGTTCGCCTGTTTTCGGATTCCGACCCTTGCGACGGCCACGCTTAACAACGGTGAAGGTCCCGAAGCCAATCAGTTGCACCGGCTCGCCCTTCTTCAGAGACTTTTGAACATTCGCAATAAAGGCGTTCAAGGCTGCTTCCGCCGCCTTCTTGGAGAGCCCAGTGTCCTTAGCAATGGCTTCGATCAGTTGCGTTTTGTTCATCGCACTACCCCATTTTGTTTATAAAAACTTTTAACGCATCGCAAATATATGGTTTTTTTTGGAATTGTGCAAGACCTTTGTACCCGGAATCCTCGAAAAATCGTGCTGCACGACAATTTTTGATGGGAAATACCTACAAAATTGAGCAATTGAGAAAGGTTCATTGAGCAAAAGTCCGGTAAATGAAGACAAAAAGCCGTTCAATCAGGATAATTGTTTCAGTTTTGCGATATTTGTATCGCTGGTAAATGCAGTGAGCGGAACAACGGGAAGACGTGAAATGACACGATGGGTATTGACATTGCTGATTGGTAGTCTTGTTGCTGGCTGGGCACAATCTTCAGAATTTCAGCCTTCCGGGAAGCCAATTTTAACACTGTTTGGGGATTATTTCTACAAAGCAGGAGGAGAAGAGCATCAGAGTACAGCCGCTTTCGGTGATGAGGCAAAAGATTTTCAGGCATTTTTGATTCGGCGCGTGTACGTGGGATATCAGTATCGTTTTACACCGACCATCGCTGGAAAAATTATCATCGAAGGAAATGATGGAATTCTGAACAGTCGTGGCTCACGAAGTGTCTACATCAAATATGCGTATGTCGATCTGCGCAAGCTGATTCCGTTGCCAGTAATCGATGGGATAATGATTGGTGCTATTCCTACGCCATCGTGGCATTTTTCGGAAAAGTTTTATGGCTATCGATTTCTGGAGCGCACGCCTTTTGATATGCGAAAGTTTGGATCTTCGAACGATGCCGGGTTGAAGGTGTATGGAAGCTTTGACCAGGATGGAGCCGTGAATTACGAGATTATGGTCGGCAATGGGCGGAATGGAAAACCGGAAAATAACAAGTACAAAAGGTTCTATGTCTCTTTGCAAGGGAAGGTACTGGCGAAAAAGCTCTGGTATCAACTCTATGGGGACTATGAAAATATGCCAGTAGAGGAGGAAGATCGAACGGTTATTGGTGCGATGACTCATTGGAAAGTGTTTGCGGGAGCAGATCTTGGGGCAGCAAAGGCTGGATTTGAAGCGGCATATCAGCGGTTGAAAGGAGAAACGACAGAAAAGTCGTCGATGGTGTTGAGTGCTTTTGTACGTTATGCTATTGCCTCACAGTTGGAGTATCTGGTGCGTGCAGATTATTACGATCCCGATGTACAGGCTGAGCAGAAGTATACGGAACTCTTTGTAGTGACAGGACTTCGATGGGAAGTTGCCCCAAAGGTTGTACTGATGCCCAATGTATGGATCAATAGCTATCGCGCTTCTGGAGATGTACCAACAACACCAGCGGATGTAGTATTGCGCCTGACTTTTTACTGGAAATACTAAGGGAATGCCATTCTGGATTTTGCCCCATACTGCCGATGTGCGTCTTCGCGTAGAGGCTTCGTCGGTGGCAGAGCTGTTTGTTGAAGCGATGCGCGGTATGATGGAAATTGTGCTGCCTGGATTTTGTACCCAAACTTTTCCTCGCTGCCGCCTTGTAGAGCAGAATCTTGCGGTGCAGAGTGTAGATCAGAGCGCCTTGCTTATTGATTTCTTATCGGAAGTGTTGTACTGGTCTCAGGTTCAGCACGCTGTTTTTTGCGCTGTACAGTTTCAACAGTTAGATCAGGTTTCTCTTCAAGCGAAGATTGAGGGATGTGAGGTGGAACAGGCGTTTGAAGAGGACATTAAAGCGGTAACATATCACGAAAGCTTTATTCGTCAAAATGCCAGCGGGCGATGGGAAACTGTGGTCGTGTTTGATATTTAAAAGAGATCAAGATGCCAGAAGTTGCCACCGGATCGATCAAAGCAGCACTTCGCCGAATCGAGCCTTATTTGTGGGAGATCCCGAGCAGTTTTGATCCGGCAATGCGGGTTCCTGCTCGAATCTTCGCAACTGCACGAATGCTGGAGGAGATCATTCAGGATCGAGCGTTATTCCAACTGGTTAACGTCGCTACGCTTCCGGGTATACAGGGAGCTGCCATTGCAATGCCGGATGTTCACGAAGGTTATGGCTTTCCCATCGGTGGGGTCGCAGCAATGGATTATGAGACAGGCGTTGTTTCTCCGGGCGGTATTGGCTATGACATCAATTGTGGCGTGCGTCTATTGCTGACGGATCTGCACGATGCAGAGGTCAACAAGTGGTATCCACAACTGGCAAAGGAATTGTTCCGAAAAGTTCCTTCCGGAATGGGCAAAGGTGGTAAACTGAAGTTGTCGATCAAAGAGCTGGATGCTGTGTTGAATGGAGGAGCACCAGCCGTTGTCAAAATGGGTTTTGGGACGGAAACAGACATTCAATATCTGGAATCTTTCGGGTGCATTGACTTTGCCGATGCTGGGGCAGTTTCTGCCCGTGCCAAGGAACGTGGCAAAAATCAGCTTGGAACGATCGGCAGTGGCAATCACTTTGTAGAAGTAGATCGAGTGGAGGTTATTTACGACCACGTAGCGGCAAAAACGCTGGGACTGTTTCACGGCCAGGTCGTTATTTTGATCCATACGGGATCTCGAGGGCTGGGGCATCAGGTTGCCACTGATTACATTAAAACAATGCTCCGCTCGCTGGATCGCTATGAGATTCGCTTGCGGGATCGGGAGCTGGCGTGTGCTCCGATTCAGTCGGAGGAAGGACAGCGGTATCTGCGCGCAATGGCAGCGGCGGCGAACTTTGCGTGGGCGAATCGTCAGGTAGTGACAGCAGAGGTTCGAGAAGCCTTCCGGGCGTTGTTTGGCTCGGATGTCAAGATTCGGATTTGCTATGATGTGGCGCATAATATTGCAAAGGTTGAGGAGCACGATGTTGAAGGAGAACGGAGAAAAGTTGTTGTGCACCGAAAGGGAGCAACCCGCGCCTTTCCGCCGGGACATCCGGAGGTGATTGAGCAGTATCGATCGGTAGGGCAGCCGATTCTGATTCCCGGCAGCATGGGTACTGCTTCGTATGTGTTGGTGGGTGCTCCGGGGAGTATGAAGCGGAGTTTTGGATCAACCTGCCACGGTGCCGGGCGGAAAATGTCACGTCGCAAAGCATTGAAGACGGTTCGAGCGGCAGAGTTGCTCAAGGAGCTGGAATCAGAGGGTATTTATGCTCAGGCAGGATCGATGCGCGGGCTGGCAGAAGAAGCACCGATTGCCTATAAGGATGTGCACTCCGTGGTAGATGTGGTCGATCGTGCGGGTATTGCCCGCAAAGTTGCACAACTACGTCCTGTTGCTGTGATCAAAGGCTAAGATTTCCTTCAAAAGATACAGGAGCAACGCAATGTTCACCCGAATTTTTGCTGCCTCCACCTTTGGAATTACCGCTTTTGTGGTGGAGATCGAGACGCATCTGGAGAATGGATTGCCCAATTTTACAGTGGTTGGATTGCCCGACTCTGCCGTAAAGGAAGCACGAGAACGGATTCCAGCAGCACTGAAGAATTCTGGTTATGCCTTTCCGCAAAAACGGATTACGATCAATTTAGCACCAGCGGACGTGAAAAAAGAAGGCAGTGGGTTTGATCTTCCGATGGCGCTGGGGATCCTGGCTTCTGCTGGTGTCATCAATGCGGACAGTGAGCGGTGGCGGACGACGCTGGCATTGGGGGAATTGGCGCTGGATGGGGAAATTCGAGCGATCCGCGGTAGCCTGCCTATCGCCCTTTGTGCAGCGGAACATTCGGAGATTCGTACATTCTTACTGCCGGCTGCCAATGCTTTTGAAGCCGCAATGGTGGAGCAGTTGCAGGTTGTTCCAGTACACACGCTGCAGGAAGCAGTGGATTGGTTCAATGGAGCGCTGGATATTCCGCCAGCGTCGGTTGATCGCCGGGCTATTTTTGAAGACCGCAAGGATCAGTATGATGTAGATTTTGCGGATGTGAAAGGACAGGAACACGTGAAAAGAGCGATGGAGGTAGCAGCGGCTGGAGGACACAACCTGATTATGATTGGACCGCCGGGATCAGGCAAAACGATGCTGGCAAAGCGCTTGCCAACTATTTTGCCGCCGCTGTCATTTGAAGAAGCAATTGAGACCACAAAAATTCACTCTGTAGCAGGCTTGCTGCCGCAAGGAGAGGCGCTGGTAGTAACTCGACCTTTTCGTGCTCCGCATCATACCATTTCGAATGCTGCTTTAGTTGGCGGTGGAATGACCGTGATCCGTCCGGGAGAAATTTCCTTAGCACACCACGGAGTGCTCTTTCTGGATGAATTGCCAGAGTTTCCACGGAATGTCTTAGAAGTGCTGCGACAGCCACTGGAGGAAAAGAAAATTACTATTTCTCGATCCCGGATGACCGTCGAGTATCCAGCTAATTTTATGCTGGTCTGTTCAATGAATCCGTGTCCCTGTGGTAACCTGGGAAATCCTCGACAGGTATGCCATTGTACGCCACGTCAGATTCAGCGGTATGTATCGAAAATTTCTGGACCTTTATTAGACCGCATCGATATTCACGTTGAAGTCCCGGTGGTACCCTACGAGCAGTTGGCAACGAAAGGGGAAGGGGAACGATCGGCAGCAGTGCGAGAGCGAGTGGTGAAGGCGCGGGAAATACAGCAGCGGCGATTCTCAGCAATGCCGGCTGTCTATAAAAATGCGGATATGCAATCAGCAGATGTTCGTCGCTTCTGTCAAATTGATAGCGAGGGGGAAGCGATGATGCGGATGGCAATGCGCCAATTAGGACTTTCAGCCAGAGCCTTTGATCGTATTTTAAAAGTAGCTCGAACGATTGCCGATCTGGATGGAGCGGAAAAAATTGCTGCGCATCACCTTGCAGAGGCAATCCAGTACCGAAGTTTGGACCGACAATACTGGAATGCGTAAGCAGAGATGGAAATACAATATAACCGGCATTGCTCGTTATAAGCGCAAAATGGGAAATGAGGTTGATAGAAAAAGTTTGTTTGACAATACGAGGGTATGGAGCAATGATCTGGACACCTGAGCTTATTTCGTTTCTGGAAGATGCCCCTTTTCCGGCAACGAAGGAAGAGTTGTTGGATTACGCAGAACGAATTGGTGCTCCCTTGCAGGTGATTGAGAATTTACAGGAGCTGGATGATGAACTGATTTATGAAAGTCTGGAGGACATCTGGCCCGAGTATGCAGATCAGGATTTGTTCTTGTTTGGCGAGGACGAAGAAGAAGAATTTGAATAATTGATGCGCCAGCAGGAAGCGGGGTACTAGGAGGAGAAGGTGTGGCAATCAAGGAGGTTGCGGGTTGTTTTCTTCATCCTGTGGATATTTCCGTCCATTGTTTTTCCATCTGAGCAGTGGGAAATCCATCAGGTCGTATTTGTTGGCAACGAATTTTTTACGGATGAGCAACTCTTGGCGGTCGTTCATCTGAAGCCAACAGAGTATGGAATCGTGGATCAGTTTCTTCTGAACTTTACCCATCTGGTCCTGCGAACGCCCCAGGCGCCGAAGTGGCTTCGCAACATAAGCTGGAAAGTAGAAGAAGAAATTCGTCAGGCTCGTCGGAGTTTTTATAACCCCACCGTTGCGGAAAGTGATCGCCAGTTATTGCTGCAGCTTTACAATGCTTATGGATTCCACGATGCGGACGTTACAGTGCGCTTTGTGCGCGATACGACCCATCATTTGAATACAGTGTTCTTTGAGATATGGGAGGGGCAGCGGGCAACATTCGATACAATCGTGCTGCGGGGGCTGAGTAGACTCCAACCACAGTGCAACAGCGCATTCAGCACCTTTTTGAGCCGCTCCGCCATCAGCCTGTTGTGATGCGACAGCTCAATGGCGTTGCGCAGCAAGCAGTGACACTGCTG
>JALWUI010000109.1:0-6430 GCA_027082775.1 Candidatus Kapaibacterium sp.
CCATTCGTATTCTGGAGCGCCATCTAAGAGTGTTTCGACCAGGTTGTCAAATTCGCTTTCAAGCGGAGGAAATGCCAGCAGATAGGAAGTTGCTTCTGAAACAAAGGTGCGGACATTGGTCTGGAAAGAGGGAAATTGCTGAGCAAATTGATAGAGCACCAGCGGAGATTGTTGCAGCAGGGTTTGAATGGCAAGATCCGAGACCGCATTGCGGTAAGGATAGGTAAACGTGTTCAGCCAGTCCCGATGTCCGGGCCACCCTGATACATCGGGAGGTTGCAACAACCGGAGTCCCAGGATCGTGTTGACGCTGGTAACAGAGCGTAAGATGGAATTCCAGGTGCGCTGGTTGTTTCTGTAGAGTTCCACGAAAGGATACATTCGGAGCAATCCGACGGTGAAATCCAGAGGACTTTTGATCTGCGCTCCTCGCAACTGGGGATCAAAGAAATGAGCACTCTGCAGGAGAGTTTTTAACACGGGTTTTAGCTGGAAGTTGTTTTCAACCAGCAAGTCTGCTAAAGCAGCAACGATCGTGGGGTCTATGATCTCGTATACGAAGGTTCGGTAGAGTTTTGCTGCGAAAAAGACGGCTGCGACGGATTTGCCGTAGTAGGGATGGCTGGGATCATAGCCTCGTGATTCGTCGAACTGCTGACGGAAAATCAGATCGATCAGTTGTGGAACTTCCGCCATTCCGCGCTCTCGAATTTCCGCAGTGCTCATATCATCATTGACCTGAGGATCGATGATCTCACCGAATATGGATTTCGACAGATAGTCGTGGCGGCGAAGTCGCGGGTTTTTCGGAAAAGGATCGAAATCGTAGTAGGGTTTGTGGAACGTGTTAAACCATCCGGTGCAGACGCGGGAGACTTCCACAATATCCCACTCGGTGTAGTTCCCTTCACCCATCGTAAACAATTCCAGCAATTCACGACCGAAGTTTTCATTGGGTCGGCGCAGGGTGTTCACATTGCCATTCAGATACACCAGCATTGCCGGGTCGTAGACAATTTTCTCCGTCAGCTCTTTGCGGTTCCCGAATGCGTATTCCCGCAAGAGCATATTTTGCGTCAGCATATAATGAGGCACTTTCACCTGGACAAAGCCGGAGGTGAAATGGTTGTGGAAGAAAAAGACCATTTTTTCTCGCAGTGAAAAATCAGCAGCGATCATCAGGTCGTACCACCACCGGATTAGTTCAAAGATTTGCTGGAATTGCTGCTGGCGATAGGCGCGCCGTTCTTCTTCCGTGAGTCGGCGGAACTCGCTGGGAGAGAGGGGATCGGTATCGTACCACTCAGGGATTGGGGGAGATGGTAAAGGACGGAGCAAATGCTCGACTGCTTCTGCGGGTGTCATTTTCGTCGCCGTTTCCAGTTCTGCTGGTGTGGGCGCAAAGCAGGTACGCCGCAGAAGGTGTCGGGCATCCTCTGCAGAAAGTTTGCTATTCGGCTGGTACGGCTCCAATCCTGTTGTCAGGTTCAGCGGTTGCGGAGTCAGCGCTTTGTGCAGCGCGGGATGCTGATCAAAGGGAAGCGATGTGAGCGTTCGGAGAAAAGAACGTCGATGCATTTGCCGTGCCATCAGAGTGCCCCAATTTCTGCAACAGTGTCTCTTTAGAGCCACTTCTGGGCTCAAACGTTTAATGAACGTTTCCGGGAAGGAAGTGAATAGTCGGGGTTCAGTTCAGCCCGGACTTCCTGATAAGAATCAGCCGCTACGGTTTTAAGATGCCGATTGATGCACGTGCTTCCTGGTTTACACCAGTGCTTCCCGGATTCGAGCAGAGAGGTAGTCCATAATCCAGACAACAATTGCGATGATAAGTACCAGCAGTCCAACTTCGTGCCATTGCGCCAGTCCCTGATACTGCATCAGGAGCGTTCCGATTCCACCGCCACCCACCAATCCGATGATCGTTGCCATCCGAACGTTGATGTCCCACCGATAAATAGTAAAGCTCAGGAAAGGAAGCACGATTTGGGGCACGACGGCGAACCAGATGACCTGCATTGGATGGGCACCAGTTGCTTCAATTGCTTCGATGGGTCCAGGGTCCACATTTTCAATTTGCTCTGAGTATAGCTTTGTAAGAGAGGCGATGGTGTGAACCATTAGCGCCAGTGTGCCAGCAAAGGGACCAATGCCGACCCATACGGTGAAGATAATTGCCCAGATCAATGGTTCGATCGATCGGGTAAAATTCACCAGCACTCGCAGGACGGTGTAGATGCCCAGCGTAATAGGACTCTGGCGCATCAGGTTGCGGGCAGTGAAAAAGCTCAGGATGAAAGCAACCGGGAGGGCGAAGAGTGTTGCCATCAGTGCCAGATAAATCGTTTCCACAATTGCCAGCAGTGCCTGGGGCAGAATGGACCATTCGGGAGATAGCAGGGCGGAAAAGATCCGTTTTGCTCCCGCCAGACCTTCCTGAGAAAAGAAATCGAGGATGGAAACTCTGGTCACAACCCATCCGGTGGCGATCGTCAGCACCCCGATGATCCACAGAAAATGTTCCGCTACTGCTTTTTTCCACGGAATATCCGGCAACTGTCGGAAAATGCGTTTGCCCGGCGAAGCGTTGAGGAAAAAGAGAGCCAATCCCATGATAGTGCCAATTCCAATGTAGAGCAGCACAATCTCCACAGTAACTGGTGGTAACTTGCGCAGCGAGAGGAGCACCTGGTAGTAAAAAACGCGGTGCAGGGTAACGACAAAGTAGATGCCGAAGAAAATGTCCAGGATCAGTGCCTGGAATTTCTGCGCCGTTGTCGTTTGCGATTTTGTTTCGGTTCCCATTCAGCCGTGTTATGCTATTTCCACTTCTTCTGCTTCTTCGCCATAGATTTCCTTGAACCATTCCTGGGTGATTTCTTCCGGCTTGCCCTGGAAAATCAGTTTGCCCTGTTTTAGGGCTACAACGCGCGTGCCGTAGGTGCGGACCAGACTCAGGAAGTGCAGGTTGCAGATGATGGTCATTCCATAGTCGGTATTGAGCTGTTTCAGGTATTTCATCACAGAGTGGGAAGTTGCCGGGTCCAGACTGGCAACGGGCTCATCAGCTAAGAGCACTTCGGGGTGTTGCATCAGGGAACGGGCGATGGCAACCCGCTGCTGCTGACCGCCGCTGAGGGCGTCAACCCGGACGTTCCATTTATCTTCCAGTCCGACAATGCGCAGCTTTTCCATCGCCTCCTGTCGCAGGTTGTCCGGAAATCGTTCCAGGATCGACGGGAGCACGGGTAGAGAACCCAGAGCGCCGGTCAGGACGTTAAGAAGCACAGTTCGGCGCTTGATGAGGTTGAATTGCTGAAAGATCATCCCGATTTTCTTGCGGTACTGGCGAAGCTCTTTTCCCTGAATATGCGTAACGTCCTGTCCGCGGTATAAAATCTGTCCGGAAGTGGGTTCGATCAGGCGGTTGATGCATCGCAGAAGCGTGGATTTGCCAGAACCGCTCAAGCCGATCACAACAAGGAATTCGCCTTCCTGCACCGTCAAATCAACGTCGACCAGTGCGTGGACTCCATTGGGGTAGATTTTGTTCAGTTTTCGCAGTTCGATCAGTGCCATCGTTATTTCTTCACCAATTTCTCCAGCGATATTCCCTGTTTACGAAGAATGTTCCGGAGCACATCGTAATCTGCGTCGGTGGCGGGTGCAAAGCCTTCCACGCTGTAAATCTCGTACAGTGCCTTCCGCCCTTCCGGCGTTGACTGGAAAGCCAGCAATCCTTCGACAATTTTGCGCACCATTTCTTCTGGCAAATCTTTGCGCACTACCACCGGATCGTTTGGAATATCCTGAGTGAACCCGATGATCTTGATTTTTTCAAACACGTCGGGAAATTGCTGTTTCACCCGTGCGCGTGCATCCAGATATTCTCCGGTTGCGGTATCCGGCGGGGAGTAATACGTAGCGCCGACGTCGACCTGTCCCTGATACACCATTGTAACAACGTTATCGTGCTTCATTGCAAAGACTTCTTCGGCAGGTTTGATCCCTAAGGAATCCAGCATTGCTTTGGGGAGCAGGTATCCCGATGTCGAAGCAGGATCGACGTAAGCGATGCGTTTACCAGCAATGTCCTGAAGTGAATCGATGCCGGAGTCAACGCGCGTAATGAATTGCCCTTTGTAGGTTGTTTCCCCGTAGCGGCGGACGACCTTCAGAACCGCCCGTGCGCCGTATTTCTCGTGTGCTAACAAATAGCTGAAGGTGTTCATAATGGCAACATCGGCTTTCCCGCTTCCCAGCGCTTCAACAACGGCGATATAGCTGGCAGGCACCATATAGGTGAAATGATAACCGGTGTACTGTTCCAGGAAGTTAACCAGTTCGTCGGCACTGAGCGTGATTTTTTGGGCGTCGACCGATGGCGTGAGGGCAATCTTAATGGGATTGGCAGCAGACCCCAGCTCTTGCGATTCAAACAATGGCTGGAAAGAGAGTTTGAGCAGAATCAATACCAGCAGCGGAATGTAGAATTTTGCGTATCGCACTTCTTATCGTTCCCGGTAACTCACCATAATTTCGTTAATTTGCAATTCGCTTACAGTATCCGAAACGCAAAGTTACAAAAAATTTGAGAGGGAGTGAGAATGAAGATTCACGAGTATCAGGCTAAAGAGCTACTGTCGCGTTTTCAAATTCCGGTGCCGTTTGGTCGAGTCGTGTTTTCCGCAGAAGAAGCAGGGGCGATTACCTACCGGGAATTTGTGCTCAATGGGATTGATACGATCGTGCTGAAGGTGCAGGTGCACGCCGGCGGGCGGGGCAAGGGAATTGTGGTCGACCGGGAAACGAGACAGCCGGTTGAATACGAAGGAAAGCAGGTGCGGGGAGTGATGGTCGTATCCGGAGGAAATATCGCCGATAAAGCCTACCGACTGGCAAAAGTCATTCTGGGTAATAAACTGGTAACGGTCCAGACGGGGAAAGAGGGCAAGGTGATCCATAAGTTGCTGATTGAGCAGGGAGTTGCGCTGGATCGAGAATACTACCTGGGTATTACGCTGGATCGGAAACGCGGGCAGAATGTGATGATGGCATCCTCAGAGGGAGGAGTGGAAATTGAAGAGGTGGCAAAGGAACATCCGGAGAAAATTTTTAAAGAAGCAATTGATCCCGCTTACGGGCTCTTCCCGTTTCAGGCACGCCGGCTGGGCTTTCGATTGGGATTTTCCGGCAATCTGCTCAAACAGTTTGTGAAGTTAGCACTGAATCTGGCAAAAGCCTACGAAGAGCTGGATTGCAGCCTGCTGGAGATCAATCCGCTGGTAACCACTCACGATGGACAATTGCTGGCGTTAGATGCCAAAATGAATTTTGATGATAATGCGCTGTACCGGCATCCCGACTATCAGCAGTTGCGGGACATTGCCGAAGAAGATCCGCTGGAAGTAGAAGCAGCAAAATATGGATTGAACTACATTCGGCTGGATGGGAATGTTGGCTGTATGGTCAATGGCGCTGGGCTGGCAATGGCGACGATGGATCTGATCAAGTTAGCCGGTGGAGAGCCTGCAAACTTTTTAGATGTGGGTGGAGGCGCGAATGTTGAACGGATCGCCAATGGCTTCCGCATTATGATGAGTGATCCCAACGTGAAGGCGGTGCTGATCAACATATTCGGTGGCATCGTTCGCTGCGATCGCGTTGCTCAGGGCATTGTGCAGGCGTTGCAGCAGGTGGAAGTCACAGTCCCGGTGATTGTGCGGCTGGAAGGAACCAATGCTGAAGAGGGACGGCGCATTCTGGAAAATTCCGGACTCCAGTTTACGGTAGCCAAGACCTTTAAAGAAGCAGCAGAAAAAGTAACGGAGGCGATTCGACAGGCTGAAGCTGTGGCGTAAGGGATTCCTTTTTAGCACGAGAGAGGCAAAGCGCGGCATCGGGGTACGCTGGAGAGGGAAGGCTTTGAGTGAATGTGCACTGGGGAGTGTCAGGCTCAGTGGCGACCCAGCGAGAGATTGGTTCTGGAAGTGGCGAGTCTGAATACAATGAGATCGGAATGCGATCTGTAATCGGGAGCGTAGGGAGTTTCCTCCTGATATTCCTTGTGATCCCACCGTGGCTATATGCGCAGGGAATGGAGGAACGCCAGGTATTTGGAGGGGAGGAGACGGTTTTGCGATTCGGTCTGGATTCAACCTCAAACTGGTGGATTTTGACCCAGCCCTATGAGCGGTATATGCGGCTTTATGTGAATGGGTACAAGTCTGCTGAAGCAGAGTATATTATGCGTCCCGTTTTTTCACCCGATGGGCTGCATTGGGGAACGGTGACCTATTTTCAAAATACGGTGTCGGTGCTGCTGGATGGGCAAACGCTGGAGTTGGCGTATACCATTGCGTATGATCTGCAATTTGCTGACGATGGGCTGACTGCCAGCGTCGTTGGGTATATTGGCGGACAACGGGAG
>JALWUI010000109.1:6440-7074 GCA_027082775.1 Candidatus Kapaibacterium sp.
ACGCCCGCGAGGGCGTCACCGACCAGGACCTGCGCCTGCTCGGCCACATCCTGGAGCGGGGCCGGGCCCTGGTGATCGCGGTCAACAAGTGGGATGGCCTGGACCGGGAGCAGAAGGAGACGGTGCCACTGCCCCAGGCGTTTGAAGGATCCATTGTCCAGGATCGCTCTCTGACCCGCTTTCTGTGCCGTGTTTCCGAAGGGAATCAATTTTCTGTGTTGATGGGAGATCGCACCTTCGGTCCTTTTGATCAGATTCACCATCTTCGATGGTGGCAGGACTCCCTCCCGCTGTTTGCTGCCCGCAATGGCGATTGGTGGGCAGTGTATCTGGGGTCGGAGCCACTGATTAGCAGTATTGACACGGTGTTTTCCATTCAGCTCAATCGCGATCGGAGCGTGGCAGTCATTGTTTACAAGCGGTACCAGCTTTCGTACATTGCCAAACTTGCGCCGGATGGGCAATTGCAGCAAACGCAGGGGTGGGATAAGGTGGAAGATGTAAAACTCCACCCGTCAGCGGCTGCCTATGGTGCGCTGGTACAGTGGAGGAATCAGCACTATTTTCTGCTGGATGGCACGCGTTATCCCGTGCGTCGGCAGCATACAAAACTGCAAATGCTTTATGATGGCAG
>JALWUI010000109.1:7084-19673 GCA_027082775.1 Candidatus Kapaibacterium sp.
ATGGCAGCGGCTACTATTGCCTGGAATGCCGGCAACTGTGCGATTTGATGGTTAATGGCGAGCGATTGTCCTTGCAGCTTCGGGCATCGTCCCAGCTTCAATCGTTTCTGTTTTTGCCCCAATCGCAGATGTTTGCGTATGTGTATGGACCGAATTTTTATGTGCATTCACTCAAGAGTCGGCAGACAGTGCTCAGCTATCAGTACGACCGGTTTTCCGCCATTGTGTACAACTGGTATGCGCAGAGCGTCGAGGTTCTGGCAAAGCGTGGCAATTTGCTCTATCTGCTTCGGTATTCTCTATCACCATAGTGACGGCGTTTCCCACGTGTAGAGAATGGAATCTTGCAGTAGGGGAGGAAGTAACCTGGAGGAGATCCGGACGCAGAGGAATATGGCATTGAGCTATGTACGGTTTGCGATAGCAGCATTGCTGTGCGACAGAAGTGTTACATATTAAGGCATTGTCGTTGAAGGAGACCAGCTTTAGCCAGACTCTGCTTGAGACGCCGACAGGAAGTCCCCAGCTTTAGCCGGCAGAAATGAATGCCTCTAAAAGGTGCGGTTCCGATGGATGCACGCTGCAGTGTATGCTTCCCAAAAACTAGGAGCGCCGGCTTTCGTCGGCAAAGAAAGTGCATACTGAAGTGTGCGTTCCCGGCAAACTGGGAGCGCCGAGTTCAGTCGGCAAGGGATCAACGATGTACGATGAAGTGTGCGCTTCCAGCGCAATGGTAGGGGCAAAGCGTGCTTCGCCCAATGGGCGACCAGCCGGTCGCCCCTACAGATGCAGGAAATTTCCTCTTTCACTGGGAGAGGGTTAGAGTGAGGGCAATGCACGCCTATGAGCGTACGCTCCCAGTAACGGGGAGCACTCACTGGGAGCGCCGAGTTCAGTCGGCAAGAAAAACAATAGGACAAACCTCCAACTTGCCCTGGACAACCCAGGGGGTGTCCTACCAGTGGAAATGCTCACAGAAATGCACTGGGATCATTGCCTTGCGCTGGCAAAGGAACGAAGACAAGAAAGGGTACAATAAGGGGAACGGGAGACAGTCGCTGCACTGCCTGGTATTTGGTGAGAAGGCAGTGGAAAAACGGTGAAGCAGGTGTTGATCATAGCGTATTACTTTCCGCCGTCTGGAGGACCGGGAGTGCAGCGGGTCTTGCACTATGTGAAGTATCTCCCTGACTTCGGCTGGCAGCCAGTGGTGTTGACGGTGGAAAACGGGGATTTCCCGGCGCGGGATGAGACACTGCTCGCAGAGATCCCGGCAGAGGTGCCGGTCATTCGGACAAAAATCATCGAACCCTATCGGCTGTATCGCCGGCTGCAGGGATTGCCACCGAATGCCCCTGTTGATGTGAATGTGTTGCAAAAATCGTCAGAGCGGCAAAGCTGGCGGTCGTGGCTTATCCAGAAGATTCGAGAAACGTTGTTTATTCCCGATGCCCGCATTGGCTGGTTCCCCTTTGCCCGGCGAGCAGCGTTGCAATTGCTGCGCCGCTATCGCATTGAGGCACTGTACACCTCGGCACCGCCGTACACAACGGCGGTGATTGGATTGTCGGTCAAACGGCGGAGTAATATTCCGTGGGTCGCCGGATTTCGAGATCCGTGGACCGGCTTTTTGTCCGCAGCACAGCGATGGGGATTGCCAGCGTGGATCGAACGGCGGCTGGAAAAAGCGGTGCTTCAAAATGCCGACGCGGTCGAGTGTGCCTGGAAGGGCATCGTTCGGGATTTTCGGCAGAAGTACCCGGAAATTCCAGAGGAAAAATTCGTGGTGATTCCCAACGGATTTCATCCAGAGATTTCGCATCCTGTGCCGTATCAGCCGAACGCTGTTTTTACGATGCGATATGTCGGATCGCTCTATGGCAGGCGAGATCCTCAGCCGCTGCTGCGAGCGCTGGAGCAGTTGGTACAGCAGCGGAGAATTGATCCGGAACGGTTTCAACTCCACATCGTGGGGCGAGTTGGTGAGGATGTGCGTCGAAGACTCCAGCGCGCTCCGGTGCCGGTAGCAATAGAACCGTACGTTCCGTTCCGTGAGAGTGTCCGGCGATTGCAATCTGCAGATGCGCTTTTGCTCATCGTAGACGATTCCCCTCATTCCCGCGATATTGTGCCCGGCAAATTGTTCGAGTATTTAGCCGTTCATCGCCCGGTCGTTGCCATTGGTCCGCCGGACAGCGAAGTTGGAGCGATTCTGGAGGAAACGCAGGCAGGACAGATCATTGCGCCGGATCAAATTGACTTGTTAGCCGATGCTATTGCAACGCTGTACCACGCGTGGGAAACGGGCAGGATGTTGGAACGGATTGCCCAAATTCGGACAGAGGCGGTGCAGCGTTACAGCCGCTATCGTCTAACCCACCGGCTCGCTCAGGTGCTGGATACGGTTGTGGCTGCGAACCGCACCGCCCATTCCAGCAGGTAGCAGAATGCACCTCTTGATCCTCGCTTGCACACTTGTGCAGGTAAACCCGCCCATACCAGCACGTAGTAGAACGCACATACAATATGCTACGATGTCTGATCGTTAATAGCCTCCTGTTAGCACTCACCAGCAGTGAGTGCTAACAATCCAATGGGATGGCAAGGTGAGTAAGAGAAGTTGAACCAAAGAAAGGGGTGATCGATGAAACTCCAGCCATTGCACGACCGGGTCATTGTGAAGCCATCGGAGCCGGAAGAAGTGACCAAAGGCGGCATTATTCTTCCGGACACAGCGAAGGAGCGTCCTCAGCAGGGTGAAGTTATTGCTGTCGGGACAGGCAAACTGACTGAAGATGGAAAAGTCATTCCGCTGCAGGTTAAAGTTGGGGACAAGGTGATTTACGGGAAATATTCCGGCACGGAAGTAACCATTGATGGTGAGGAATACCTCATTATGCGCGAAAGTGATATTTTTGCCATTGTGCAAAACGGACAGGAATCCTGAACCTGATTTTGCAAACTGAGCAAACAAAGAGAATGTTAAACAAAAAAGGAGAGAATAACCATGCCAGCCAAAGACATTGCCTTTGATTTGCAGGCACGGACGGCTTTGAAAGCGGGGGTGGACAAATTAGCGAATGCAGTCAAAGTGACCCTGGGTCCCAAGGGACGGAATGTTGTGATTGAGCGGAAATTTGGTGCGCCATTGGTAACCAAGGATGGGGTGACAGTTGCAAAGGAGATTGAACTGGAAGATGCATTGGAAAATGTAGGGGCGCAACTGGTGAAGGAAGTGGCGTCCAAGACCAGCGATGTTGCGGGTGATGGAACGACTACGGCAACCGTTCTGGCACAGGCAATTATTCGTGAGGGGCTGAAGAATGTGACTGCTGGCGCGAATCCAATGGATCTGAAGCGCGGAATCGATCTGGCGGTAGACAAAGCTCGCGAAGCACTCAAGGAGCTGAGCAAGGAAGTGCAAGGGCGGAAAGAAATTGCGCAGGTTGCCAGCATTTCCGCCAATAACGACACCACTATTGGTGAACTCATTGCCGAAGCGATGGAAAAAGTCGGCAAGGATGGGGTCATTACGGTGGAAGAAGCAAAAGGTACTGAGACGACCGTGGAAGTTGTGGAAGGAATGCAGTTTGATCGTGGCTATCTGTCGCCATACTTTGTGACCAATCCGGACACGATGGAAGTGGTGCTGGAAGATCCCTTCATTCTGCTGCACGACAAGAAGATTTCGGCGATCAAAGATTTGTTGCCGATCCTGGAAAAGGTGGCTCAGTCTGGGCGTTCGTTGCTGGTCGTTGCTGAAGATGTCGAGGGAGAAGCGCTGGCAACGCTGGTGGTGAATAAGCTGCGAGGAACGCTGCGGGTTGCAGCCGTCAAAGCACCCGGCTTTGGCGATCGTCGAAAAGCGATGCTGGAGGACATTGCAATCCTGACCGGCGGAACGGTGATCAGCGAAGAGAAAGGATTCAAGCTGGAAAATGCCACGTTGTCGATGCTGGGGCAGGCGAAGAAGGTGGTCATTGACAAGGATACGACGACCATCGTCGAAGGTGCCGGGAAGCCGGAAGACATCAAGCGGCGGATTAACGAAATCAAGGCACAGATTGAAAAGACCACCAGCGATTATGATCGGGAAAAGCTGCAAGAGCGGCTGGCGAAATTGAGCGGTGGCGTGGCAGTGCTGCGCGTTGGAGCCGCAACGGAAGTGGAGATGAAAGAAAAGAAAGCCCGCGTTGAAGATGCGTTGCACGCAACCCGGGCAGCGGTTGAGGAAGGAATCGTTCCCGGTGGTGGCGTTGCCTATCTGCGGGTCTTGCCGAAGTTGGAAGAATTGACCGGTGCCAATGAAGATCAGAACACGGGTATTGACATTGTGCGCCGTGCGCTGGAAGCTCCCATTCGGCAAATTGTGCAAAACGCTGGATTGGACGCTTCTGTGATCGTGCAGCGAGTCAAGGAAGGCGAGGGCGCTTTCGGTTTTGACGCTGCCCGCGAGGAATTCGGCGATCTGTACGAATTAGGCATCATCGATCCGACCAAGGTGGTGCGGGTAGCACTGGAAAATGCTGCTTCGGTAGCGTCCTTGCTGATCACGACGGAAGCTGCCGTGACAGAGTTGCCAGAGGAAGAGAAAGAGAAAGCTCCGCATCCCGGCGGCGGAATGGACTACGATTTCTAGGACTCCTGAAATTGTGAAACGGACGTCGGGGAGTCCGGTGGGCAGTCGCCCGCCGGGCTTTTTTATTTTCTACCCACCTCGACCTCTGCTTCCGGTAGAGAAACGGCAGGTCACAGACACCCTTGATAATCCTTCCGATGTCACCATCATACACTCCCGGCGGACTGGAAACGCCGCTTTCGTCAAGCAAAGAATGAAAACGGCACGCTGAGGCGTGCGCTCCCCAGTCGCAACCCATTGGGAGCGCCGACTTTAGCTGGCAAAAGATAAAAGGAGGCACTGGCGTAAATGTGTAGGGGCGACCGGCCGGTCGCCCCTACGGGTGCAGGTGATGGCGACCCGCCGGATTGCGCCGAACTGGGAGCGCCGACTTCAGTCGGCAAAGGCGCACACGGAAGTGTACGCTCCCGGACACACGAAGGTGTGCATTCCCGGTGGATGTCCGCTGCAACCTGCACTCCCGCCACGCCACCTGAAACTTCCTTCTCACCTCTGCTCATTGTTTGGTTGTTTCCGGAAGAATTTGTACATTTGATGCGTGCTGAAACCGGAGCGCTGATGATGCGAGGATACGCAACACGGACGTGCCGGAACGGGGCATGCTGCATTTGGGGCATGCTGCATTTGGGGCATGCTGCATTTGGGGCGCGAACCCCCACCGACCCTTCCTTCTCTGATTGCTTTCTGCTGCTGATTCCTTCGCTCCGTTTCTCGGTTGTGTGTCGGTAGTAGAAGGTGGAAAGTGGTCGAAAGGTTTGGAGTAGTGGTGAACCATCACAGATCAACTTTTTCATTCAAACTTTTTTCAACAAACAACAACTTCAACACAACGAAACTGGAATGAAGAACAAACAAAGGAGAAAGCAAATGAGAACTATCAAGATCTTTTTGAAAGCAGTAGCCGGAATGGCGGCGATCTTGTTGATGTGGAATGTTCTGGGTATTCAGCAGAACGTGGTGTGGGCTTATGGACCGTGTTTGCCGGATTGTTTTAATGATCCGTGGAATATACCGGCGTTAGATTCCGTTGGGACCATAGAATGTGAACTGGAGGAGTGCAATGCAACAGTTCGAATTTACTGGAGAGCCAGAGTTGCTTGTGGCAAGTATTATGATTACTACCTGGAAAAGGCGGAATTTCTGGGTGGCGCTGCGAGCCTGCAACATTGCCTTCAAGCGTATGGCGGTGTAAAGGAACTGGTTGAAGCTATAACGGTCTGTTTGTTGAAAATTAATCCGGCAAATTTTCCTCCACATAGCCCTGGCGATTGCAACTTTAACTGGCGTGTTGTAAAAGGCCCGTGTTGGGGTCCCTTTGGGGATGAGCTGCGCCCTTGCGATTTCTCACAGTGTTGTTTGGCACTTTATCGCGTTTGTAGGGATCAAAATGGTAATCGAGATATCACGAAGTTGGAGATAATCCAGCAGGGAGTGTGCGATGTAGTGCCAGCGCCGGGTATGGGATGTGAATTGGTGTGCCATTGAGGTGAGAGCGCATTGGGGGAGCTTGGCTCCCCCTTTTCGGCGAAGAGATAAACAGAGAAACAAAAAAGGAGCAGAGCGATGCAGACACTGATACTCTGGATCATTGCAGCAGCGATTGCCCTGGGACAGTGGACGACGGATTGGGAAACACAGTATGTGCCGAATGTGGTGCCAGCGTATAAAAAAGCGACGCGATTCTTTGTTGATTCCCTCTATCGAGCGTATGTGCCGGGTAAATATGTTTCTGCTGTGGCTTTTGCAGGGCGCGACACCTGTTTTCTGGCAACGGCATTTTTTCCCGATCGCCTCGGTGGCATCTTGCGGAGCACCGATTATGGTCGGCACTGGGATTCGGTGCTGCTGGTCGATCGGCGAGGGGAAGAAGCGCGGTTCATCGACCTGGAATGGGATGGAAGTGGGAGAATCTATGGAGTGTTCCGACGGTTGTATCAGGGGGATCCGGATCCGACAGCGTATTCGAGCCAAACGATCCTCTGGTGGAGTGATGATCTGGGACAGCAGTGGGATACCCTGGATCTGAATAGCGTCATCGGAGGAGGATGGGAAGTGCACGGGTTTGATCTGGAGATGCTGGATTCCGCCAGTGGAGCATTAACAGCAGTGATTTCCCGGTACGATAGTGCGCAGGGGGAACGGGTATACAGTCCCGTGATCCTGTATACGGAGGACCGCTGGAGACGCGTTGATACAGCGCCGGGAATAGGATGGGGCGTGAGCAAGATAAAGATACTGGGCAAGGGGATATGGGTTGTGCAGAACTATGCGAATATCGGATGGACGACGGACTATGGAGCGCACTGGTCGGTAATGAACATTGACACGATTGCGAAGCAGCAGTGGGGGTGGTCGCCTACCCAGTTGAACGTTATGGATATGGATGCAGTGAGTCTGGACCGGTGGTATGTGTGTGCCAATTACTATCCGACCGGGGGATATGTTGTGGCAAAGGATGTGATTATTGAAATCCGGGATCGAGGGAAAGCAGTGCGGAGGTTACTGGATACGCTGCCGCTGGTAGTGCCGTGGGGCAGAATGCGGGATGTTGCTTTTACTGGAGCGTTTTATCAGATCGACTTTCTGGACACGTTGCGAGGGATTGCAGTGGGATCGAGCAACAAGATCTGGATGACCACCGATGGGGGAAAACACTGGAAGCAACAGGCAGTGGATCTGATTCCGGGTGCTGAAGCGCGGGTGGATTTGCTTTTTGGCAGTGTGTTCCGAAGTTGCCGGTATGGAGATACTGACCGGATCATTGTCGGAGGGATCGAATACGCAGTGATCTACCGTCCGGGACAACTGTTGCGGCGACCGTGGGTATGGGGACAGCATCGGGTGGTGTACGATACGGTTGAAAATTACGGTCCGATGTGGCGGTGGGGGATTCGGACGAAGACGGTCAAGGAAGTTCCGTACTGGTTGCGGTGGTCGCCGGTGGAAGGAGCGATCCGGTATCGGGTGGTGATGTATGATGATAGTTCCGAGTCGGATCTTGCCAAAAAGCCGCCGGAGCGGGTACTGGACACGGTGGTCAGCGATACAGCGATCGGGTTGTGGGTGCGGCCGAATAAGGATCAGGTCGTGGTGTACCTGCGAGCGGAAGGAGCAGATGGGAAAGTGAGCAACTGGTGGCAGTTGCTGTGGAAGAGCTGGGCATCAGTGGTGGGGGCGCAGGAAGCGGAGCTGCAGACGCACGGCAGGATGGTGTATCCGAATCCGACGCGGGGGAGGTTCTGGATCGTGTACCCGAAGGAAGGCAGGTGGTCAGTGGAGGTGCGAACGGTAATGGGGCAGGTGGTATGGCAGCGTCCGGCGGAGTGGAAAGAGCGCGGGGAGCGGGAAGAAGTAGACCTGCGAGGGGTGAGCAATGGGACGTACTATGTGCGGCTGCAACATCGGTGGTGGAAGGTGACGGTGCCAGTGGTGGTGGTGCGGTAGTGGAAGGTGGAGTGTGACTGGGAACGCCGGCTTTCGTCGGCAAAAGATAAAAGGAGGCACTGGTGTAAGTGTGTAGGGGCGACCGGCCGGTCGCCCCTACGGGTGCAGGTGATGGCGACCAGCCGGGTCGCTCCTGCGGGAGGTAGTGGTTATCTGCTGCCGTTTTTGTAACTTTGCGCCGATGGAGAAATCCGGCAGTGGTGATTGGGAAAGGAGCTGGAATGGAAAATGCTGCTCAGTGTCGAGTCCTCTGGGTGATCACCATTGTTATCCTCGGATGGTGTGGAGGATCAGCGATCGCGGGTGATCCACCCTCTTCGCCGTCGTGGGTGCGATTGTCCGGAAACGTGCAGGTGATAGGAGAGTATAACCAGCAGCAGGGGTCGGGCGCTTTTTATCGGTATCCGTTTGCAGATCGCTTTGTGGGGCGTATTCTGCTCTCTGCCCGCCTGACGTTGTTTGATCAGATTCAGTTGCCATTTCAATTGCGGCTGACCAATCGGGAGGTAGGGTATCGACAGCCGTTCAATCAGTTTGGCGCCAGCTTGCAGGTGGCACGCTGGTTGCGACTCTATGGCGGATATTTTTCGTTGACTTTCTCGCCACTGACGTTTGGAGATCAGCGAATCTTAGGCGGTGGCATCGAGTTGACGCCTGGACCGTTCTACATTGGCTTTCTGTATGGATTGGGACGTCACGCCCGCCTGCCACAGGGAACATTCCTGGGAGAGTATGACCGCTGGTTCTGGGCACTAAAGGCGGGTGTGCAATCGCTCGATGGGGTGACGTACTGCTGTCGTTGATGCACGCTATGGATGATTCAACCTCTTTGCCGGATACGCTTCAGTTGCCAGCGATGGAGAACCTTGCGGGATCCCTAATGCTGGCCCTGCCCCTGACTTCTGTGCCCCATTCCCGCGGCGAGGCTGCCGTCGCCGCGTTTACCCGCGACCTTCGCTTTCCCGAAACGTCGGCGGCGGAGAGTATCCCCCGATGGATTTTTGTTCCCCGCTATTCTACCAGTGTCGATGGAGCGGCAAAGGTTGAGCTGACCCTCAACCCGCGCAGTTGGTGGAATGTACGCTTCCGTGGTGAATGGATAGGTCCCGGCTACGTAACGCTTGGATATACGCAGTTGATCAATGACATCGGGCGAATTACGATTGCACCAACGGTGCGATTGCTCAATTCCCGACTCATTCTCAGCGGGTCGATTGGGCTTCAGCAGAACAATTTGCTCCAGGACAAGCTGGCAACAACACAGCGCCTCATTGGATCGGTAAATCTGTCAGCGCAACTCAGTTCCGCCATCAGTGTTGCTGCTTCCTATACCAATTACGGCATTCGTTCCAATCACGTCAACGATACGCTACGCGTGTCTACCATCTCTCAGATGTTCAATTTCAATCCTTCTTTCCGGTTTCTGACGGGAACCCTTCGACATTCCATTGCCGTTGGGTATTCCTACTCCAGCGTTGTGGATCACAATGTGGTGACGGCGCAGCAGCAGCAATTTCAGGGGCATTCTCTCAACATCGCCTATGCCCTGCAACTACCGAACAACTGGATTTTTACCACCACCATTTTTGGATCGAAGAATGAGGCGGGAGAGAATCCAGCGCCCAGTATGCTCAACATCAGTGAGACGATCCGTGTGCCGGTATTCAAGTCGCTGGAGCTGCTGGGAAGTGCTGGATACGGCATACAGGAAGTGGCATCGCAGCAGTCGGAAAATTTCTTTCTTCGATTTTCCGGGCATTATTCGCTGAAACCGTTTGGCAAGTTATCCCTGCTGTTTCTGCTTCAATCCACAACGTCGGAAAATTCGGAAGTGCAATTTCTGCGAGGGTCGGTGCGCTACAGTGTGAATTGGTAGTTCACTCCACTGCCCGGTGCAATGCGATTGTTCTGACCGAAGGAAATGGATGGGGAAGGATCGACAGGCAACAAGTTCAACCGATACAAGGAGTTTTCTGATGAAATTATGGCCCCGATGTCTTATTTTGAGTGTCCTGTTCCCACTTGTGATCGTTTCCCAGCCGCTGCGGATCCAGAGTGTCCAGATTCAGCGGCCAACGCCAGCCGCATTGTCGGAGTGGAGTCGCAATCCCAATATTGTGCGGGTTTTCGTCCAGAACAGTAGCAAGGACGTGTATTCGGACATCCGGGTGATTTTCGAGATTCAGAGAGATGGCAAACCGATTGTGACAATGGATCCCGGTGATCCAGCCGTTCCGCGCTTTCACTTTCCGCCGGGAATAACGGTACTAACCGGACCGGACATCGCACCACCTGAACTGTATCAGTCCGGTGCCATCGATATTGCAGATCCTGCTGTAGAGCGGCAGGCGCTTCGCACGCAGCAGTTACCCGAAGGAGTGTATACGTACTGCGTCTGGCTGTTAGACGCTACTGGTACGGTGTTGCATCGGTATGCTGTTTGTCCAACCTTTGAGATCTTGCTACCGGAGCCTCCGATGCTGTTAGCGCCCAAGGATCGATTTGATCTTCCCGATCCAGATCACTCGCTGCCGCTATTCCAGTGGACGAGTATTGCACCGGTACCGCCGGATGTTTCACCGCAGTATCGACTGCTGATCGTTCCCGTTTTTGCAGACCAGTCACCGCGAGAAGCCATTGACCGGAATACGCCACTGTTTGAGCACGTGGTAACGGGCGTTTCTTATCAGTATCAATTTGGCGATCCATCGTTCCGATCGATTACGGGAGCAAAGCGATTTGCCTGGCAGATTCAGGCACTGGACCAATTTGGTCGCCCCATAGCCGTTCGTGGTGACAATGAGGGCAAAAGTGAGATTGCCGTTTTTGGATTTGCTTCCGGTCGTTCATCAGAGGAAGGAGAAACGCCCCGGCGATTGCGGCTTATACCTCATTGGCCCCAAAACGGCGATACCATTCCGTGGCGACATCCGCTGCTCATCGTCCGTTTTGAGCCATATAGCGATAGTCTGCGCGGTGCACGATTTGAGGTCGTTGTAGAAGGTGAAGGTGTTCGGTTGACGAACGAACGGAATGTCCGCTGGCCTCAGGGTCCGGCGCGTTCGCAGGGGGTGTCCCCGGAGCGGGCAACGTATCACTTTGTGAATGCGATCAATGACGATGGGGAGAGTCTGGATTGGTCGGATCGTTTGCGGCGGGGGCAGTCGTATCGCTGGTGGGTTCGGGCAACCTTCCGGTGGGCGGATGGAAGCACGACGGTCGTCGAAACGGAACCCTGGGTTTTTACGCTTGGGCTTCGTAAGCCGAACCGTGAAGCACCACCGGAGATGGCACGATTTCCGCAGGGGACGCAGGTACGGCTGCGGTGGCAGACCCCGGTACCGGCTGCGCTGAACTACACCCCGGAGGAAATGATATCGATTATTCGCCGCCGCGCATTCCTCCATATCCCGTGGGCACAGGAGCAGGTGCGGGTTGAGGTTGCACGGGATTCAGATTTTCGGCATATTGTAACGACTGCAACGACACAGCATCCAGCGTCGGATCTCTACCGGATTGGCGATGAATGTGCAGAATTCTTCCAGCCGAGGCAACTTCAGACACCGCCGCTGAGCGCGACGGGCACGTACTACTGGCGGGTTCAGTATCTGGATGATGACGGGAATCCATATCTGACCGGTCCGGTGTGGCGGTTTCAGATTGTTGGGGAAGAAAGTGAGCCGATCGATCCAGCTACCTGTCTGGTGCTCCGACCTCTGACGCCGGAAGGTACTATACCGGTAGCGCAACCGGTGTTCCGGGGCGTGGTGCAGCCGTCGGTGCAGCCAGCAGGCATACGCCGTGGATGGGTAAAAGTCTGGCGGATGGAATCAGAAGATGAAGATTCGGCGACGGTCGTAGCGCGGACGCCGGTGTTCTATCGAGCATTTGAAGGAAGTGATTTTGCCAGCTTTGCGCCGTATGCTGCTGGCGCAGCGCAGGTGGTGTTCCGTACCATTAACACCACCGGCGCAACGGTGACCTTTACCGCAGACGTTGGGCAGTGGTATTTGTGGCAGTTTGGATTTGAGGTCGATGCAGCAACGGTTCGGGAAGATGGTGTTGGCTGTGAGCGAACAGTGATCACCAGTCGCGTTGCCCGCTTTCGGTATCAGCCCGACGAAGGACCGTGTGTCTATCGGTGTGAGACGCCGCCTGTGACGAACAGGACACCGCGCAGCGAACCACTTACCGTTGGTGATCGTATTGCCATTGGCGCTTTTACGCTCACCATTACCCAACTGGAAAATGCATCACCGACGGCGTTGCGAGGGCGGGGCGTAATCGAGATTCCGGCATTCCGACTGCCGACCGCTGGAAGCGGAATGCGGCTGCTGGTGGAATTCGATGATCTCCGGGTGAATACCGACAATCAGGTGGATCAGGGAGAAGCGCGTGCAGTGATCGCTGATGATGCTCCTTTGTCGGCGGGAATAGCGAATGCCATTGAGGCGGGAGCTCGAGATTTAGGACAGGAAGAAATTCGGAGCATCGACACCTACCTTC
>JALWUI010000110.1:0-12072 GCA_027082775.1 Candidatus Kapaibacterium sp.
TCTTCGCAATGTGCAAATACTTCATCACCACCGGCTGATTGTTTGCCACATTGCTGCCGACAAAAACGATCCATTCAGCATCAAAAAAGTCTTTGTAACTGCACGTTGTTGCTGCATAACCCAGACCCTGCTTGAGCGCTGTAGTGCTGGGGGCGTGGCAGATCCGAGCAGAATTGTCGATGTTATTTGTGCCGAGATAACGGGCAACCTTTTGCGCTACGTAGTACGTCTCGTTCGGCGTGCCGCGGGAAACCAGGTAAAAAGCAATCCGCCGGGGATCGGTACCGCCAATTTTCTCCGCAATAGTTTGAATTGCCTCCGACCACGAAATTGGGTGCAACTGTTTATCTCCCGGTTGCCACACCAGCGGTAGAGGAATGCGTCCGAGTTGTCGAAGCTGGGGCTCGCTTAACGAACGCAGCGTTGCCAGATCCGGTAAATCCGATGGGCGAAAAGGAGGCATTGTATTGTACTCCAGCAGACGCAACCGAATCCAGCAGAGATGGATACCATCCATCGTCCAGTCTTTCATCCCATACGTTCCGAGGGCGCAACCATCGCACGTGCCATCATGCAGGATGCGAAGCGCATAAGGAAGTCTTGTCTTGTTGCGCCACATTGCTCGAAAAACTTCCCCAAATGACTGGAATCGACGTCGCCACGTACTCATCTGGCTTCCTGTTTGTACTATCCTACATCGCCGCTTTCACGATCTCAATTTAGCGAAAATCCTCCAATTAACGGGAACAATCCCTGTAATGAAGACTGGAACCCCGCTCAACAAAGAGTCAACTCCAGTGGAATCTGCACGTCACTGCTGCTCCCGGTTCTCAGAGGGAACGGCTGCCGGCGTACGGGTAAGATACTGGCGATACGCTGTCAGCATCGTATCGACCAGCGCACGCCACGTATACCGCTCCAGCACTCGCCGTCGTGCAGCTTTGCCCAGAGCAGCAGTTCGATCAGGATGCTCAAGGAAATACTGAATCGTTCGGGCAAAGGTGGCAGGATCATCACAACGGAAGACACCATCCTGCTCCCCTGCCTCAATTCCTTCTGCTCCGACGGTAGTTGTTACCACTGGCAATTCCATCGCCATCGCTTCCAGAATCTTAATCCGAATCCCACCGCCGCTGAGTAGCGGCACAAAAGTAAACTGAGCACGTTGATAAAGCTGGCGTGCATCTTCAACATACCCGTGGATCTGAAGGTTGGGAATGTGTTGTAAATGCCGGAGTGCTCGATGGCTCTCTTTGCCAGCGATGTGGAACTTGAAGGAAGACGGAAGCAGAGGCAGCACTTTCTGAACGAACCACTCTACGCCCTCGATATTGGGTTTCCATTCAAAATTCGCAATTAAAATTCCGTCATGCCGCTCTTGATCCAGCACTGTCGGTGTCCAGTAATCGGGATCAATACCTGCCGGAACAACCACGACAGGCTTCTGAATACCAAATTCTTCGGCGATCCGCTTCCGGTCAGGCTCTGTAATGGGAATGATCAGATCCACCTGTGAGAGCAATTTCCGCTCCCACTCTCGAAGCAGCCGCGCCTGGCGAAGCAGGTACCAGCGCGCAGGATGCCAGCGGGGAAATCGCTGTGCAAACCGTTGCCAGATGACCCACTCGACGTTGTGCATCCGCACCGCCACCGGCTTTTGCGCTCTCTGTGCAATCATCAATCCCATAGGAATCATTCCCGTTCCATCCACGTGGATACAATCCCAATCCGATGCCTGCTGAGCGACTTCCCGCGCTGCTTGAAGAATGCCCGCTGTTGTGCGCTTCCGTATGTGGATTGGCACCGGATGCACAGCAGAGATCAGGTATTGCCAGAGAGAGTACCGTTGTGGCGGCAAGACGGTCAGTCTGGAAACGGTCTGTTCCAGGAATCGAATGTGCTCCTGAGTCGTCTGCTTTTCAGCAAAGGTGACCAGCCAGACGTCATTGCCCAGTTCCCGAAATTGTCGCGTGATGTTCCACACGCCAATGCGCCCTCCATCATCTGGAGGATAGGGAAAGCGTGAAGAGATCTGTAGAATTCGCATTATTATCTACCGTCGCCGTATTCGATGCCACATATCCTTTGCATACATCCAGTAGTCTCGCAAACTGCCAAGCGTAAAACGGTACTGCTGGAGCTCCGCCCGACTGAGCGGCTGCCGCTCTTGCTGGATCGTTCGTAGTACCATCGGCAGTGCTTCCAGATACGTTTCGCAAAATGCGCCTATCGGTATGCGATTTCGAATTCCGGCGACGAAGAAGAAGGCTGCCGCTATGAAAGATCGCCAGAGCGCAACCGTTGCTGGAGCGTATTTCCACAAAAGGCGTAGCGTGTGCAGATAAGCGCGCCGCCACCGAAAGACAGAAACTCGTGACGCAGCGGAAGCAAAGTGCAGCGTTCGGATGGTGGGAAAGTACCGAATCTGACATCCTGCCCGGAGTGCCCGGATGCAAAAATCCAGCTCTTCGTACACAAATCGATTCCAAAAACCACCGATCTTTTCAATGACCCGTCGCCGGACTGCCGCTCCCGTACCGTGGAACAACACTGCTGGATAACCGTCCGGCGGCATTGTCTCTTTCGGCGCTGGTAATCGGTGCCAGTCGTACACTACCCGATCACGCACCTCAAAATCTTCGGTCCCAATGATGTCAATCTCCGGAAACCGGGTAAAAATCTGAGCGATCTGCTCAAAGGCGCGTGGATCTTCTGGATAGGAATCGTTGTTCGATAACCAGAAAACGTCCCCTGTTGCTATACTCATCCCATAGTTGATCGCAACCGTTTCAATGTTGTCTGGAATCCAGAAGTACCGAACTGCTGGAAATTGTTCTCGAACAGCTTCGGCTGTTCCGTCGGTCGAACCATTGTCAATCACGATGATCTCTTTATCCGGATATGTCTGCTGCTCATACGCCGACAGCGTCCGCAATAAATCCTCTCGACGGTTCAACGTTGCGATGACAACACTGATCTTCATCTGTTGCTGAAAGCTGTTTTCAGGGAAGGTATACGAAGCAGCAACGGGATAGACAGCGCGGACACTGTACGTCCAGCCAACTCCATTAGTATTCGGAAAGCGAAAATAAGGTCAACCCAGAGTGAAACGTAGACGGTGGAGCTAAGCTTAAAAAACAGATACAAAATCACCAGGTATGGCAACACCCCAGCCAGGCGGCGCAACTCTGCATCCTGCCATTGTTTCCGGTGATAATATAACTGCAAAGCAACAAAGAACAGTCCCAGCAGGAATGCCATAAAGAGGGTAAAACCAACAACACCTGTCTCAGAAAGCAGCGCCGTATACATCGTGGAAGAAAACACGAACCCTTCCCGTTGTGCTGTTTCCGAAAGATAAAAATGCCCCGCACCGATTCCGACCACGGGATATTCCTCCCACACTTCCAGTGAAACCTGCATACCTTTCAAACGCGTGGAGGTTGATTCTCCACTGATATGCTCTGTAAAAGGGGTGGTACCAATCTTTAAGAGGCGGGAGATTCGCTGAGAATACAAATCCAGAATGTCAATTTGTACCACTGGTGTCAGAATTTTCGCAGCAATAAAAATCACCAGAACCATAGCGGCAAGGTAACCAAACAGCACCCGACTGCGACGCAAGCCTTCCAGCAGCACAATGCTTACAAGCAAGACGATGACTCCTCCGACTCCAGTGAGTGAAAGACTGGCAAAAATTGCCAGGACGAGCGTGATGCCGATTGCAATGCTCCATCCCTTTGGCAGGAACGGCTTTTCCTTCTGGATATATGGCACTAACACAAACAGCAGCATTGTTGCTGCCATTCGCCCCAACACCGAGGGTTCGCTAAACAGCGATGTGGAACGAAAGAACTGGGAATATTGCAGACTGAGCTGCGACGCCGTTTTTGTCAACTTGTACGGATCAGGCGTACGAGATGCAAAGACGGAAACGTTCGTTACTGGCAACCATCCCAGCGGCAGATCAAAAACTCTTGCTGGCAGTTGATAGACGCCATACAGGCTAACAAGGAATCCCCAGATGAGGAAGACCCGGATAAAAAAAGTTGCAAAGGAGGCTCTTGGGTCCAGGAGGACAACGCACAGGAAAAAACCGTAGTAGAACAGAAAATGCGAAAAGGTTTTCAGAAACTGTGTTCCCTGTCCCAGCGACACAATGGGAGTGACAACAGAAAAAGCAACAGCTAACAATGGGAAAAACAAGAGCAAAGTTATTGGATGAAGCAGAGGCGATAGCGTTATCCCCCGCGTTGCTACCCGCCACGCTAACCAGCCATAAAAAGCAACCAGCAGGATATCGCTCAGTTTTACTCCATAGGTGCCAAGAGCAAAGAACTGAAAGGAATAAAAGGAGGTGCTGAGGAGAACCAGGACAAAAAAAACTCGCAATTGCTTAAAACGCATCCTCGTGCGCACCTGTAGCTTCAGGCTGTGCTGTCAGTTCTTCCATCCGCTCATAATTCTATCGTCTGCCTGTCGGCGCGGCGGGATTTGAACCCGCGACCCCCACCACCCCAAGGTGGTGCGCTACCGGGCTGCGCTACGCGCCGATGGAAAATACCATAAACGTTGTTCCAGAACTTCTTATTTTGTTAGCAGGTTAATTTCCTCGCTGTCTGAGGTTTGACACCGTATTGCTTAAAGTGTCGATTCCACAACCTGCCGATTGTTGATAATCATCACGGGTTTCCCCTTTAATTGCATTCCGTGGTAAGGTGTGTTTCGTGACTTAGAGCGGAAGTGATGGACATCCACAACCCACATCGCCTGTGGGTCGAAGATAGTACAATTAGCCTCTTCCCCAACCTGTATTCGGGGCTGCGGCAGCCCCAGGATCTTTCTCGGATTGACTGCCATCCATTCAACGATTTTTTCCAGTTCGATTTGATGCCGGTGATGGAGGAACGTCAAAATCAGTCCCAGCGCTGTTTCTAATCCAATGATCCCGTAAGGTGCTTCGGAAAATGGCACCTCCTTTTCCCACCACGCATGTGGGGCGTGATCTGTTGCAATGCAGTCGATGATGCCCGATTTGAGGCCTGTAATGAGTGCCTCAATATCAGCTTCGGTTCGTAGAGGAGGACTCATCTTTGCGTTGGTCTGAAAGTGCCCAACTGCTTCCTCGGTGAGTGTCAGATGATGCGGGGTTACCTCAGCAGTGACCCGTTGCCCGGATTCTTTTGCTCGCTGCAGCAACGCGACGCCTCCACGAGTGCTCAGGTGGCAAATGTGAAGTCGTCGGTTGCCCGTTGCTGCTGCCAGCAGAATGTCGCGGGCAATGATGAGTTCTTCTGCTATCGCTGGATAACCCCGAAGTCCCAGCCGTGCGGAAACAATCCCCTCATTGATATCGAATCCCTGAGTCAACGACGTATCTTCGCAATGCTCAGCAATAAGTCCATCGTACGGCGCTAAGGATCGGAAAGCTCGTTGCAATACCCCCGCAGTCGGAACAGAGCTTCCATCGTCTGTGAAACAAATGACTCCAATGTCCAGCAAGCTCGCAAAATCCACCAGTTCCTGTCCCCGTCGATCTCTGGTAATCGTCGCACTGTAAAACACATCCACGGGTTTGCCCTCACCCTTTGCCTGGAGCATCTGGATGGTCTCAGCATTGTCTAAGGGCGGCTCTGTATTGGGCATACACAGCACTCCGGTAAATCCTCCGTTTGCTGCTGCCGCAATGCCTGAGAGGGTATCTTCTTTGTGCAGAGCTCCCGGATCACGGAAGTGCACGTGCATATCAAACAATCCCGGAACGGCAACTAAATGGTGGGCTTCGATGGTCTTAGGGCGAGCATCGGTAACTCTGGATGGTGCTTCTTGCCCAATGTATTCGATACGTCCTTCCCGAATCCAGAGATTATACGTTCCGTCCAGATGATCTACAGGACTGATAACCCGAATGTTTTTAAAAAAGAGATTCACGGCACTGCTCCAGAATTCGCTGAACAAACTTTTTTCGATGTAACGGCGTTACACCAAATTGCTGAATAGCATCCCGGTGCTGTCGGGTACCATATCCCTTATGCCGGGCAAACCCATATTCCGGAAATTGGGGATCGGCTATTTCCACCATCCATCGATCCCGCCAGACCTTTGCCAGAATCGAAGCAGCGGCAATGGATAACGACCGCTGGTCACCCTGAGGGATTGTGACAGCCGGGATCTGCAGGTCAGTGACAAAGTAGTTGCCATCAACGAAAAGCACATCAGGTTGTATAGTGAGTTGCTCTACTGCTCGCCTCATTGCTACCATTGTTGCCTGCAAGATATTCCATCGGTTGATTTCCTCGACATCTGCCCAGGCTATTGCCCACGACCGTGCCTGCTGAGTGATCTGTGCAAACAACTGCTCGCGCCGGGTGGGTCGGAGTTGTTTGGAGTCCCGCACCCCGTCAATATAGGCATCGGGCTGCAACACCACGGCGGCAGCGACGACTGGTCCTGCCAGCGCCCCACGCCCGGCCTCATCAATGCCAGCAACCAGTTGCTGTTGCTCCCAATATCGTCGCTCATATTCTGTACCGGGATTCCCCATTAAAACTTTTGCACCCTCAAAACAACCTGCCTGGACGGCGTTCGTAGACGAACAAAGAATATTCCCTGCGCATATTGATCGGACCGCAATGGGAATGTCAGCACAAAATTTCCACCGGGATGGCTGGGATGGTGCAATAGCGAAATAGTTCGACCATCAAGCGTAACGAGATCCAAGCTGGCAGCCGTGCGTTTCGGCAGTCGATAATGGACTAATAGTTGCTCCCCTGTCCACTGCGCCTCTACCAGACTGAGATCGTAATTTCCCAAACGCAACACCACAGTACGATTTCCCAGCACTTTGAGGGTGCCATCGGTAAGAATTGCCTCCAGACGATACTGAAGCGTATCACATTGGAGCGCTAAGGATCGCAGTGAATCCCGCACGGTGTACAGACTCGCTGAACTCGGCAATACCTCTCCTACAATAACAGGTAGCTGCCCACTACACAACCGGGTAATACGGAACCGTTCAACCTCATCTTGCACCTGCATTTTCCAAAATAGCTCAACGGTCAGAGGAGATACCTGTTGAACTTCAAACAGTTCCAGCTCAACAGGTACTGCATCTCGCCCGACTTTCCAGATCCCCATCCCGTAAGTTGCAATCAAAATCTCCCGCCGCACTGTATCAATGACAATATCCGTCACCGGAGCTATGCCTATCCCGTTGTACAAAGGCTGCCAGTGTTTGCCCGCATCTGCGGTGTAAAAAATGCCAAAATCTGTTCCTACATACCACTGTGAATCGGGACGGTAAGGATCAAATCGAAAAACGTTAACGGGGATATCTGGAAGATTTCCGTCGATACTGCGCCAGCTAAATCCCCGGTTACGGGTTAGCCATAGATGCTTTGTGCCATAGCCCGAATATCCAACAACCATAATGCGATCGGTTGCAGGATGGAAAGCAATCGTCGCAGGAAATCGACGTGGCAGCGAATCTCCCGTTATTTCTGACCATCGCAATCCACCACTACGGGTAAGGAACACTCTGCCATCTAAGGTTGCCGCGGCAAAAGTCTGTGTATCGTATTCCGACAATGCCACAATAGGAATGTGAGATCCTCCTAAGGGTGGGCTAACAGAAGTCCATTGAACGCCGTCATCGGTCGATCGGTAAACACGGCTTGTCGCTGTATAAAATACCCTCGGTTTTTTGTGACTCTGGATCAGCGGTGTTTCCCAGAACCGAACTTCATTGTAGTCAATACCCGCGCCAGAAAACTGCCATTGCTGTCCCTGAGATGTTGTGCGATACAGATAGCCGTACGGCGTATTGAGAAGAAGCAAATCAGGATTCTGGCTGTGGATGAGGCACCGCGTGACATCTCCCTGGATGATCTGCTCCCAGCCGTTTTGTGTCAGCAGAAAAGCACCATTATCCTGGGTTCCCCCCAGCACGATCGGCTGCAATGGGTGCAGGTCAATGTCATAAAACTGTGTTGAAAGCAAACCAGTACTCCGGTAGAGTGCAACAGTGTCGACGATCAAATAGACGCCGCCGTCGTTCACCACGAGGACCGAGTCTCTCGATATGAAAGCCATGTTGTGCTGATCGACGTGGAGATCTGAAATTTTTTTCCAACTGGCACCTCCGTCAGTGGATCGATAAAGCCATACGCCACCAATCCAGATGTGCTGAGAATCATATGGTGAGATCCCCAAGGTAATGTCATACCACCCCTGACCGGAAGTAACATTATGCCCAAAAAGCTGTGACGGTGCTGTGGAAATTGGTTGGAAGCTTTCTCCCTGATCCAGTGAGCGGTACAGTCCTCCCCAGCCACCCTGGGTGTTGGCAACCAGCAGATATAATGCGTTGCCATCAGCATCCCACGCAATCTCAGCGCGTCCAAAGTCTGACGGCACTCCCTGCTGGATTTTTTTCCACGTTTTTCCTCCATCGGTGGTTTTGTAGACGCCATTTTGTGAACTTCCAAAGGGTTCTCCGATGACAGCGACAATGAGCTGGGAATCAAGGGGATGAGTTGCGAAGTCGGTGACGGTTCCGGACAGAATTCTTGTGAATGTGGAGTGGGAGATGCGCTGGTAGAGTCCGGTTGGGTGGTTTCTGGTTGTGGAGGTTTTTTGGTTTGCAATAACAGCAATTGTTCCTCCAACGCTTTCCGAAAGCTTTCGCCATCCCCTGTGCAGGTCACTCCGCAGAATCCAATAAATCCCATCCCCGGGATAGTTCCGATAAGCAAAATTCGGTTCGCCGGTGCCCGCAAAAAGCGTATCCCCTGCCAGGGCCAACGCACTGATGGCGTAAACGGGCAATCCATTGGTTGGAAGCTGGATCCACGATTTTCCTGCATCGGAAGTTGTCCACACGCCACCAGCCGCTGTTCCCACGTACCACTGTTGATGATCGTTGGGATCGACAACCACCGAAATAATACGTCCAGCAGCAGTAAAAGGTCCTACGGGTACCCACCGATACCCCTGCGCTGTCGCTGGTGTTTTCAAGCTCCACTGGCGAAGTACCTGTGTTGCCTGTCGTATGGCATGGATGGATATAGTATCAAAAGGGAATGCTCGCTTAAACCAGAACGCTGTCTGCCGATCAGCAATATACTGGGGCAAATACGAACCAGGCTGTGCAAAGCTGGTGATAATCACGGCGCACCAGGCGAGTGAAATTCCCAGCAGCTTCATCAAATTATTGCCGGATGAGCTGTAAAAACTCGTTGCGCAAGTTCATATCCTTTGCCAGCAATCCCCGCATCACGGAAGTTACCATTTGCGACCGCTCATCATCTGCCTCTACACCTCGAGCAATCATACAATAATGTCGGGCAGTAATGACGACCCCCAATGCCTTCGGATGTATCAATTCCTCGATAAAATCAGCGATTTGTTCTCCCAATTCCTCTTGAATCTGTGCTCGCCGGGCAAACCAGTCGACAATACGGGTCAGTTTCGACAACCCAATGATATACTGTCCGGGCAGATAGCCAATGCTACACTCCCCGATGATCGGTTGCCAGTGGTGCGAACAGACAGAAATCACTTTAATCCCCTTACTGATAATCAGCTCATCAACCCCTTTCCGATTGGGGAAAATGGTGATTTTTGGGGGACCAGAAAACCGTCCTCGAAACAGCTCCTCTACCCACATTTTTGCCAGCCGCCTCGGCGTCTCAGTTGCATTGGGATCTTGCAGAGAGATACGGAAGATCTGGAACAATTCCACAAATTTCTGCTCTGCTTGCTGCAACATTTCCGCCTTTTCTTCTTCCGACAGCGGCATTGATCCATTGGCATCGAACGACTGTTTTGTGATAGCTGTCTCGCCGTTCCCATCACCCGTCTGTAGCCACACTTTCTTCATCCCTCCTCCTGCACTTTCACTTCAACCGGTTCTCCATAATATTCTGCCCAGTTTGCATCAGACTCAAAGAGGCGAATACGATACAACTTCCCGGACGGCAGTTTCGATTCCAGAATACGCCAAAAGATGACGACCAGATTCTCCACTGTTGGAATAACTCCTCGCAGAAAGGGGACATCATAGTTCAGGTGTTTGTGATCCACTGCTTCGATAATTTCCCGGTCAATAATTGCCTTGAGCTCTTTCAAATCCAGCACATATCCGGTCTCCGGATCTGGATGGCCTGCCACTGTAACCTCCAGCACATAGTTATGACCGTGACCAAGCGGATTGTTACATTTGTCAAAAATTCGCTCATTTTCCGCATCCGAAAATTTCGGATTATACAATCGATGGGCAGCAGAAAACGTTGCTCTGCGTGTTATGTAAACCATAATCAAGGTTCGATCTTTTGATACTGCTCAAAATTTCCATATATTTGAAAAAAGTGGAAACGAAAAAGTGTGTGGAATAATATAGCCTCTGACTACAAGGAATGGGTATTGTTGGGTTAATTATCGTTTTCGCCTGTGTAGCTTTGGGATACGCCATTCACGGCGGAAACTTTGCGATTCTCTTCCAGATTAACGAATTTATTATCATTGGCGGCGCTGCTTTTGGAGGCTTTCTCCTGGCGAACCCGATGCCGGTGGTCAAGAAAGCGATCAGCGGCGCCATTGAAGCGCTTAAGGGTGGCTTTAAAATTACCAAAGAACAGTATCTGGAAACCCTGAAGATGCTGTACGAACTGTTTCAGTTAGCAAAAAAAGATGGTCTGATTGCGCTGGAACCACACGTCGAAAATCCTGAAGGAAGCTCTATTTTTACAAAGTATGAATCCTTTCTGAAAAATCATCATGCCGTCAGCTTCTTAGCTGACACCTTCAAAGTCGTTCTGAACGGTGGTGTACCAGCCAACGAGCTGGAAGACCTGATGGATTTAGACTTAGAAACCATGCATCACGAAGAAGAAAAGCCCTCCTCTGCCCTTACAACTATGGCAGATTCTTTTCCCGGCTTAGGGATTGTTGCGGCTGTTCTGGGGGTGGTTATTACGATGGGCAAAATCGACCAACCACCGGCTGTGATTGGTCACAGTGTGGCGGCAGCATTGGTCGGTACCTTCCTGGGGATTCTGCTCTCGTACGGAATGGTGGGTCCAATAGCCAAAAGTACTGAACACAGCAATGCCGCCCGGATGGAGTACTTGAAAGTGCTCAAGGCGGGCATCTTAGCTTTCGTTAAAGGAATGCCTCCATTGATCGCTGTAGAGTATGCCCGGCGGGCCATCGAAACGGACCATCGACCAACATTCCAGGAAATGGAAGAGACCGTCAAACAACGATAATTCACTTCGATGGCTGAAGAACAACAACAGAAGCAGGAAGAGCCGGTTGTTATAAAAAAGATTAAGAAAACAGCAGGGCATGGGCACCACGGCGGAGCGTGGAAAGTTGCCTATGCAGACTTTGTCACCGCAATGATGGCTTTCTTTTTGGTAATGTGGATTATGGGATTAAGCAAGTCGGCAAAACGGGATATTGCGGCGTACTTTCGAGAGCCTGGTCCCTTCAGTTTCCTAACAGGCAAAGCTTTACCGGTAGGAATTGATCACGCAAAACCGGCACGATATATTTTCAACAAAAATGATCCAGAATTCATTGATAATTTTCACGATCCAACAGAGCAAACGACGAATCGGCTACCCAAAAAGCTACTGAGTCTGGACAGTGCACAACGGGCAAAATACTTCATTGCACTTCAAGATAGCGCCAAAGCGGCTGAAGCACTAAAGGCAAAGGAAAAAGAATTTCGCGAGCTTCTCCAAAGAGTTGCTCAGCAAAGTCCGAATCTGCAAAAGCTCCTTCAGCACATCGAGCTTTCCATCACCCAGGAAGGGCTTCGCATCGAACTGATTGAAAAAGAAAACAACGCTTTCTTCGAGGTCGGGAAAGCAACACTGACACCTGAAGCAAAGCGTATTCTGCGAATGTTAGCACAGGAATTAGGAAAACTGCCCAACCACATCCGAATTGAGGGCCATACGGATAGTCGACCATTCCCCGGCAAAAACTACACGAACTGGGAATTATCCACCGATCGCGCCAATGCTGCCCGGCGCTTTCTGGAAGAAAACGGTCTATGGCCCGGAC
>JALWUI010000110.1:12082-19081 GCA_027082775.1 Candidatus Kapaibacterium sp.
TCGCAAGCTCAAAAACCCTAATAATCCATTTGACTCCAGCAATCGTCGGATCAGTATCCTGGTGGAATACTTACCAACGTCCAGTTTCCTGGAAACACCTTTGTAATAAGCAACCAATGGCAATGCAATTTATCGTTGCCACACAGGACCCACAGTTGCTCCAATCAACAGCACATTTATTAGCGCAATTGTATCCTCGTGCCCGCATCCTGACCACTACGGCTGGCTACACCGCATACGAAATGCTAATGACAGCTCAAAGTTCTGTTCTGCTCATCCTCTCTTCCGATCTCCAGGACCTTCCAGTCTTAGACTTGCTGAAAAAAATTCGTGAAGACACCATATCTTCCCCGCTTATTATGCTTTTGACCAAACCTTCCGAAACCGAGTTACGGTTTCAGGCAATGGAATTAGGAATTGATGACATTCTGCTTCTTCCCTACTCCCCTGAATATTTCTATCTGCGGATCAACCGCCTTCGCCGTCTCCATACCCTTCACCATCTGAATCAAAAACTCCAGGCAGAGCTTTCCCATCTGCGGGAAACTGTTAAGAATTTTCAAGAACAGGTACTCCAGACTTTGGAACAAATTCAGGTTTCTGTCCTGCCAGAAGCAACGGAAATCACAGACAAAGTCCGCCACATTGCTCAATGGATCGCTGAGCACTTTGGAGAGCTGAATCGCCAGCAAATCGAAAACATCGGTGCTGCTGCACGCATCGCTTTGATCGGAAAAATCTTCCTTCCGGACGAATTACTCCACCAGCCTCCAACGGTCAATGGCATTGCGACCCACCAGCTTATGCATCAAATCCCCTATTGCAGCGATAGGATTCTGGAACCTATCCCTTTTCTCCATCCAATCCGCACCATTCTCCATTCGCTCTTTGAAAACTACGATGGCACAGGTTTCCCGGACCGCACTGAAAAAGGCCTCATTCCCATAGAATCTCGCATTTTGCGCATCGCTTACGACTTTCAAATGTATCGCTATGCTTTTTCGCTTTCCCCCCTGGAAGCAATGGAGAAAATGCAGCACGACATCAAGAAGGTATACGATCCCCGCTTTGTAACCCTGCTGGACGAATATATCTGGGCAAACCTACGGCAGGACCTGCAGAAATACGTTCAAGTCGTGAGCCTGGCTGACCTACGGGAAGGAATGATCCTGGCACGCGATCTCATTACGAACGCCGGTATGAAACTTGCTGCCTCTGGAACAGTGCTCACAGCAAGAGCCATCGAACACATTCAAAATCACGTTGTTCACGATCCTCTGATTGGATCTATTTACATTCGTACAAGCTGACTTTCAATTCCAGCAATCAGTAAGCAAAGCCCAGCGAAAACAGCCAGAAGGGACGGGAAAATTGCTCTCCCAGATATTTCCACGCCACATCAATTCGCAATGGCAATCCAAAGAGAATAAACCGGGTTCCCACACCAACGGAAGCAAACAAATTGCGTGTCACTCGGCGTCCCTCTACTTCCGTAAACCACCGAAAGTCCGTATCCCAAACCCCTGCAATGTCAGCAAAGAGTGCCCCCCGGATATTGGACAGCGCCAGCGGAAGCGGTCCAGGCACCAGCAAGCGAATCAGTGGGAAGCGGAACTCCAGATTCGACAACAGAAAATACCGACCATTTTTTTCGTTCACCAGAGCTCCTCGAGTCGGATAGATGGGAGCATAAAAGAACAAATCCTCGGCATTCCGAAACGGCAGGGTATTTCCAGAAAAAGTTGGATTCACCCACTGCTCAATGCCCAGTAAATAAAACCGCTGGGGCGTCTGCCCCCAGCTTCCTGCTCCTGCCAATCGAGCGGAAAGCACATATAGGTCTTTCCACACTGGCAAGTATCCCCGTAAATCTCCTTCCAGGGTCCAGAAATCCAGAGAAGAACTGGCAAATGCCGGTATTCCTTCAATGCCGATCGACCATCTTGTTCCTCGATATGGCTCCAGCGCTGGTGACCAGAGCGCGTCATCGTGAACAAATCGCGTTTGCACAAGCGCATGGTAGGTCTGAATGTCTTCCTGAGGATCATCAATATTTTCAGTAAAGGTCCCAAGTCCTAATCCCTGTACTTCGACCCGATTAAATCGGTCGATAGGAATGTTGATTGCTGTCCCAACACCCAAATAACGGAAGCGGTAAAGTCGGCTGTTCCGAAGAACAAACCGGGCAGTATGAAATCCCTGAAAATAGTAGTCATTGCGATACGGAAGCAAGGCATACTGCAACCAGAAGTCGCTGTTGTTTACATCGTACAGCAAATTCGCTGATAGGAAAATCTGGTGATTACCCAGCATATCACTGAACATCATAAAAACCTGTCCCAAAACGCCAAAATACACATCATAGCCTGCACTTCCCAGAATAATATCCGGTGAAAATTTCACCCTGTAGCGATAAGGTTGCACCGTATCCGGATCCCATTGTACTAAGGTATCAGAAGCCGATGTTAATCCCGATGATTCCTCGGTCGGCGTAATCAACCGTTGTCGCCGAAACTGAACCGCAACCTGCCCACCTGCCAGGGGAACAAATTTTCTCGATATACCGGTTGTTTCTTCTTCCCCTCTGAAGTTTCGGTGCTGAGATTCTGTCTCGAAAGCAACTTTTGGGAGCTGTTCCAGCGCTATTTGCTGCACGTATGGAAAACGCATCAGAAACAGGTCGTAACCACCTGCATTCTGGGCTGCCATAACCAGTTTTTCACCATCGGGAGTCAATGAAAATTGGTACACCGGGGAGTAAAACGCCGTTACAGCCCACAAAGAGTCTTTGCGCAAATCGTATCGGTAAATATTCGCAATCCCGCTGTAGTCGCTGGTAAAATATAAACTTTGCTGGTGCTCAACATAGTGAAGGTCATACTCTCGAACCGATGGAGAATGGGTAATCGGTTCAACTTTGCGTTCCGAGAAATCCACATAAAATACATCCCATTGCCGAAGTTCCCACCGCCAGGGTTTATCGATATGGTTTTTTGATCGTCGATCAGAGATAAAAAATATCCCCTTGTTCCCACGCCACGTTGGCTGTACATCTGTATACCAATCATTGGTTAGCTGATAGAGAGAGTCCTGATCGATGTCCCAGACAAAAATATCAGACTGAGCATTCCGGGTGCCGGCGAAAGCAATTTTCCTTCCATCCGGTGACCACTCTGCCGAGTGTAGCTTCTCAAATCCCCACGAATGACGCTGGTAGGTTTCAGATTCCAGATCATATACATAAAGCACATCCTCATTGCGATACTTCGCCGTAATCGCAAGGTGCCGATTATCAGGTGCCCAGCTAATGCCAGGTGTCAGAATATTCAATTCTTCAAAGTCTGGTCCCCGATAACTGCTTACCAGTTTACGCACGTTGGGAGGATCGGTGGTAATATCCATCACATATACAGCAAAAACTCCTCCTTGATCTGAAAGAAATGCGATTCTACTCCCATCCGGAGAAATCGCTGGTGAAGAATTATAAAAATTCCCCTGCTTGCGGTGGGCAGTTAGGCGCTGTGTTTCTTCCTCAATGTCCTGAAAGCGATCTATGTCGGGCCAATACCGTCTTTTCAAAAACTTTTCCCATTCCTCTGCCACATCTGCAAAGGGCTTGCCAAAGGTAAGCTCAAAGGCATCTTCCAGACGTTTCACCAGTAATAATCGCTGCAGCAGCGCCCCTATCTTCCGCTGTCCATACCGCTGCTCCACAAACCAGTAAAAGGACTGTCCTCCCCGATATGCGAAATATCCATCCAGCATCCGCAAAGGAGGTAAGGCTTCACTCATCACAATATCGCGCAAGAACATATCCGTACCGATATCCAGCCCTTGCAAGCTGATATATTCTGCCAACCCTTCATTCATCCACAGCGGGAGTTCAGGCAGATTGGTCCGCAAAAGGACAGTCCGAAGCGATCCTCCATAAAACATTTGATTGATCATCCCGTGGACCAGCTCGTGGACCACAACGTGCTGAAATTGTGCCCAATCTCCATCATACGGCACCACCACGCGGTTCTTCAGCATCTCCGTAAATCCACCGACCCCTTCAGGTAAAATCGGAGCAATCACGTTGGTCTCCTGGAACTCATTCTGGGATCTGTAGACAATAATGGGAATGCGGTCCACGATGGTATAAAACATTATGCGCTCAATACGTGGCAAAGCCTGTTCAGCCGTGGCAGCAGCAAATTTTGCCAAAATGGCATACCCTTTCGGGTAATACACATCAAAATGCGGAGTCGTTAACACCTCCCAGTCTTCGGTGTGGTACTGGATCTTGTTTTTCCCAAACTGCGTATACTGTGCTACTCCTGCCAAAAAACAGGCAATCCATACAACACTGCTAAAAATCCAGACTTTCATTGTTGAACGATTAACTTCCTGGATGCCAAGCCTTCATTGAGGCGACGAACAGGGGTCGTATATGGTGCATTCTTGAGTTTTTCAGGTTCCTGCTGCGCTTCGTGAACAATCTGCTCCATTGCCTGAGCAAAGGCTTCTAAGGTTTCTGCCGTTTCACTTTCCGTGGGTTCTACCAGCATTGCTTCCGGTACAATGAGAGGGAAATAAATGGTCGGAGCGTGGAAGCCAAAATCCAGTAATCGCTTTGCAACATCCAGGGTCTTAACCCCATATGACTTAAGATTGCTCCCACTGATGACAAACTCGTGCATGGGTTGTTCGGCAAAAGGAACTTGGAATAGATGTCGCAGTTTAGCAAACAAATAGTTTGCATTCAGCACCGCCCCGCGACTGATTTCTTTGAGCCCTTCATTGCCCATCAACGTAATATAGGCATAAGCACGCACCATCATCCCAAAGTTCCCCCAGAAACTGTGAATTTTGCCAATGCTTTTGGGATAATCCCAGTTGAACTGATACATACCCTCAGAGGTCTGCTCTATGCGGGGAACAGGCAAATAGGGCTCCAGCTCGGCTCGAACACAAACCGGACCAGAACCTGGACCACCACCGCCGTGGGGAGTCGAGAAGGTTTTATGCAGGTTGATATGTATACAATCTACACCAAACGCTGCCGGTTTAGCCTGTCCAACCAGCGCGTTGAGATTGGCACCATCCATATAAAACAACGCTCCTTTCTCGTGCAGCAACTGCTGGATCTGGTACACTTCCCGCTCAAAAATACCCGCGGTATTTGGGTTGGTGAGCATCATTCCTGCTACGTTCTCATCCAGTTTTTGACGCAAGTCCTCAAGATCCACTCGCCCAAATTCGTTGGAAAGGACGCTGACCACTCGAAAACCGCTCAGCGCAGCCGTTGCTGGATTTGTCCCGTGGGCTGAATCAGGAATTAAAATCACATTTCGGTGACCTTCGCCTCGATCCCGATGATAAGCCCGAAACATTAAGATCCCTGTTAACTCTCCGTGAGCCCCTGCCGCAGGTTGCAGCGACACCCCCGGTAACCCGGTGATTTCCGCTAACGCCTGCTGAAGTTCATACATCAATTGCAATGCTCCCTGCACCAACCGAGCCGGAGTGAGCGGATGCAATGTCAGGAAACCCGGCAATGCAGCCGCCTGTTCGTTAACCTTCGGATTGTACTTCATCGTGCACGACCCCAGCGGATAAAAACCCTTGTCCACGTGGTGATTAAGGATAGAGAGGCGTACAAAATGGCGCACAACTTCATTTTCACTTAACTCTGGCAACGCTGGTGGCTCTGAGCGAAGAAGCGAAGCAGGGACGAAGGATTCCAAGGGGGACGTTTCAACATCCATTGCTGGCAACGTATACCCGCGCCGTCCCGATCGACTTTTTTCCAGTAGCGTTGGCTCAACGATCTGACGATACTCCAGTTCTGCTCGCATTATCCTATCCCTCTTCTTGTGATTGTAAAACTCCAAGTTGTGTTAACGCATGATACGCTGCTTGTTGCTCTGCGTCGCGCTTACTTTTGCCTATGCCTATGCCCACGGATTCCCCTCCCACTAACACACGAACGACATAGGTACGATCGTGGTCAGGTCCATATTGATCTACCACCCTGTACTCCGGCTGCCGTCCTTCCCAACGCGCCTGAACGTATTCCAGCAAGGTGCTTTTATAGTTACGGTTGAGAGCATCTGGCAATTGCTGCAAAGGTTGCACGACGTATCGCAAAACAAACTCCCGTGCCTTGTCCATCCCTTGATCCAGATAGACGGCAGCCAGCAACGCCTCAAAGGCGTCCGCTAAGATGGAGGCTGCCCGATGCTGGGCAACGTATGCAGCAGCACCTTTACCCAGAAACAGGTATTCTCCCAGATGCAGGCGCTCTGCACAATATGCCAGCGCTTTTTTATTGACCAAACTGGAACGAATTTCGGTCAAATCTCCTTCGCTCAATGCAGGAACACGCCAGAAAAGTAATTCCCCAATAAGAAATCCCAACAGCGCATCACCTAAAAACTCCAGCCGTTCATTGGAATAGCGTGGCTGAACGTCCGCAGGCAACTGTTCCAGGTAAGAGCGATGAATCAACGCCTGCTCAAAAAAAGTCCAATTGCGAGGAGGAGTTCCCAAGAGTTGTTCCAGAAACTGTCGATGCTCCGGTCGTAAAATGCCATAGGAAGGAAAGAGTTCCTGTTGCGAAAGATCAGGGGAGAAATCCCCATCCCGGTTATGCTTCCCTTCCATTGCCGGAGCACCGCGAATTATTCCTCAAATTTTTTGAAACACAGCGTCGCATTGTGGCCACCGAACCCAAAAGCATTACTCAACGCCGCCCGAACTGGACGTTCTATCGGAACATTTGGAACATAAAAAAGGTCACACTCGGGATCCGGATGTTCATAGTTAATGGTAGGTGGAATTTTGCCATTTACAATGGCTAAGATCGTTGCCACTGCCTCCACGGCTCCGGCTGCTCCCAATAAATGTCCCGTCATCGACTTGGTCGAACTTACTGGTATCTGGTAAGCACGTTCACCAAACACTGTTTTAATGGCTTTGGTCTCCGTTGCATCATTGTACTTTGTAGAGGTACCG
>JALWUI010000111.1 GCA_027082775.1 Candidatus Kapaibacterium sp.
TGTGGACAGTTACGGGAAGGTGGTGAAGCGGTTGGTGGATGAGGTACGGGAAGCGGGGAGTGAGCAGATGGTGATCTGGGATGGACGGGATGAGCAGGGGCAATTGGTAGCCAGCGGGTTGTATTTCTGCAAGATGACGCTGGAGAATCGGGAGACCTTAGTGCAGCCGGTACACGTGGTGCGGTAGGGGAACGGAGCCATTGAGATTTGATCGAAACCCTCCCCGACTCCGGTAGAGGAGTTTCAGGGAGGGTTTTTTATTGGCATTCGGTGAAGTCTGAGCACTACTCTCACTCAGGAGATCATTTCTACCGGGTGTCCCATTCTGGATGCCAGACAACATCACGCGGGATTGAACTGCTAAGCGGAGGTAAATGCGTAACTTTGCAACTTTATAAGATGTTCAACGCAGTAAGAAAGCGCAATGGATTACCGGGAATTGTTTCCGTACTTGCAGGGAAGTACCACTGTTTATTTGAATCACGCAGCAACCAGTCCCTTGCCAACGCCAGTAGTGAAGGCTGTTTCGTATTATTTGCACGAACGTTCCGCAGGCAAGATCAATTTCTGGCAGGATGACTGGGAGATTGTGAGGCGGTGTCGAGAAAAAATCGCTGCTTTGATCAACACAACTCCTGACCGAATTGCATTGATGCACAACACTTCTTCTGGCATTCAGATCCTTGCCCAGGGATTGCCGTGGCAGTCTGGCGATGAGATTTTAATGATTGATCAGGAATTCCCCGCCAATGTATACCCGTACCGCGCTTTGGAGACAATGGGAGTAAGAGTGCGATTATTGCCGGCACCCGATGGTCGATCAACGCCTGAGCTTTTTTCACAATACATCAGCGAGCGCACCCGGGCGATTGTTGTCAGTGCCGTGCAGTTTCTGAGCGGTTATCGTACGCCGTTGACAGCCTTGCGACAGCTTTGTGACCAATATGGATGCTGGCTTCTGGTAGATGCTATTCAGGCTGTTGGCAGTATACAGATCGATGTGCAGCAAACGCCGGTAGATGCGCTGGTGGCTGGCGGGCAGAAATGGATGATGTCGCCGCACGGCACAGGATTTCTGTACATTTCCGAGGCGTTGCAGGCGCAACTTCGCCGAACACCTTTTAGCTGGCTGTCCGTCCCGGATCCGTGGGATTTTTTCCGGTATGATCAGAAGCCGGTTCCGCAGGCGCGGCAGTTTGAGGCAGCAACACTGAATTATCCCGGCTTTTATGGAATGGAAGCAGCTCTTGATCTCCTCTTGAAAATTTCGCCAGCGGTGATCGAACAGCGAATTGCTCATCTGGTGCAATATTTACAGGAGCAGTTGCAGGAAATCGAATCGGTAAAATTGTACACACCCGAAGATCGCGAACTGCGGGCGGGAATTTTGACCATTCAGGTGGGAGAGAATGAGGTGCAGGCAAAAGCAGTTGCCAAATTTTGTATGGAGCACGGTGTGCACATTGCTTATCGTAGTGGCAAAATTCGGTTTTCGCCACATTTTTATAACACACCTGACGAGATTGATCGGGCAGTTGGGATTTTTCAAAAAGGGCTTGATACCGCGCTCCAGCAGCCAGTCGCTGCTTCCGGTGAATAAGCAGTACAGGCCACAAGTATGGCAGGGCATAGGTAATGTGCTGTAGCGTGTACACCGGGCGTCGGGATGATTGAGGTACTGAGCAATGATGGCGTTGAGGCTATGCTGGTGCTGCTGGTTATCAGCCCACTGTGGTGAGAGCCGGTTAAGAAAAGGGCGGAGACAATGGTGATCCTGCAATGGCTGATAGTGAGTGTTGGGGCATACTTTGTTGGATCGATCCCTTTTGCATACTTGCTGGCAAAGCGTTATGGGATCGATGTGCGCCGGGTGGGAAGTCGAAACGTTGGCGCTCGCAATGTCTTTGATGTAACCCGGCGGCTGGATTTAGCAATCGTTGTGGGAATCCTGGATGCTGCCAAAGGAGCAATAGCAGTAGCCGGCAGTTTGATGTTGTTCCCTGATCAATGCTATCTGGCGGCTGGTGCACTGTTTTTTGCTGTGACCGGGCATAACTATCCCGTCTGGCTCCGCTTCCACGGCGGACGGGGACTGGCGACTGCTGCGGGAGGATTTCTGGTTTTCCATCCGCTTCCCATTGTGTTCTTTCTCTTGATGTGGCTGACGGGATATTTCGTCATCCGTCGCAATGTGCACGTTGGCAATGTTGCCGGCGCTCTGGGTACGCCGATACTGCTGTGGTCAGCGCCACCATTTTATATCGATCTGCTGCGGACTACCGATTGCGTTCCTTCGTCACTGCTTGTTCTGATAACAACTTTGGTGTGTTTGCAGATTTTTATTCGACATCTGGAACCAATAAGAGCAATTTTTCGTCAGGGACAGCACGATGATACGACCGATAGTGGATCAACTGATTGAGTGGGGCTTAACGGTGCTGTTAGCATTGATGCTGGCAGTGCGAGAGGTTGATCGACCAGGGATACCCCAGTCTACAACCTATCCGATTGTTTTTTCTATGGAGCGGTTGCCGGATTACCACGTTTTGTTGTGCTATCCGCAGCGAAATACAGCAATGTTCTATGGAGTGAATTAAAAAGGACGGTGCTTATGCAGTGGCGATGGATTCTTTTGTTCAGCATTGTACTCAGTACTGGCGTAGTGGCGCAAGAGGTGGCATTACAGGATACCAGTGGTGAGCGAGGTAGTGTGCTGGTTCAGCCGATAGTAGGAGAAGTTCCTCCGGGAGCGCAGAAAATAAAAATTCGATTGCGCTATGCCTATCGACTGTTGGTCTGGCAGGGAATGCAGCCGGCAGAGGGGTATGCTGCGCAGTGTAACCAGCCGAAAGTGGTATCTGAGACGGTGGATTGGGATGCCGGGATTGCTGAGATTGCGGTTGTGTGTGATTCTGTGACATTGCCTGCTGATCAGGGCATTGCGCTGCTCCGCTGGGAAGTGCTGGCGGGCAGTGATTCCATTGCTGTGGTCGAATTGCAAAGCATCGAGGTTGATGGGCAGCCGCTGCCAATCGCAAAGGCGAAAGGAATCATCCGGATCACGTCGCCGCCCGTACGGTCTGTTGAAGGAGATGTACTGGAAATTCTCAGTGAGAATCCACTCCGCTACCGGCTTACCGTTCGCTATCGTTTAGTTGCGCCCTCACCGGTGACCTTTCGAGTGTTTGCTACCGATGGTACGAAAATTGTGGAGCGACAACTGCCGCGACAGGAAGCTGAAGTCTACCTAAAGCAGAAATTTGAGTTTCCGGAAGTCTATGCAAATGGGCTGTACTTTTTGGTAATGGAGACAGAGAGAGGTGCTTATGTGCTGCCGTTTACGCTGGTCCGCTAAGATTGTCATTTTCCTTTTTTTCAGCAGCGCCGTTGCTTTTGCCCGGATAGATTCCTACGGAAAAGAGTTCTGGCTCTGTTTCCAGAAGAACTACCGTCAGCAGGGTGGTCGACCCAATCTTCGATTAGAGCTTTTTATCACCGCAGTGCGTGAAGCTCGCGTGCGTATTGAGATTGAAGAGTTGCGGTTCTATCGGGAGGTGGAGGTGCCGGCGCGAAGTGTTGTGAATGTTTCGATCCCGCCGGGGGCACAAATAGTGAGTTCGGAGGTGAAAAGCCGCAAAGCCATTCATATTGTCGCTGATCAACCCATTTCTGTGTACGGATTGAACCGGCGTCCGCAGTCGACTGATACGTACCTGGGATTGCCGGTATCGGCGCTGGGCACAGAGTATCGGGTTGTGGCTTATACGAAGCTGTCGCGGGATTACCTGTCGCAGTTTGCCATTATTGCGACTGAAGATGACACAAAAGTGACGATTGTTCCAACGGCTGAAACCCGGAAGCGGCGTCCACCGGGTGTGCCATTTACTATTGAACTGGACCGCGGCGAAGTGTACCAGGTGATTGCCGCCTATGACATTCGATCTCCCAGCGATCTTACCGGTTCCTATATCCGGGCAAGCAAGCCGGTCGCTGTGTTTAGCGGACATTCCTGTGCGTATGTGCCGCCGCTGGTGCAGGCGTGTAATCATCTGGTGGAGCAGATTCCGCCGATGTCCAAGTGGGGGAAGCACTTTTACGTTGGCAAGTTGGCGAAACGAAAGCGGTACACGGTGCGAGTGGTGGCTGCCTATTCGAATACGAAAGTGTTTGAGAACAACCGGCTGGTAGCAACGCTGAATGCTGGCGAGTTCTATGAGAATTCCAACGTGCGGGATAACATTTTAATCGCTTCCGATCGCCCGGTACTGGTAGCACAATATGCTCACGGATCGGATGATTTGCGGGATCGGATCGGCGATCCAATGATGATTCTTATCACGCCAACGCAGCAGTTTTTGCCTTACTATCAGTTTGCTACTCCTGTTCGAGGAACCTGGCGCCACTATATCAATCTGATTGTACCGCGTAGCGCTCTGCGATCGTTGCGGCTGGATGGCAAACCGGTAGACACCACCATTTTCCAGCGAATCGGGGTCAGCCGTTACTACTTTGCGCAGCTCCAGGTGCCGTACGGAACGCATATTATCCAGGCGGATGAGCCATTCGGGATGTACTCCTATGGTCTGGGTTACGGCGTTGATGATTACGATGCTTACGGAAATGTCGCCGGGCAATCTTTCGAGGAAGTGCGGGAAGTACCGGACACCTTAGCTCCCATCGCGGAGGGGATCGAAGGGAATGGCTCAGCATTGATTGTTTTACGAGACGACCGGAATAATGATTGGGGATTAAAATCCATCCGCACCTTGCTGTTTCAGGGACTGCGGTTTACGTTACCGCGCATTGTGGAAGGAGTGCCGCAAGCTACTTTTGAAGTCCGTCCCGAAGTTGTGGGAAGCTATGGATTCGGTCAGTTTGAAGCGGAGGATCGGGCGGGCAACAAGACGGTCTTTACGGTGTGTTATACTCGCGATTTACTGCAAAATCGCTTCGTTTTCTTCGTACTATCCGGAACGCATCAGCAATGCCCATCCCCATCGCAGTGGGAAGCAGAGGCTTTTGTCCACTATCAGCAGGGACTGGCGCAGGGAAAGTTTCCACAGATTGGCGATGTAACGACAAAGGGGTACTTTGCAGGACGAGCCATTTCAGATTGGAGCGCTGGCGCAGGGATTGTGTATCGCTGGAATTACCGCATTG
>JALWUI010000112.1 GCA_027082775.1 Candidatus Kapaibacterium sp.
GCGCTTACCAACGCTGACGACACGGTATTTGCCGAAGCGGAAGCTGCCGCTTCGGGCATCATCAAACTGTACGCCGACATCGAAGAACCCGCCAGCGCCGCCGATGCGCCGGAATGGGTAAAACTCCCCGCCGCCTGGCTGGTTGCCCGCATCCTGCTGGGTAGGTTGCCCGACATTAACCCTGACTTGCTCCGCGAAGCTCGCGCCAACTGGAACACAGCGGTGGAAATTCTCCAGCGTCACCGTCCACGCCGCCGCAGCGAAAGCGCCCCTTCCACGGGCACCATTTCCGGGATGCTGACACTATCGGGAGAGACAAAATGACGTTCTCGCAGCTCTGGGACTCGATTGTGGATTTGCTGCGAAGCAACGCCGATTCGATCGGCATCGACGCCGACCACATCGATTACGGCACGCTCGGCAAGGCGCTGCCGCTCCATCCACCCTTTCTTCTTGTCTACTGCCTCCCCGGTAGTTTCTACCAGAGCGAATCCACCTCGATAATCACCCAACTGGCAAGCGTCATTCTCTACATCGGCGCAAAGCCACAACCGGCGCTGCACGAAACGCTGAAAAACGCTACGGAAAAAGCAGGCAAAGCCATCCAGGCGCTCCAGCAGGCGCACCTGCCAATGCGCAACCTCACCATCGACTTAGTGGAAGCCTCTTCCTCCCAGGTCGTCCTTGCTGTGGAGTTCGCTACGTTCTATGATCTTGCTTAATTCCTTTAATCGCTCCGTATAGAAAGATTCATTGATTGTTGGCGCCGCAACCACTGTTGCACTATTTTAATGTTGCGCTCATAAATTGCCAATGTTGGCGCCTCATCATCTGGCTCCGCCTCCTCCATAAAGTGCTTCAGGAAATACTCAATTCCACCTTTGTAGCGATCGTCTCCCAACCACTGATCTATAATCTCATACGAAGGCAATTCTTCATCTTCCGATGCTAACCAAAACTCCACGCCGTTGGTAACAATAGGCTTATCAGCAACATCAAATATTACTGCGTAATTAACCTCCCAGTGTGATAACTTTTCAACTGGATGTAGCTTCCCTATTTCCGCCATTATTGGAATAACTGCACTCTTCTGTATCCACTTTTCCGGGAATGGGCATTCTTCCAACTCTGACAATGGCACCGAGCGACCAGTCTTCAAATACCATATTCGCTGCTGATCCGCATCTATTGCAATCCAAACACACAATAGATCGCTACTTTGAAACGCAAGCCGAGACCACAAAAGCCACCCGCAGAATCCATCCACTTCGCAGAAATACATATCGCACCGATACTCCCTTTCTCCGGCAAAATCAATGGTGCTGATAAAATAATTTCCAAACCATTGCACTCCAATGCGTTTGTCTTTCATAAGCTGATCCACTTGCCTGCGAAACCATTCCAATCGTCCCTGTGAATCCTCCGGAACAACTCGCACCTTCTCACGCTCATATCGGCAACGCTTCGTCATTTTATTGCCATCTCCCTATATATTCCACGGCGTTAGCTCGCTGTAAATAAACATCAACCGTAATCTTACTTCCCTCCGGCTTTCCTGTTGCAAATAAGTTATCTAATACCCACCGAAGTTGTGCTAATTCATTTCCACCATAAAAAATTATCATCCAATATGCCTGCGGTTTTCGGAAAGCTTTTTCTATTTCCCGTCTTATTGCATCATAAGATGTCATTTGCTTTATTTCCACTGGAATTGTTTCTTTATCCCTGCGCACAAATGATCGATATCTCCTCCACGCAAATTTTCTCCTTTTTTTGGCTCAGCACTATATATCACTGCAAATCCCTCCTTATCAGCAAGAAGTAGACCAGCAGTAACTTCATTCAACGACTTGACAACCTCCACCAACTGCCCTTTTGCCAGCCTTTCCCCTTTTTCCTGCAAATACTCCTTTTTCAGCAGGACTTTCCCACCGCTGGTCGTCGTAATCTCTACATCCCCGCTGCTTTTCGCGTGCGCCGCCCGCACGTACTGCCGCCGCACCTCCTGCGGCACCACCGTAAACTGATTCGGTCGCGTCTTTTCCATTTTATCCATCGCCGCCGTCGTAAACGCTTCCACCTCCTCCATCACCGGCTCCCAGTAGTGCCGACAATTCCACCCGCCACAAAACAACCACGCCGCCTGTCCAAAATCATTCTTCATCTTCGACACAGCACCCAGCGCAAAGACTTTCCCAACCTTACTGTCCCTCAGTTATTTTTGCTGCTTTAAACGTCCCTTCCGGGAGATTTATTTCCAACCTACGCCCATCCGTAGGGGCGACCGGCCGGTCGCCCCTACACATTTACGTCAGTGCATCCTTTTTATCTTTTGCCGGCGAAAGCCGGCGCTCCCAGTAGCGGCACCCCCGTGTGGTCGCCTACTGGGCGAAACACCGCTTCGCCCCTACCATCGACTGGGAGCACATGCTTCAGCGTGCATTCTTTTATCTTTTGCCGACTAAAGTCGGCGCTCCCAGTAGGCGCAACCAGTTGATCGCCTACATACCCGTAGGGGCGACCGGCCGGTCGCCCCTACACATTCGCAACGATGCCGACGAAAGTCGGCGCTCCCAGTAGGCACTTCCAGCAAGGACGCTTCCAGAAAGGTGTTTCCCAGGGTGTATTGAAACTTACTGATGCGGTGGGGGTAAAACAAAAAAGGCAGCCTGAAACAGGCTGCCTTTCTGACACAGTTGTCTGAAAGACTTATTCGACAGTTTGCACCTTTTTTACTTCACAATGAGCATTTGCCGCGTCAACCGAACCGGTCCAGCACTCAGCGTGTAGAAGTATGTGCCGCTGGAGAGGACCGTGTTGCGCAGATCGAATTTCACCTGCTGCCAGCCAGCAGCAACCGTCCCTTCGTAGAGCGTTAACAGCTCACGTCCATATCCATCGCTGATGGTCAGCTTCACATATGTTGCTTTCGGTACATAGAACCGAATGACCGTTCGCGTCTCAAATGGATTCGGATTGTTCTGTTCCAGAATAAATCCACTGGCTGAACTTCGCTCGTCAACCGCCACATTCGGATTGAAGACGATCGTTACCGTATCAGACACAACCTCGCCACATTCGCCTGTGATCACACACCAGTATTGCCCTTCAACGCCTGACTGTCCGAAGAGCGGTAACTCTGGCGATGTAGCACCACTGATCGGTTGTCCATCTTTGTACCATTGATATGTCAGCGTGCCTTCACCCTCTGCAGCAACTCGAATCGTATCCCGCTCATTTACAGTCAGCACCGTATCATCTGACAATGTTGGTTGCTGGGTAATAACGGTTTCTTTCTTCAGCGAAACCGTTACCGTTTCGCTGGTCGTCACGCCACATTCATTTGCAATTTCCACCCAATAATCTCCAGCATCGCTCATTGTTGCAGAGGTCGTCACTTCCAGCGTTGCGCTGGTTGCTCCCGTTATCGGCTGCCCATCTTTGTACCACTGATACGTCAGCGTTGGATCATTCGGGTCATCCACTGCAACATCCAGCGCTACAGCCTCACCCGGACAGACACTCTGCGACTGCGGTTGCGTTGCGATAACCGGTGCTGTCTTAACGGTAAGATGCGCATTCGCAGAATTAACCGTCACGCCATTGACGATGTCGGTAATCTCCACATAGTAATCCCCTTCGTCAGCAGTTGTGACGTTGGTCAGCGTCAGCGTAGCCGCTGTTGCGCCTGCAATTGGACTGCCGTCCTTGTACCACTGGTACGTCAGGATTGCATTAGGTGCGATGGAATGTGCCTGCACGGTAAAGGTCACATCGCTGCCTTCGCATACCGTCGTATCCTGAGGCTGCTGGGTGATTTCAATATCCGGAATCAGAATGGTGATGGATCCACGATCTGAGGTAGCATCACCACACTCCGCACTGACGACCACATAGTAGTCATTCCCAACATCTGCCTGGGTCACGTTGCGGATCGTCAGGACATTGGATTGTGATCCGGTAATTCGTCCATCATCTTGCAACGGCGTATTTCCACGATACCACTGGAAGGTAGCCGTTGCCAGATCCTGTGCGTTCGTATTCGCCCGGAACACCACCGTTTCACCCGGGAACACCACGTGATTCTTCGGATCTGCCAGCGAAACCTGCGTCGGCGGATTGACGAACACCTTCGCTACCGCAGAGGCAACAGGACCGCAATAGCCGGTGACCTCACACCAGTAATCCCCGCTATGTCCATACGTTGCAGGCGAAATGGTCAGGATTCGACCCGTTGCGCCTGGGAGCGGCACACCGTCTTTGTACCACTGGTATTGCAGATCCGTCTGTCCCGTTGGCGGCGTTCCTGTCGCTTCCACTTCTAACTGGAAGGTACCGCCAACACATACGCCAACATCCTCCGGTTGTTTTGTGATCGACACCGGCGTGTGCACGGTCAACTGTGCCGGATTAGAAGTCACTGCTGGATCACAAACACCAGAGACAATAACCCGATAGTATCCTTCATCACTGTATTGAGCACTGGCAAGCGTAAAGGTTGCAGCATTCGCCCCTTGAATATCCTGCCATGTCTGTCCATCTGCACTGTACTGCCACTGGTACATAATGCCGGTACCACTGGCGACAACAGAAAAGCTTACCTGATCACCCAAGCAGACTACCTGACTGGCCGGATGCTGGGAAATCCGTGGTTTCGTGTTGACTGTCAACACTATGGAACTGGTAACATTTGGCGGACAGTAGCCAGAAACGACAACCTGATACTCGCCTGCCTGACTCGGCGTGATAGCCGGAAGATTCAGGGTAGCGCCCATACCCACCAACTGTCCATCTTTGTACCATTCATAAGACAGGTCGTCTCCGGTTGCGGTCGCCGTAAGGACCACATCTGTTCCTTCGCAAATCTCGGTATTTGGATCGGCTGTCACCGCTGTAATCACAGGTGGATATTTCACCGTCAACGTAGCCTGTGCTGTTGCTACTCCACACGTTCCGGTAACCTTCACTTCGTACGTACCTTCGTCAGCATCCGTAACATTTTGCAATGTAATCGTATTCACACCCGAAGCGATCAAATTCCCATCCTTATACCACTCATAATCAATGCCTGTGCCGGTCGCCAGCGCTGTAAAGGTAACGTCAGCGCCAACACAGACGACCTGCGATACCGGTGGCTGTTGAATCACCGGCGGTTGATTCACAACCACAGCTACTGTATTCGAGGTTGCCGGCTGATTACAGATATTGGACACCACCACAAAGTAGAATCCTTCATCCGCTTCCTGAGCGTTCAGCTTCGTATAGGTACTCTGCGTTGCGCCCGGAATGGCAACCGCATTCCCCTGCCCGTCATACTTGTACCATTGGTAAGTCAATCCTGTACCCACAGCCTGCACACTTAACGTAAAGCTCTGTCCTGCGCACACCGCCACTCCCTGCGGTTGTTCCGTAATCTCTGGCAATGCATAGAAGTCCAGGCGTGCCGGATTGGTATAGACCGTTCCACACGGCGTCGTATACGCCGCACGGTAATAATTGCCATCATCTGTCGGTTGCGCTGTGACGGTCAACGTGTTGGTCTGGGATCCACTGATATGCCCCGGTGCATCGACCAAATCCGTCCACGTAGCACCCCCATCCGTGCTCACCTGCCACTGCACACTGAGCGGCGTCTGCGGCGTTCCTACCTGTGCACTGGCAGTATATACCGCATCATCACCAGCACAGACGGTCAGATTCTGCGGATGGGTCAGATTCTCTGCCAGCGTGTAAATCGTCACGGTGACGCCCTGCGAAACATCCGTACCGCAGACATTGCTATACACAACCCGATACTGGTACTGGTTAATCGTGCGATCGACATTTGTCAGCGTCAGCGTCGGATTGGTTTCTCCAACCAGGTCTGTCCACGTAGCACCACCATCGGTGCTCACCTGCCACTGCGCCTGCGGTGCTGGCTGACCACTGGCTTGACTGGTGATAACAATGTCTGTCCCTTCACACGCCGGTGCTGGCGTCTGCGGCTGTTGCGTAATAACCGGCGCTGTATTGACAGTCACTTGCGCCGAATTCGAAATTGCCGGCTGATTACAAATGTTCGATACGATGACTCGGTAGTATCCTGCATCGCTGGTTGCTGCGCTATTTACACTATACGTCGAGTTAGTTGCTCCCGTAATATCTACCCACGTCACATTGTCACTGGAGTACTGCCATTGATATGTCAGTCCCGTACCACTTGCCTGTACACTCAGCGTGAACGGATCGCCCTCGCAAATGGTCACATCCTGCGGATGCTGCGTAATGTCAGGCAATGCATAGAAATTCAATGTCGCTGCATTGCTGAAGACATCACCACACTGCGTTGTAAACTTCGCCCGATACTGATTGCCATCGTCACTTTGCTGAGCAGTAACCGTCAGGGTAGAAGTTCCGGAGCCACTAATGTGCCCTGCAACATCGCTCAGATCTGTCCAGCTCGTTCCATTATCAGTACTCACCTGCCACCGTATCGTAAGCACTGTCTGCGGCGTTCCCACTTGTGCCGTTGCGGTAAAGACTGCATCATCACCAGCACAAACAGTCTGATCAGAGGGATGCGTCAGATTTTCTGCCAATGTGTAGACGGTCAGCGTAACGGCATTGGACGTTACCGTTCCACACGCATTGGTCCATTCAACTCGATATTGATACTGATTCAAACTCCGGGTTACACCGGTCAACATTAACGAAGCGGTATTTGCCCCTGCAATTGCTGTCCAGCTTGCTCCTGCATCAGTGCTTACATACCACTGCGCAGTCGGTGCTGGATCTCCAGTTGCCTGACTACTGAAGGTTACCGTTCCATTCTCACAAACACTTTGATCCGTTGGCTGCTGGGTGATCGTCGGCGCACTCTGCACGGTCACCACCACCTGATCACTGGCGGTACAGCCTTTGCTGTCCGTTACCGTTACCGTGTAGGTATACGTCCCGGCTGCATTCAATGTCACCGTCGGATTCGCCGCCGTCGGATCACTTAACCCGGTCGTCGGACTCCAGTTGTACGTGTATGGCGCTGTCCCACCACTGGCGGTCGGATTGCCACCTAAGGTTGCTGTCGCCCCAGCACAGATTGTTACATCTTGCCCCGCATCCGCCACCGGGTTCGGATTGACCGTTACCACCACCTGATCACTGGCGGTACACCCTTTGCTGTCCGTTACCGTCACTGTGTAAGTGTATGTCCCGGCTGCATTCAATGTCACCGTCGGATTTGCCGCTGTCGGATCATTCAACCCGGTCGTCGGACTCCAGTTGTACGTGTATGGCGCTGTCCCACCACTGGCGGTTGGATTGCCACCCAAAGTCGTACTTCCACCCTCGCATATCTCCTGATCCAACCCCGCATCCGCCACCGGGTTCGGATTGACCGTTACCACCGTCGTCGTCGCGCTGGTACATCCATTTGCATCTTCAACAAAAACATAATAGGTGTGTGTTCCAACAGATGGGGAAGTCGTCAAACTGGTCCCTGTTCCTAAAACAGGTCCCTGGTCATTACCTAAGTACCACGTAATTGCATACGGCGAAGTGCCGCCAGTAACGGTAACCGACAGCGTCGTACTACTCCCATCGCAGATCTCTGTTGAGTTAAAAGCAGCCGTTAATACCGGAGCATCATATGCTGTTACGGTTACCGTTGCAGTACTGGTCCCACATCCATTCCACAACACAACTTCGTAAACAGCCTGACCGGGACTAGTCACATCAATGGTCAGCGTTTGCGTATACTGTCCCGTAAAATTCCACAAAGTTCCAGTCACCTGCGACCACGTGACCGTCTGGAAATTAATTCCTCCCACGGACAACTGTACCTGCGTATCTCCATAGAAGCATAAGAACTCATCCTGCGGTGCAGACGTGATCTCTGGTGGAGCTGTGACTGTAAGACTGGTACTACCGCTGATAACAGTCGCACAGGCATTACTCGCTACAATCCGATAGATGTAGTCACCATCTCCGGTTTGCACATTGTACAGGGTAAAGTTCACCGTTCCCGGAGAAGTTGTCAATGTCGTGGTTGCCACATCATTCCACGGACCAGACGGTGTTGCAATATCCTGCCGTTGCAACGTAAAAGTGATGGGAGCTGTACCTGTATAATTGGAACTAAACGTTGCATCCTGTCCGACACACACATCGGGATCGACTGGATCGGTCAACGTTGGATTGAACCACACGGTTAATTGTGCAGAATTCGACGTCGCCGTTGCCCATGTGGAGCTGACTTCACAGCGATAGAATCCCGCATCGTTCCCATCGATGGCTGTCAGCGTCAAGGTTGCAGCCGTTGCGTTCGCAATGTTACTCCACGTCGTTCCATTCGCTGAGTACTGCCATTGATAGGTATACGGACCGCCAATGGTTCCCACGGAAAAGGTTACATCATTTCCTTCACATTCCGTCACATCCTGTGGCTGCTGCGTAATCGTGGGAAGTCCAATCAGTCGGCTGGTCGGCTGCTGCAAGCCGAAGTTGCTGGGGGTACAGTTGGAACTACAGTAAGTTAAACTAATGGGTGTCTGGTTTGGCTCCTTATGGGCAACAGCAGAAGCGCTGATATTGAATTGCAACTGATCTAATTGCGTCCCTCCTCCACTTTTAATTCCCCACCGATAGGTTGCAATATACACAGTTCCGGTTGTTGGTCCAGGATTAAAGAAGAAGTTCGATGGGGTAATATTAATTGAAACCGTATTGATCCCGTTAAAAGTCTGTGTCATTGGTATATAATCCCCCGAATTGTATTCGGGATTCGGATTATACGGAGTGTTGAAGGTACTACCATCCAGCGCTGCCGAGTTAAAATCTATAAACAGGTTTGCTCCATATAATCGCAGCGGATTATTGGCGTCCGGGATAGTCATCCACAATTCAGCATAGTATACTCCATTATCCGCCCACCGCTTGCCAATGAAAAATTCCACCCGATTATTCCCATAAGCTGCTGTAGTCTCCATAAACAAATACACAAACACACTCGTGCACATCACAGCAAGTTGTGACAGGGTCATCATCCGTTTCATGGCTGCTATCCTCTTCCTGTTTTTATTGTTGAACTATTGCGTCCTAAAAAAGACTTCCACAGGCTTTTTGGGGCCTATGGCTCTGGCACTTGTCCTGGATTATTCAACCCGTTGTTCTGCAAAACCTGGAGTACATCCGTTATATTGACTCCCTGATCATTATTGGCATCGGCTGCCCGCAACGCATAGCTGTTGCCAACCTGAACCAGGGCGAAATTCCCATTGTACACATTGGCAGGATTGCGAAAGTCCCAGCTAACTGTTGCCCCTGAACTAATGGCTACGGCTGTTGAAGAAGCCACGGGCAAATGACTTCCGCACCGAACGACAATCCAATAGTTACCGCTGTTCAGGTTTTGAAACAATGCCGTTGCGGTTCCTGTTGTACTCAACATCACCGCTTTTCGATCCACTAAAGTTGACGTTTGTAATTGTGCACCTGAGCGTAACTCCACCGCTATTGGAACAGGCAAATGTATAGAGCCATTCCAAAATCCTTGCATATACGCTTGCACATGCACTGTGGTTATTGTTTGTGCCGATGTCCAATGTAGGGCTATAATACCCAACGTCACTACCCACTGCCAGAGAATCGCTTTGCGACGGCCCATTGCTCTTCCTTCGATAAATGTTTATGGAGCAGGAACTTGTCCCGGATTGTTTTGCCCATTATTGCCCAACCAGATCAGGATGTCACTTACATTCACATTACGATCCCCATTGAGATCTCCAGTTCGCACATACCAAGTGCTACCTGATTGAGACAATGCCGCATTGCCATTAAACACATTTGCAGGATCTGTGAAATTCACATTGTAGGTATTTCCTGGCGACATTGACAGTGCAGTATTGGAACCAATAGGCAAATACCCTCCGCATCGAATTACCACCCAATAATTTCCAGCGGTAATCCCGGTAAACTCTGCTGTCGCAACAGCCGTGGTACTATGCATCACGGCAACGCGATCCACGAGGGTAGAAGTCGATAGTTGAGAACCACTTCGCAATTCCACGGCAACGGGTACTGGTGTATGCACACTTCCATTCCACAATCCCTGGAAATACGCGGTAACATTGACTGTTAACGTAATTGGTGTAACAGTCAACTGGGCTGTTGAACTAACGGTTCCACAATCCCCTGATACCAGTACTCGATAGTATCCGGCATCGCTGGGTTGTGCATTCGAAACCGTATAGCTAGCATTAGTTGCACCACTGATATCGGTAAAGGTCGTCCCATTCGTCGAAAACTGCCATTGATAGGACAGGTTCGACCCCACCGCCGTGACCGTAAAGGTTGTACTCTGCCCCTGAAGCACCGTTTGATCCTGAGGACCTGCGGTAATCTGGGTTGACTGCAAAATGGAAAAATCACCATCCGAATCATCAAACCGCCCCGGTGTGCTTACATCTTCAATACGGATACGATAATTCGTACCAGCACTCAACGAATTGGAAATATTCCACACAAATGATCCTGCTGGAGCCGGGGTCGAATTGGTCAACGTTGCTACCGTTGTTCCTCCCTGTAACAATGTAATTTTCACATTCGCAATATTTTGACTGCTCCACGTAATCGTTGTAGAAGCTCCGGGACAGAAACTTTCCCCACCATTGGGATAGGTTACCTGTACAATAAACTGTGGTGGTTCGACAATGTAATTCGCATTGTCCGTTACATCCACGCTGTTATTCCACGGACTGACATTGGGACGGAAATAAAACAGGGAACTGGGAGTTCCTGAGGACACCCATTGGGGATTAACATCCGTTACGATCGTCCCAGAAGTTGCCCCGGTAATCTTGAAACGCCCAATCCATGTTCCATCTCCACTACTGGAGGCGCTTTCCATCTTTGTGTCGAACTCTGTTTGGTTCGCGGTGGTTGGAGCAGACAATGCAATTTGAATTTGATTACCACTCAATTGGGTATTGTAGGTATAGTAATTCTGCAATCTCGACGTCCCTGCCTGCACCAGGGAAATGGTGGGCGAGTTGAAATGTGTGTTGTCATAGGTCAAAACAAAATCGCAATCATCAATATAAAAGGTGGGCCCATCGGCGTCGGTCTGGCGAATATAAATGTCAAAGGTATATTCGTTGTTCAGCAACTCCTGATTCTTCACGATCACATCAAATTCTGGTCCCATCGAGACATTCGGCGGGGTCAACAATGTTGTGTTTACCTGATAATCAATATTCCACCACGCATAAATCACCGTCGTATACAGCCCTGTTCCCCAGGCTAACCCTGCTGTTCCAGTATAATCAGTAATTCCACTGATTGTCAGAGTTCCCAGCTTATCACCACTGGCAGCATTCGTAATGGTAATACAGTTTGCCGTCGAGGGACTCACATTGAAGAAAATCTCTATGCCAACTGTTTTTTTCGGCGATGTATTGACAATAGCCGCATCAGCACCATAATTACTATTAAACAAATTGGTATTCAGACTGAACGTAGCAACGGGAGATGTCCATTTAGTATGGTCAAATTGAATATAAATGGAACAGTCCGTCAGATACATTGGATTGCTATTATCATCATTACGTAGATAAAGATCCATAATCAGCTCATCACCTACGATATGGGCGTTCTGAATCCAGAGCGTACCAACCGTTGACTGCGCAAACCCCTGAAAGCGGATCAAACCAATCAGCAATACTCCCACCACGAAATGTTGCCACTGTTTCATTGATATCCCCTTTTTATCTGCTCCAACTTGTTTCGCATAAAACAAAAAAGCAGTCGGGATTTCCCCGACTGCTTCCTCTTTTCTTGCCTTACGGCACCTGCGTTACTCTGAAGGCGTTGTTACGCGGCACGATACGGTCGGCAGCATTCACAATGCCATCCAAAGTAACATCAGTCACCAGATATCCTGTTTGTCCGGAGGCATTCCGCACTGCTACCCGATCAGCCGCATTGATAATACCGAAGGTCGAAGCAGCATCGCCAGCCACCATACCGTAGACCGACGGAGCAAGTCTCGGCAAGCCAACCATTGGCAACTGGCTCTGACTGTATGCTTTCGATTGCGATACGGTAAAGTCATACAAGGTCGAGCTGCCAGTGTTCAATGTCGTTGCCGAAGAACTCATAATCCACAGGTGGTTACGATGTTTGATCACAATGTAGTAATCATCTGCCGTGATCGAGCTAAACGCCACCTGACTACTACCATCGAGATCGGTGATCGTTCCGGTTGTTGTGATAAATGCAGCCCGTTGCGCCACCGTCGTGGTCTTGCTATTCTTATCCCGCAATTCCACAACAACCCAATCCACAGCGTTGTTTGGCACAATTACCACGCTCTCACCTAATCCATAAGGATCGGTCGTCGGCAGGAATCCATACTGATTCAGCAAGTTGTGCATCAATGCACCACTGCTCTGATCGAATGGTCCTTCAAGCACTGCCTTCACGTTCGCCACAACCGGCACGGCTGGCGTTTGCGTAATGCTCACCAGATCCGCAATGTCACTATCATCTGCTGGGCTGGTAATATGTGCATAGAACTGATACACATCCGTACCGGCATTGTTACCAGAAGTATACCGGATGATGGCGGTCGTTCCATTATCAATCACGGTTGTGCTACCACCACCGGAATTATCGGTTTGGACATTGACGCTTACCGTTCCGACGGTGGTCAGGTTCCCGTTCGCATCTCGTTTCACGACCACAAAGTCCGTTGTAAACCCACCAACCGGCACCGTCGCAGTCGTTGGCGTAATGGTCGACTGTGCAGCAACGGCTGGACCAGGTACGACATCAAATACGGTCGAAATACCCGGATTGAGCCCGGTTGCCGCTGCTTCAAGGTAGTACTGTCCGGGACGATTGACGTTCACATTGGTGAACGGTATCGTTCCCGTTCCTGTTGTAACGGTATAATCAGCGCTCAGAACGCCCGTGCCGCTGATAGCAGTAAGTGAGAGTGTTACCGTTGTTGTGTAATTCGGCACCAGGTTGCCGTACTGATCCTGTACCTGCACTTCAACATCGAAGGTCGATGTTGCAGAAGTTTCGGTCGGCGGATTCACGCTGAACGCCAACTGCGATGCCGATGCATTGGTCACAACGAACGGATCGGAAACAACGGCTGGCAGTATCGGCGTTCCTACCGTTTGAGCCCGCAGTGTATAGGTTCCTGCTTTCGTAAAGCTCACACCACTGAAGCTGGCAACACCATTGACTGCGGTTGTAATGGAGACCAACTGTCCAACCAGTCCAGGATCTGGTGCAGTATTGATTTCCAGCTTCACAATTGCTGTTGTTGGTACCGTATTGCCGCCGCAATCAACAATTGAAACGACCGGTTGCTGGACAATCGGCTGTCCCGCAATATTCGGTCCAACCTGTCCGGGTTGCGTTGTGAATACCAGTCCAACCGGATCACCAATCAGGATGCTAAACAGCGTCGAGGTCGTTGCAGTCAGTCCGGCAGAAGTTGCAGTCAGCGTATAGCCAGCACCGGCGGTACCGCAGATTCCTACGCCTGTAAAGGTTGCAATACCCAAGACGCTATTGACAGAGGTATTGCCCGTCAGGAAGCTACTACCACTGCTACTCAGATTGACCGTCACAACATCGGTCGTGTTCCGATTGCCGTACTGATCCAGTACCTCGACCGTGACAGTTGGCGAGAACTGATCACCAGATCGCGTATCCGTCGGATTCTGGATGAACCGCAGTTGCGCTGGCACATCCGGAATCTGGTCAATGAAGAACGGCGATCCTACAATATGAGTTCCACCAATCTGCACACTTACTGTCGGATCCTTCGCCGCATCGGTACCAGCAGTGTACGTGAAGGTTGCTGGACTCACACCTACTATGGTCGTCGGACTCAATGTTCCATCGCCACCAACCTGACTAATCGTCACAGTTCCGTTGTCTGTGATATTTCCATACTGGTCACGCATCGTCACCGTAATTGGTGGCGTAGTTTGGCCAACAACCACCGTAGACGGCATACCTGTCACCGTCGATTTCGCCGGATCTGCCACATCCGGGATCTGATCGATGGTAAACGGCGATCCGACGATATCATTCCCACCAATCTGTACATTGATCGTTGGATCCAGCGTTGCATTCGTTCCTGCCGTGTAAGTAAAGGTTGTACTGGCTGAGACGCCGCCTGTAAAGGTGGTAATGCTGAGCGTTCCATCACCACCTATCTGACTAATCGTCACGGTTCCGTTCGTCGTCAAGTTCCCGAACCGGTCACGCATAGTAATTGTAATTGGCGGGGTGGTCTGTCCAACCACCACCGTTGCTGGCATACCTGTTACCGTCGACGTGGTGTGATCTGCCACATCCGGAATCAGATCAATCGTGATCGGCGAATTCTGAACGTGTCCTGCCGGCAACGTGACGTGGATGATAGCATCGATAGAAGCATTCGTACCACCAGTGTACCGGAAGGTTCCGGTAGTCACACCCGTCATTGTAATCACTGAGCCACTACCTGTAAAGCCAGTGGAGGTTGGTTGCAGACTACCACCTCCCTGGACGATCTGCACCGTCACCGTTCCATTCGTTGTCGGATTGCCGAACTTATCAAACATCTGGATGGTAATATCACCCGTTTGCGTGCCAACAACAAGGGTCGCTGGCGCACCGGAGACAACTGATGTTGCCGTCGATGCCGGTCCGGCAATATTGGTGATGGTACAGGTGGAAGCACCCAGCGTCGTAATCAACGATCCGTTGACCCGGGCACGCACAATTGTCGCTCCCGTACTTGTCGGCGCTGTGTAAACTGCTCGATATTGACCATTGCCGATGTAGCTTGCGGTTGTCGATACACCGGCTGTTGCACCTGGTGTCCCATCATCCAGCGTCCCCAAGCCACTGGCAATGAAGATCTCGACATTATCGCCGCCAGTATTGAGCTGGTTGCCAAAGTCATCATAGAGCGTCACAATAATCGCTGTGGTCGATGCACCATCGGCAACCAGGGTTACCGCGCTCGGACTGACCGTCGACGTTGTCGGCGATGCCGGTCCTGGGATCAGGGTAATGTATGCATGATTTGCCGGAATGATGGAGGTTCCATCAATCGTTGCACCAATGACCACATAGCTACCAGCAACCGTACCGGCAACAAAGGTATTGCCAAAGGTGCCATCACCATTGTACACCGTGGATCCCAGAGTACCCGGAGCGGGACCACCGGAGCGGATAATCTGTACCCGACTGGTATTCAAGCCGTGGTAGGTTACATCACCATCGTTGAGCTGATTGCCATACTGGTCAATCAACGTCAACTTCAGTGTCGAACTGGACACACCATCTGCAACCAGGATATTCGGTGTCGCTGTCACAAACGACGCTGTCGTTGTCGGGAAGTCTGCCCGAATGTTCAACGTCACAGAGGCTCCGGGCTGTCCACCGTTCGGATCCAGGGCAATAGTCACTGTCGGGTTCACCCGCACATTCGGTGCAGTGTATTGAATTGTTGCCTGCGTATTACCAGCCGCTGGGACTGGATTGACAGAGAGCGTTCCATATCCTGCCGGAGCAATCGACAGATTGATATTTCCACTTGTCGATGGGTTGCCATACTGATCGAAGAAGCTTATCGTCAGATCAACACTGGTACCCACAACAACGTCCGTCGTAGAAGCAGCAATTGTTGAAGTATTCTGCGATGCCACATCCGGATAGATCGTAAATGTCACGCTACTGCTGCCACCGCTAATACCCACCGTAGCGGTGCTGGAAGTATTCCCTGCCAGATCTGTTCCTGCCGTATAGGTCACGGTCGCCGTTGTGGGCCACGCCATCGGCATATTCGGTGTTACAGGATTCGGTGCAACCGAACCAAATCCGAACAGATCCAGATTCAAGCTACCGGTCGTTGTCGGATTGCCATATTGATCATAGAACCACACGGTCGCCGTTGTTGCCGTTCCAACGATAATGCTGGTTGAACCATCGGCTGTAATGAAGCTCTGCGCTGGATCGGCATCGTTTGGATAGACTGTGAACACCACCTGATGATTCGGCTGTCCAATGTTACCCACGATAAAGAGGGTAGCAGTGGAACTTTGATTTCCTGCCAGATTTGTCCCCGCTGTGTAAGTCACTGTCGCCTTGGTTGCACCTGCTGTTGGCGACACTGGATTCGGAGCAAAGCTGCCGAAGCTGGCAAGATCCAGCGTAATGGATCCCGTCGTGGTTGCATTGCCATACTGATCACGGAAGTAGACCGTTGCTGTCGTGGATTCACCAGCCTTGATCGAGGTACTACCATCAGCCACGATCGTCGAAGTCGTTGGATCAGCATCATCTGGATAGACGGTGTAGACTATGCTCGGTCCACCCAGAATACCCACGATCGCGATACTGGAGAGATTTCCTCCAAGGTTTGTTCCGGCTGTATAGGTCACCGTTGCCATTGTGGGCCATGCCATCGGCATAGTCGGTGCGACAGGATCAGGCACTACAGAGCCGAAGCCTGCCAGCGTCAGATCCAGGTTTCCAGTTGTTGTCGGATTTCCAAATTGGTCACGGAAGTATACCGTTGCCGTTGTTGCCGTGCCAACGATGAGGCTGGTCGAGCCATCGGCAACAATTGTAGACTGCGGGCCAGAGGCATCACCCGGATAGACAGTGAAGACTACACAACTGCTACCACCGACGACACAAATAGTCGCCGTACTGGAGGGTTGCCCAGCAAGATCAGTACCCGCAATATAACCCGGCGTAATGGTCTGGGTCGTGGATCCCGCCGGTGACACGCTGGTCCCTGGTAGAATGATCCCGAAGCCTGTCAGGCTGACATTAATCGGACCACCCGTCGTTGTGAGATTGCCATACGGATCACGGAAGGTAATCACCAGGGGCTCGCTATCACCAACCTGAATCGAAGTATTCGTTGCGCTCACTGTCGAGGTTGTCGGATCAGCATCCGCAGGATTGATGGTGAAGACATTGGAAGTTGTCGAACCATACGTTGCGCTGGTCGCACGCAGGATGTATTGCCCTGCTGTGTAGAAGGTCAGGTTAAATTGCGCCACACCGGAAGCGGTATACTTCGTATCGGTTCCGGTGAACGGCTGTGGCGTCCCTGATGCACTGAACAGATTCGGAATGAATTGCCAGATATCGACCGTGATCCAGCTTGCTGCAGTGGAAACCGTATTGCCACCCGCATCGACAATTCGAACTTCGATCGGCGGATGCGGGAAGGTTCCATACTGCTCACCGGCGACACCATCCGGAATCGTGTTGAATGCCAGCCCAACTGGTGGACCGGTAACAATGTTGATGTTCGCTGTTGTTGCCGGTGCTAATCCTGCAGCATCAACTTGCAACTTGTAGGTACCAACTTTATCCAGACTGACACCTGCGAAGGTGGCAACACCGCCAACAGCGTTCACAGGATTCGCCGCTACCGTCAATGTTCCACCCGCAGGTCCGCTGGCGATACTGAGCGTAATGCTATGCGTTGCTGTTGTTACCAGGTTGCCACCGAGATCCTGCACCTCAACTTCAATGTCCGGACTAAAGGTTTGTCCACCGGTGAAGGTCTGCGGCGTTGCATCGTACGGCGCACGGAATGCCAATTTGGCTGGCGGACCAACCACAACGTCAAAGGCATCACTATTCCCCGGTTGCAACGGTGATGCACTGGCGACCAGCCAGTAACCCGTTCCAACCTTATCAACCCGCACACCAGTCACCGTTGCCTGGCCATCAACTGTTGTTACCTGGTTCCCCGGATGATTCGTGTACAGCGTTGCTCCTGGAGTACCACCCTGGAGACTAATAGTCACAGTCGTGGAAGCATAGATCCCTGTAGTCACCCGGTTACCGAAGAAGTCCTGTACCTCTACAACTGGATCTGGACTCATCACTGACATCGAGCCAATCGTCGTCGGCGGCTGCACGACAAAGGCAACCTTATATGCATCGGTATGCGTAATCACAAAGGCAGTAGAAGTTGTCGACTGCAGCAAGGTCGTTCCATACGTTCCGCTTGCTGTCAGGGTATAGGTTCCAACCTTTTCGACTGCCATTCCAGTCCAGGTTGCCTCACCATTTGCATCACTGAACACCGGCAATGCCGGATCGGTATGGAGCACTCCACTGACTGGATTCAGACTGAGCGAGATAGTCGCACCAGCTACGCTGACATCATTACCACACTGATCAATCACCTGTACAACCGGCAACACAGACAATTGTCCACCAACGGACAGATTACCTGCTTCACCATCGCCCGGCTGCGTCTGGAACTTCAACGCATACGGATCACCCGGCGTAATGGTCAGTGTGAAGGTCCCAACGATCGTGGCTCCAGTGACAGACACTGCCTGTGCTGTTACCGTATAGGTCCCGACGGGACCATAGACCGTGACGTTATTGAAGTTCGCAATGCCGGTATGGATATTTGCATCCGTGCTATTCGGCACCAGCGTTACTCCTGCAGGAGTCACTAATGTCACCGTGCCATTGGTACCGACAGCATTGCCACACGCATCCCGGAATGTTACGGTGAAGTTCGGCAACTGATAACCACAACTGGTCGTAACCGCTGTAATGGAGGGATCTAGCGAAACAGCGTCGACGATAAAGCTACTGGTGGTTGTCAGGTTATTACCGAACAGATCAACATACGTTGCAGTCACCGTATAGGTTCCAGCCGTCATTCCACCAAAGTTGAAGTTATCACTGTGGCTGCTTTCATTATTCACCGTAAAGACCTGCACATCATTGTAACTCGGTCCGGTAATCTGCACCTGCAATGTCCCCGTGGTATTGATCGGATTACCACAGTAATCCTTGAAGTCTACCGTAAACGGCAACGTCGTCGGCATCCCAACGCACGTGGTCGATGGTGCCGGGTTGAACGCAATCGATTCCACATTCACATAGAACGTCGTCGTTGTCGTAAACGGCGTACCACAACTGTTGCTGAAGTTCGCTACTGCTGTGTAAATCCCACTGGTCGACCCACTGAAGCTCACCGGCACCGTCGTCGTTGTCACACTGACGAAGGGATGCACTACCGTCTGACTATAGCCCGGTCCCGTAATTGCCAGTGTCACACTTCCGGTTGTCTCGATCGGCGAATTGCACCCATCGTAGAAGTTCACATCAAAGTTCAGCGACGACACCGTGCACGAACTGCTCGGCACATCCCCATACGCGATCGACTGCACATCTACCACAAAGGTCCACGCCGGACTGCTGATCCACATCCCACTCAAATTCTGCACCGCCGCATACGCCGTGTATGTCCCCGCTGTCGACGTGCTGAAGGCAACACTGACTGTCCCTCGCGTTGCATTACTGATCCCACCAGGAATCGTAAAGATCTGACTATAGCCCGGTCCCATAATCTGGATCTGCACATCACTGGTCGTCACGATCGGATTATTGCAGAAGTCAAATACATCCACCGTGAAGTTCAACGTTGCCGTGCCACACGTCCCGTTCGGACATCCTGCCGGTCCCGCTGAAATCGCTACGTGGTCAACATCGATCGTGAAGCTCGCACTGGTGCTCAACACATTCCCAAACAGATCCGGATATGTCGCCGTTGCTGTGTATGTCCCAGCCGTCACTCCACTGAAGCTTAACCCTGCCGACAGATGATTGGTCGCCGTCACTCCAAACGTCTGCGTATTGCTGTAACTCGGTCCAACGGTCGTCACCGTCACTGTCCCACTGGTATTGATCGGCATTCCACAGGCATCCAGAAAGTCCACGCCAAAGTTCAACGTCGCCGGTCCGACACAACTGGTCGATGGCGCCGGATTGTAGGCTATCTGCTCAACGTTGATATAGAAGGTTGCTGTTGTTGTCAGGACAGTTCCTACAACGTTTGCAAAGGTTGCAACCGCTGTGTACCATCCTGAGGTGGTTGCACTCAAAGACACATTCACCTTCGCATTGACCGAAGCAACCGTGCTGCCACTGAACACTGTTGGCCCATACCCACCAGCGCCGGTGATGGTAATATACACGGTTCCGGTCGATGCTAACGGGTTGTTACAGGCATCATAGAAGCTCACCTCAAAGACAAGGTTATCAATGGTGCACGAACTTGGTGGCGTGCTGGTGTAGGCAATGTGATCCACATCGATCAGGAAGGCGTTCGATGTTGTACTAATCGTCGCGCCCAGAATATTGGCGTGTGTTGCAGTAATAGTATAGTATCCCGCTAACGGCGCCGTGAAGGTGACACCGCTAAAGACCGCCACGCCATTGACAGCGTTCACACTGATCTGGCTACTACCGTTCAGCAGCGCTCCGCCACTGGCAAAGGCATAGACGCTACCGTTCGTTGTCGAAACGTTCGTACAGTTATCATACAGCGTCACTTCAAACGGTGCCATTGCCCCACCCGTACAACTGGTTGTCGGCTGCACCGTAAAGCTTGCCGCACTGACAATCGGCGAAGTGCTCAGCAAGAAGGAAGCAGAGGTGACAAACAATGACGGATTCGTAATTCGTGCTTCGAGTTGATAGTAACCCCACGGTGCGTTCACCCGGAGATTGGTAAAGGTTCCCGTTGCATCACCCGTATTAAAGCTCGCCGTTGTCGGCGGCAGAATTGTCATCGATGGCGTTGTAGAGTACATATAGATTTCCGTGATATTCGCATTCGTTGCACGATTATCCCATTGATCCCATACTGCCACGACCGGTGCCGGGGAGAAGACACCCTCGCAGTAATTATCCGTCGGCTGCTGGATAAAGCTCAGATGATCTGGTACATCGGGTACCACTGTAAAGCTATTGGAAATCGCATCACTGATCAATCCACCAACAGAAGCTCTCAACGTGTAGATTCCCGCTTTGAGCAAGCGGACATTGGCAAAGGTTGCAATTCCACCCTGTGACAGAACGGTACTAATCGTCCCGCTGGAACTATACAGTCCTGCCACATTTGGCGTATAGGTATTGATACTCAACGTCACGTTACCATTAACCGTTGGATTCAAGTTCCCATACTGATCCTGGAACTGAACGACCAAATTCGTGCCGGTATTCTCAATCAGTGCATTGTTATTGGTACACCGTGCTTCCATATTGGAGAAGACATATCCTGCCGTCGTTACCGATGGCGGCTGCGAATAGAATGCCAACTTCACTGCCGATGCTGGCGACACCGTAAACAGTGCCGACGTAGCAGGCGTCAGCACAGCCGCATTATCTTCTGCTCGCAAATAATACGTTCCCGCACGAGTCATCGAAAGATCATTAAAGGTTGCAACACCATTTACAACCGGCTGGCTCAGCGTTCCGCTCAGAATTCCATCATTACACGGCGCCAGCAAGCTGGAGCTGGTCACAACGCTGATGTTCACTGTTCCGACGAAATCACACCGGATATTTCCATACGCATCCTTCACTGCAACCTTGACCGTACCGAGATTGCCACCAGCCGTGATATTATTCGGATCCTGGATGAAGTCGAGTTGCGTTGCAACACTATGGAATGGCTTCAATGTTATCGTCGCTCGAGTTTCAAGGAGCGAACCTCCGGAGGAAACCGACAGAATCAACGTCGCAGTCGTATTCTGATTACAAACGGACGGATCCCATGCGATGGTAACAGCCGTGCTATACAGGGTATTCGCGTTACTGAGCGTAATAGGCGACGTTGGTGAAAGCAGCGTCAACCCTGGCACAGGATTGCCACCACTACCGACAACGCTGAATTGCACCTGGGTACCCGTTGCTGTCGTTGCTGTCGGATACAGATCCGGATTCAACGTCTGGAAGTACACCATAAACGGTTTCCGGCTAATTTGCGGCGTCGACGCTTTCACACCACTCTGATCATACGGATTCACCGTTCCGACAGCCGATGTGCTAAATGCCAGACGATCGGCGGGCTTATTCGGCTTGATCGTCAACGTCACCGATGTAGACTGCAATGCTGTACCTGCACTGATGACACTCAACGTCAACGTCGCTGTCGTGTTCGTGCTGCCTGTCCAGCTTATCGTTGCCTGGGTCGTACCGGTAGCGGTATATTGTGCCACCACTGTTGCCGTTGTACTACCCGGTCCTCCAATACCATAGAGACTCAGTCCGGGATCAGTGATCGTTAGTGATAACGCGACCGTCGTATTGGCAGTTGTCGCTGTCAGCGTCCCTGCATTATTGAACAAGCCAAAGTTCACCGGGAATGGCACCTGACCAGTGACCGTAGTATTGCCGCCATTGAATCCATCAATACCCGTTGGGCTGGTCGTACTAAACGCCAGTCGATCAGCAGCACCTTCCAGAATGAACGGATCAGAGTACACAGCAAATCCAGTCAACAATGTAGTGGACCCGCTGGTTGCTTTCAATTGATACGTCCCCGGCGCTCCATTGATGATCCGCATTGTATTAAAGATTGCGATACCACTGGTGCCGGTACCAACGGAATTATTGACAAATGTCAGCGCAGCCGTTGTGGTCAGGTTCACCACGATATTTTGATTCGTTACGCGGTTCCCCCACTGATCCAGCGCTTCGACCGCAACGACATTGCCATACGAGGCATTGGTTCCCTGAACCACATTTCCAATAGCAGAAGTTGTTGGCTGCGACACAAAGCGCAGGGTCGATGCCGTGGTCGGCGTGATCTCAAAGGCATTGGAAATCGCCGATCCATACGTCAAGCCTGCATCAGCTTTCAATCGATAGATTCCTGCTCGATCGATTCGGACATTGGCAAAGGTCGCGCGCCCACTTCCGGCGTCCATTATCACACTCAACGTTGAAGTCGTCAACGTTCCTGTCGTTACGAAATACCCCGGTACATTATCCGGATTACCTGGTGTCGCACTTTGCGAATAGATACTCAACTGTACAACCGTTGTTACACCACTGGTTGGATTGCCATATTGATCCACCAACTGCACCACTAAGTTCGTACCCGTATTCTCAATAGTCGCACCGGTTGCACAGGTCGCTTTCATTCCGGAGAACACCAATCCTGCCGACGTTGATGCTGGTGGTTGCGACCAGAAAGCAATAGCAGTAGCCGTCGATGAGAAGATCAGGAACTGCGTCGAGGTTGTTGGCGCAATCAGATTACTGGGATGGTACGCATACAGGGTATACGGCACTCCATCGATATCTCCAACATCGATATGCAACGTTGCAAAGGTTGCAACACCATTCACCGCTGATTTGATAATAGTGCCTGTAGCGGTCGTCGAATAATCTTTCAGTACTGTGTTCGGATCACCCGGACAGGCACTTCCGTCACTGCCAATGGTGATATACACATCACCGTTATAACTCAAGATCACATTACCAAACGTATCCAGACACTGCACCGCTACCGGATCCACACCATTTCGCGTCAGCACCGCTCCGGCCGTTGCATTCGTCACTGGCGGCGAGGCCGTCTTGAAGCCGTACCGTGCCACTCCGTTAGCCAGTGCATTCGGATCATACGGCAACACCGTGATGTTAACGCTGGTGATTGCCAACACAGGACCGCTTTGCACTGCCAATGTCAATGTGGCAACCGTACTGGTATTCCCAACGTACGTCAGTTTAATATTCGAGATCGTTCCGCTGCTGTTACCGATTGCCAGATTCGCCAAGGTCGTTCCAACGATCGTCACTCCGGTATTGGAAGTAACACCAACAACGGTTGCAGCCGTCACGCCGGTTTTGAGATTAGCACTATTCCAGGTTTCAAAGTCAAAGCTGAACGCCTGATTGCGGATAACCTGTGTCGTAATAGAAGTAAACGCCAGCTTGATCGGCGCTGCCTTGATGGTAATCGTCGTTGTCGTTGAGCTCAGGCTATGTCCACTGGTGGTCGACACCGTAAAGGTTGTCGTCACATCGGTGTTCCAGGCATTATCCAGTGCCACGGTAATCGTCGCAGCCGACGTATTCGCAGCAATCGTTGCTACGGTACTTCCACTGAATTTAGTCAGCGCCGGATGATTCCAACTCAACTCAATATTCGTATTCACCGGCACTGGGACCTGTACATCAGCCGAGTTCACCGAAATGACATTTACATTGAAGGTCTGGCGATTGTAAATGGTCGCCGGTGTCACGCTGGCAACCTTCAGTTTGGATGGATATGAGTACACCGTAATGGTTGCCTGTGTTGACGCCAATCCTGTCCCCGACAGGGTCAGGGTAACCGTCGTTGAAGCGGATTCTGTATAGGTCAACGTCACACTCAACGTCGTAATTGCATCGGGATCATCTTTCTGGAAGACAAAGGAATTGGGTGATACCGTCACGCCCGGATAGCTGGAGGTGATATTGATAACGGTATTGGCACTGGTTGCCCGCAGATCTGCATCGGGACTAAAGGTAGCAGCAGTGATGGTAAATGGCGTACCGGAAATAGCAGTTGCTGGCAATCCATCCCGCTCATTCGGACTGGTATCATCCCACGCCAGATTCGTTGCTGGCTTCGCGTAGAAGGGCACTGTCAACGTCGTAGAGTATGGATAGTTTCCTACGGAAGACGCCGTCACCGTGACCGTTCCCATCGTTGCTGGGCCAGTGTAACCGAAGGTCATTGTCGCTTCAACATAGTTATTGCCTGCGGTCAGCGTCGTTGACGCCGGCGTTGCGCTGAATCCAGCACTGATCGCTGCGGATGGTCCATAGGTAAAGGCAATGACCGCATCGGCAGTTGTGGAGCGCAACTCACCGAACATACTGAACGATCCAGTGGTCACCGTAAACGGCTGATCTTCCATAATCGGATTTGGATAGGTATCGAATCCATCCGTACCGAACGAGGAAGTCGAACTATACGCCAGACGCACTGCCGGACCAGTAATCGTGATTGAAATGGTAGTCGACACAGGATATCCTGGTGCCGACGCCGTAACCGTTGCAACCGTATTAGCAGGCGTTCCGAAGTAACGGAATTCCAGATTAGAGCTCACCTGATACGTGTTGATTGCAAGCTGTGCGGTGGTACTACTTCCCCATACACCGCCCGATTGCCGCACCTGAACACCGGCATTGACACTGATCGTTACATTAACAGTGCCAGAAGTTTCACGGAACCAGTCATCCGGACTGAAGGAGCTAACCGTCACCGGCACGGGAGTTCCTTCAGTCACTGTCAGGTTTCCACCATTAAATCCAGAGGTAGCGCTGGTATTGCCATTATCCACACTGAATGCCAGCTTCGTTGGTTCCTTCGGATTGAAGTTTACCGTGACATTGGTGCTGTATGGATAGTTGACGCTGGCAGCCGTGACAATTACATTGAACGGATCATTTTCAGCACCGCTATAATTGAGCGTAAAGTTGCCAGTCGTATGAGTTGCCCCAGCATTCAACGCTATCGTATTTGGCACAATGGATACACCTGCCACATCGACGGTTAAGTTCACCGTGGTATTTGCTGTTGTAGCACGCAGGTGACCAAAGGCACTCCACGAACCGACCGTCACCGGGAAGGCAACACCTTCGTTTGCACTGAGCGATCCACCGTTGAATCCATTGATTCCCGTGGAACTGGTGGTTGAATACGCCAACCGGACTGCCGGATCCGGCTGGACGGTAATCGTTGCTTGCGTTGTGGATCCAATCGCTGGAGCCGTGGCGGTCAGCGTCGTCGCAACTGCTGCTGTACCTGTTCCTGTATAGATCACCGTAATGGAATGATTCGTAACTGCCGTATTGGCATAAATTGTCCCGACCGCTCCTGCATAGATCATAAACGGTCCGGTTACACTGTAATTCACCGTCAAATTCGCTGTTGTTTCACGCAGGTTTCCATCGACCGAGAATGTTCCATTTGTCACCGTAAAGGCAACGCCCGAATTCACCGTTCCTGATGGAACCCCATCAGTTCCTGTTGTGCTGGTTGTACTATAGGCAATAATCGAAGCAGGTTTGCCAACAACGGTCACATTGATGGAAGTTGCTGTTAGCACATTGCCGGCTGCCGAAGCCGTAAGGGTAATAACAACCGATGGTGCAACCCCAGTGTAATCAAATTCAATATTTGCCGTACTGGAGAACGTATTCGCTACGATCGTCATCGTGGTGCTGGAGCCAAACACTCCGCCATTGGCTCTAAGCGTTACCGCAGGATCCGAACTGGTCAGTGTTATGGTAACATCTGCATTGGTAGAACGTAAGTATCCTTCAGCACTAAACGTTCCAATGGTCACCGAAACGGGAGAATTCTCATTCACTGTTAAGTTTCCTCCGTTAAATCCATTGGTTGCTGTTGATGCTGTCGTCGAAAATGCCAGATGCCGTGCTGGCGTCGGCGTAACCTGAATCGTAATGGAAGTCGCCACTAACGACGGATTAGATACCACCACCGTCACTGTTGTTGCTTGCGCCGATGTACCAATGTACTCAATGATGATTGAATTCGTAGTTGATGCTGCTCCAGCATACAACGTAACATCCTGCGTTGCCTGCAAGCTGGACCCAACTTTAAATCGGAAATTCGAAGCTTCCGGACCGCTGTAAGAAAACGTCAACGTCGTCGTTGCATTGGTCGCCACAAGGTTTCCACCCAGGCTGAAGGTTCCAACAGTAACCGTAACGGGCTGCCCGGACACAATGCCGGTTGTCACGCCACCATTAAAGCCTTCGATTGCCGTCGCAGAAGTTACCGAGTACGCCAAGGAATGAGCGGGACCCGGCGTTCCTAAGGTAAAGTACATCGGGGAGGCAAACAATCCCGTCAACGTGCCTTCTACATAATTGTATGCACCAGAACTTCCGCGAACAAGATCAATCGAATGCCGCTCAGTCCAGTTGATTCCATCGGAACTGGTGTAGAATACCAGCGTTGTAGGATCCAGAGAATTCAGATGATCGGACAAGTAACTGATCCGCACTTTTTCAACGATTCCGCTCTGGCCCGTACTTACCTTATATATCCGAACAATGCTGGTCGTCAGCGGCGAAACACTCAGCGTTGTGGACACCGGAATCAAATCGACTTCAATGGGTCCAACCAACGCACTATTGCCAAAGTCAATGCCCAGTCCTGCTGGACCCGGTGTATCAAGCGTTGCGTTAATAGTCAGGGACGTAGCGTGGACCGTTGCAGTTGTGTTGCCGCCGGTGTTCACAACAACTGATCCTGTCGTCTCTGCCAGGGTTCCACCAGCACCCAGCTCTAAGTTGTTGTTATTCAGATCCAGATTCGCACTCCCGCTGGTGACATATACCGTTCCACTGGCCAACGTTACATTACCTCCGAGGGTTACGCCACCACTATTCGCGACATACACATTGCCATTCGGATCGGCACCCCACTCACCACCGGTGGTATGTGCCGCCGTTCCCTGGTACCACAGATCTACGCCACTACCGTAGGTCGGTGTCCCATTAATTGTGGGGTCATTGATGATGTAGAAATCCGTGTTATTCTGGAAGTTGAGATTGTTGGCGTTATTCAACGTTATAGTTCCACCACTTTCCTCTACAACCGCCCGTGTGTGGATATTGACCGCATTGGTTAAACTCACTGTGCTGTTAGCACTGAAATGATCGCGAATTTCGAACGCTCCTAAATTATTCAGTGCTGGATCAAAGCCGAATGTGACTGAACCATTCGTCCCATAGAAAATCAATGTTGAAGTTGTCACCCCTGCTGCTCCACCAAACGCTCCAGTACCAGCAGTGACAATAGTACCATACACGTGAAGTGTTTCCTTCATTCTCAACGTTCCATCATTCAAAGTGAGCGTTCCACTGGTTGCCAGCGTCAACGTATTGACCGTCACAATCTGCGATGCAGAGCTCACTGTCAAATTTAGTAGATGCTGTCCAGTGAAGTTAAAGTCGCCACTGATGGTTGCGGCATAGATGTGGAGTGATGAGGTTTCCGATCCTTTGTAGTTTCCACCGGTATTCGTAATAGTTCCCCCGGTTGCAACTGTGAGCGCATGATTCGGTGCAATATGAACGGTTCCAGCCGCATTGAGCAATGTCCCGTTCACCGTCACAGTAGCAACGGTCGCTATTTCCCCTGTGCGATTCATTGTGAAGTTCCCAAGATTCTGATCTCCCTGGAATGCAAAAGTTCCCGAAATAGAAGCATTCCCTGCAATCGTCAGATCCGATGCCGGATCCCCCATAAATGGCTGTGCCACGCTCAGCGTGATTGGACCATTTAACGTCAGATCATAGCTATTCAGATCCAGATATCCAGCGGAAACGGTAAAGCTACCATCAATGTCTTTTGCTCCGGTCAAATCAGCAGTCAGCACCACTCCTCCACTATTGCTCACAAAGAAGTTGTACGGCGCATTGGTAGCGGCATTCTCCAGTTCCGGTGTCGACGTCCGCTGGGTACTTCCCGCATACCACAGCGTCGATGTTGGACCATAGGTAATCTGTGAAGCGTTAGTAGCAATCTGGGCATTATCCCAGATTGTCCAGGTGTTATACAATGTCATCTGGAAGCCATCACCGAGCCCAAAGGTAAAGCTATTTGCCGTAACCGTACAGTTCGTCACCGACAGTGCTGCACCTGTGACGGTCAGAGATCCAGTACCACCATTAAGATTGAGTGTCAACGTACCGATCGTGGCTGCTGCCGCAGCAAAGTCGATTGATGTTGAGCCGGAAGTTCCGGACACTGCAATAGTAAGATCCGAAGAAGCACTCCCAGCGAAATCAGCATTAGCGACATCAAAGCTGAAAATCCCACCAGAATTTTGAATCGTCAAATGATTGCCATTCAAATCAAATGTTCCGGCCACAAATTGTGTTGCCGAACTCACCAAGGTTAAATCGCTGCACAAATAGACGGTCTGCCCCGGCCGATTCACCGTAATATGGTGGAGCGTCTGATATCCTGCATCAAAATTCAAATAAACATCGCCAGCAGCGCCCTGCAAAACTTCAATCCACGCTGATGCAGATCCCCGCAACTTACCACCTGCCGAGCACGTCAGCGTTGTCCCATAGAGCGTTAGCGGTGAACCAATCGCCAAGGTTCCCTGCTTCAGGGACAACGTTCCGCTCGTCCCAATTGCCAAATTCGACGCTGTAATATTCACATTCCGATCCAGCTCAAAGGTTTTGAGAATCGAACCGGATACAAAATCAAACTGTCCATTGACGGCACCACTTCCATTGAGAATGATTGTTCCCGCTCCCGGTGTAGAAGCGGTAAACTGCGAACCGGAAGTAATGACTACCGTACCAGACAATGTCAACGTTTCGTCATCCACATCGACCACCGCCGAAGCATTCGTGACAACAAAACTCCCTGTAATAGTCGGCGAAGTTGTCAACTGCCAGTTACCTGGAACATCCACGGTCAAACTCCCGCTGATGGCTGTTGGCAGACCATCCCCGCTGATCTGCCCCGAAGCCCCATTGTAGACATAATGAGCAGCCCCATTAAAATTCCGTGCTCCTGTTTGCACACTCCCTGTATTGCTGCTACTACTGATCCCCTGGGGATTAGCTGTCTTCAATGTCGCTCCGGAGTACAGATTAAAGGTACCGCCAGCCCCACTGAAAATATTGCTTGCATCAAAAATGATCGTCCCATATACGTGAATAATACCACCATTGACATTATACGAAGTTGCCAGAGTTACATCCGATCCGCTTTGTACGGTCATACTCCCCTGAATGGTTGCTGGCAATCCTGAAGTGTTCTGCCCTGTACCGGTGAAATAGTAATGCCCATCGGATGCCAGCGTAATAGTGTTGGTATTGATATTCCCCGCTGCTCCTGTCACCTGTGTAGCCGAAATGTAGAGATGTCCTCCTGGGTCCAGAATAAAAGTTCCCGTTCCTGTAACCTGTTTCGCTCCAGCAAACTTCAACACGCCGGAAGCCAGAACCTGGAATTGGTCGGGGCTATTAACCTGGATATCCATATTCAGCGTTAACTCTCCCCCGCCTGCTACAATGACATCCACACCTGAGCCACCATTCCCTACTGTCAGCGTTCCTGTAGAAACCAGGGTTACCTGGGCACCCACATTGATAAGCAACTTTCCAATAGTTGTCGTTGGGACATTGGTCACCGTAACAGGAGCACCTGCCGGGAACAATGCTCCTTCTGACACATTATCGGGCACATTCCCACCCTGCCAGTTTGCAGGATCGGTCCAGCTCTTTGTACCTCCCCCACCAATCCACTGAATCATCGTTTGGGCATACCCCTCCTGTGGATACAACAGCACGCCCACAAGACAGGCTACCGTGGCAACTCTCCCGATAATCCGGAAATCAACAGCATCTGCGGCACGATCAACGACTTGCCATACCTGGACCACGATTCTCAGCAATTGTGCCCATAGTCGTTGCAATACGGTCATCTTACCCTGTACTCCCTTTGTTTCTATTTCTGTATTTTTTTTCGAGGTTCTGGAATGGACAGTCCACTGGCTCCGGAATGGGGTTGTGTGCAGCACGGATTGGTTTCGACTGGAAGGTTGCTCAGGTCGAAATGCTAATTGATTTGATACAGAAGCCGTATCAATTCCCATAACCCCATCCTTCACCGTTTGTTCGACTTGTCTGCTGTTGCATCCTGCCACTCTTTTCTAATCCGAAGTTGCAAATTTATAACAAAAGTCGCAGATAACAAAACATTACTTTCGCTTCTCCAGCTTTCCGCTGTTTCTGCTGGAAGCGCTGCTCAAAATATGCAAAAGTTATACCACAGGCTCCGAAAAGAACCAACTTTCTCAATGCTTTTGCCTTTGGTGTGCAGTGCTGATGGGGATTTGTTTCTGCTCAGGCTGCTGCCGACCTGAGCGAAAAGCAAATTTACAGTTTTTTTGCCAAATATCCAATACCCAACAATTTGCGCAATCGTCACTGCTATTTTCCAGTTTTCCAAAGTTACGCATTCTTCCGCAAATATCCAAAACTTTTTCTCTGGCTCGCCGCCATTATGATTCTGTTGCGGGTACCAGATGCATTTCCTTCGCTACGGCTTCGAATGCTTCAATAATAGCATCCAGATGTTCCTTTTCGTGGGTCGCCATATAACTGGTTCGCAACATACTCATATTCGGTGGCACACCCGGTGGAATAAAGGCATTGACAAAAACACCGTGATCAAACAGCTTTCTCCACATTACCAAGGTTTTTTCAACATCCCCAATAATGACCGGCACAATCGCCGTTGGATAGTCCAGGGTGCGGAGGCCGATCGCTTTCAATCCCTGCCGAACATACTCCGCATTGGAACGCAATTTTTCTACCAACTCTGGATGTTGTTCTAAGATGTCCAGAGCCGCCAAAGCTGCGGCGACACTTGGAGGCGTAGGACTGGCGCTAAAAATCAACGCTGGAGAATGGTGCTTCAAGTAGTTGATCACCCGTTCTGGTCCACAGACAAATCCTCCCAGCGACGCAAAGGTTTTGGAAAAAGTCCCCATTGTCATATCTACCTGCTCACTGGTCAATCCAAAATGGCTGGCGGTACCTCGTCCCCCCTCACCAATGACTCCCACGGCGTGGGCATCATCCACCAGAATGCGCGCCCCATATTTTTTGGTCACTTCCAGAATTTCCGGCAATGCCACAATTTCTCCCGTGACAGAAAACACGCCATCCGTAACGACCAGCTTACCAGCATTGTCAGGAATCCGTGACAACACTTTTTCCAGATCTTCCGGATCGTTGTGTTTATAACGGACAAACTCTGCAAATCCCCCTTTTGCCAGCATACACCCGTTAATAATACTGGCGTGGTTTTCTTTATCGGAAATCACATAGTCTCCTTTTTGCACCAATCCCGAAATTGTGCCTAAGGACGTCTGATAGCCTGTGCTAAAGAGCAGCACCGCTTCATATCCCATAAACTTTGCTAACCGCTCCTCCAATTCCACGTGTAGATCGATTGTTCCGGTCAAATACCGCGATCCAGTGCAACTGGTACCATACTTTTTGATTGCCTCGATGGCTTTCTCCTGCACATACGGATGGGTCGTCAATCCCAGATAGTTATTCGATCCTGCCATAACGACCTTGCGTCCTTCCATCTGGACGACTGGTCCTTCATTACCCTGAACAACGTGAAAGTATGGATAGAGCCCAATGGCTTTTACTTCATCTGCCCGGCGAAACGCGTAACATTTTTCAAACAAATCTGCCACGTCTCTTCCTTTCTGATTTGTTTCTACGTTCTTTCAGTTGGCAAATATACGAGAATTTTTGAGAACACCATCGCTTTACAGCAGTACCTGTTGTAAGCATCCATCTGACAAGATTAATTTCGGCAAGACAATCCTTCAAGTTGCCCAGAGCAAAACAGCGGGGTATTTTCCTACGCGCATCTTTGCCGACTGAAGCCGGCGCTTCCAGTATGGAGCCAGTGAAAGTCGGCGCTCCCAGCAAAACGCTTTCAGCAGCTACCAGTTTAAATCGGCATCCGCTTACCGGACATCCCGCTGAGCTTTCAGCACACGGTTACACAATACCCTGCCAAAGTTTTACGTCACAACCATCTGTCTTTATCAGGCGGGAGTAGCTCAGTGGTAGAGCACAACCTTGCCAAGGTTGGGGTCGCGGGTTCGAGTCCCGTCTCCCGCTCTTCTCAGTGATGGGCACTTAGCTCAGTTGGTCCAGAGCGCCCGCCTCACACGCGGGAGGTCGGTGGTTCGAATCCACTAGTGCCCACAACCTCCAGAATGTTCTCCACCTCCTGCCACTATGTCTCTCTTTTTCCTGTGCGCTGTAAATTTGCAAAACGATTTGTTGAACGGAAGGGATGACAAGCAGGATGGCTTCCTTAGACCAGATTGTGGCTTTAGCAAAGCGGCGAGGGTTTGTTTTTCAGTCCTCTGAAGTATATGGTGGCTTAAATGGGTGCTGGGATTTTGGTCCTATGGGTGTGCTGATGCTGAACAATCTGAAAAATGCGTGGTGGGAGGCGATGGTCTCCCGCGAAGACATCGAGGGATTAGATGCCGCCATTCTGATGCATCCTCGTGTCTGGGAAGCCAGCGGACATGTGGCTCACTTTTCAGACCCAATGATCGACAATCGACAAAGCAAAATGCGGTATCGTGCGGATACGCTGATCGAAGAATACATCGAACGCCTTCGAAAAAAAGGAAAAACCGATCAAGCAGAACGCATTGAGCAACAACTGGCGCAAGCAGAAACTCCCGAAGATTACTATGCCATCATTGTTCAGGAACAGATCCCGGATCCTGTTAGCGGTAGTACCGACTGGACGCCGGTCCGCCACTTCAACCTGATGTTCAAAACTTACATCGGTCCGGTGGAAGACGATAGCAGCATCGTATACCTTCGTCCCGAAACAGCCCAGGGAATTTATGTGAACTTCAAAAACGTGCTGGACACAACGAGACAAAAAATTCCTTTTGGAATTGCTCAAATCGGGAAAGCCTTTCGCAACGAAATCAACACCAAGCATTTCCTCTACCGGGTTCGAGAGTTCGAGCAGATGGAAATGCAATACTTCGTAAAGCCCGGTACTGAGATGGAATGGTTTGAATACTGGAAGGAACAGCGATACCAGTGGTTTTTGTCCCTGGGAATGCCGGAATCGCTTCTCCGCATTACGCCCCATCAGAAATTAGCCCATTATGCCGCAGCAGCCGTGGACATTGAATTCCACTTCCCTTTTGGCTGGGGTGAAATTGAAGGGATCCACTCCCGAACCGATTATGACCTGCGCAGGCATCAGGAATATTCTGGCAAAAAATTTGAATACGTCGATACAGTGACCAGAGAACGGTACATTCCTTACGTGGTCGAAACTTCCGCCGGGGCTACTCGCTCTTTTATGGCATTCCTCTGCGCCGCTTACGACGAAGACGAAGTACCATCCAGCGAAGGGAAGCTGGAAAAGCGGGTCGTTCTTCGACTCCATCCGCGGTTAGCTCCAATCAAAGCTGCTGTATTTCCACTGGTCAAAAAAGAAGGAATGCCGGAAGTTGCCCAGTCTCTCTATCGGCAACTGAAGCGCCGGTTTAAAGTGTTCTATGACGAGAGCGGAGCGATCGGAAAGCGATACCGCCGACAGGATGAAATTGGAACTCCGTTCTGCATTACGATCGACGGGCAAACGCTTGACGATCAGACCGTCACGATTCGGGATCGAGATACAACGCAGCAGGAACGCATCGCTCTGGATGCCGTCGAATCATTCCTTGCAGCAAAGCTGGAGCAAAACATCGTGACTCAATAGTCTTTTCGGTTACTCGTTTTCTGTCCGCACAGACAGCAACAGCAAAGCAACTGATGCGGGTACAAACTATCAAACCATCCATAGCGCTGAGTGATAAAGGAACCATTCGCGGCGGCGCTTTCCTTTCCTGTCGGCTGCTGCTGGCAAAATTCCTGGCATATCTCTACCACACAACGGACCTTTCCTGAACGACAACCCGTTCTGCTGAATTCCGATCCTCGCTGGTTCTGCCCGTGAGGGTCTGTATTTTTTTCATCTGGACCTTGAACATTCTGTCTCACAAAGGGCTAAGAAAATGAAAAAGAAAAAATTCCAAACAAAAAGTTCCTATCACTCACGTTTTGCGGTACCCGCCTCGAAGGTTTTACCAGAACTCCGCAAACACATTCTGGTCGATGGTTTTCCAATCGTGGTCGATCTCTATGCCAGTCGCCCGGATGCGATCGTAGACGCCCTCACTGGTGCGGAATACCTGGATTTCTTCACCTGTTTTGCTTCTATGCCGTTAGGTTTCAACCCACCGGAGCTTCTGGAGGATGATTTCATCCGCTACATTGGTGAATTAGCCCTGAACAAACCGTCGAATTCGGACCTGTACACCGAAGCAATGGCAACCTTTGTCAAGACGCTGTTTCGCATTGCTGTTCGTAAGCCATTTCACTATGCCTTTTTTATCGAAGGTGGAGCCTTAGCGGTAGAAAATGCTCTCAAAACGGCATTTGACTGGAAGGTGCAGAAGAATTTTCAGAAAGGGTATCGCACGGAAAAAGGGCATCGGGTGATCCATTTCCGGCGTGCCTTCCACGGACGTTCCGGATACACCTTATCGCTCACGAACACTGATCCTACAAAGACGAAATACTTTCCAAAATTCAAATGGCCCCGCATTCATAATCCTGCGGTGCGATTCCCTCTGACACCCGAAAATCTTGCACAGGTGGAGAAAGAAGAACAGCGAGCAATTGAACAGATCAAAAAAGCTTTTCACAAGTACAAAGATGACATCGCTGCTATCATCATTGAACCTATTCAGGGGGAAGGTGGGGACAATCATTTCCGCCCCGAATTCCTGCAGCAGCTCCGATCTCTGGCTGATGAAAACGAAGCATTGCTGATTTTTGACGAAGTTCAAACAGGCGTTGGCATCACCGGAACCTGGTGGGCATACCAGCAGTTGGGCGTTACCCCGGACATTTTAGTCTTTGGCAAAAAGATGCAGGTCTGCGGGATCTTAGCCACACAGCGAATCGATGACATAGAAACCAATGTCTTCCACACTTCCAGTCGGATCAATTCCACGTGGGGCGGCAATCTGATCGATATGGTCCGAGCAACGCGATACCTGGAAGTCATTGCCGAACAGAAATATGTTCAGAACGCCCGGAAAATGGGACGGTATCTCTTGAAGCAATTAGAGGCATTGCAACAGGAGTTTCCCCATCTGATCAGCAATGTCCGGGGACGGGGCCTGTTCTGCGCTTTTGATCTGCCCTCAACGGAGCTACGTGATCAGTTCCGCCAGAAACTTTTCGACCATCACGTCCTGATGCTTCCGTGCGGCGAAATCTCTATGCGTTTCCGTCCTCCGCTCAACGTAACCAGAGACACTATAGATCAGGGCTTTGATCGCATCCGGAGCGTATTGAAAACATTTTAAATCGCTTCATTGCTCCACCTGGGGGCTTTCCTCTGCCTCTGCTCTGGCGGAGGGAGGCTCCTTTTTCTCTCTCCTCAAAGCACAAGCTCCATAGCGTTTCCCCCTGAATATCCTATGAAGTATCCCGCTTCGGAGTGCGTACCAGAACCACTTTTCAAACACTTCCTTGCTTGAAGGTCAAGCAACCACTGGAAATACGTACGGCTGCCAGGCGGGAGTGCTACCTGAGAGCGCCAACCTTAGCTGGCATTGTGGAGATATGATCCACCCGGAAGCACACGATCCCGGCAATACACGCTGAAACGTACACTCTCTAAGTACATCCAGAAGTACAGGCTCTCAGCATAAAGGGTCAGCAAGTCAACCTTCTTCCACGGGCAGCCAAGCAGATCCTCCCCTCTGCTACTGCCCCAATTTTCGCTTCACGACCACTACCGTACGGTCATCGGTATAGCGAGCACCGGCTGAAAACTGCTGGACTGCCTCCAGAATCCTGTATGCCATTTCACGGGCAGAAAGATGCGAATGCTGCTCCACCAGTTGCCGAATGCGGTGTTCCCCAAAAAAATTTCCCTGGGCATCCCGGGCTTCAGAGATCCCATCGGTGTACATCACCAGAAAATCGCCAGGATCCATATTGATATTCTCCACTTGAAACCGCTGCTTTGGCACCACTCCCAGAACACCACCGGTAACTTCCAGCAACTCTGTTCTCCGATGCTGTGCCCGGTAGTGAATCGGTTGCGTATGTCCAGCATTGACATACAAAACTAAACCCGTTTGGGAAGCTGTTAACTCGCAGTAAAACAATGTGACAAATCGTTCATCAGGGAACATCCGACAGAGCAGATCATTCAGCCGGGCAATCAAGGCACTCATTTTCGCATAAAATGCAACTCCCATCCGAAGCGCTCCAGCGACATAAAGAGCCTGGATTGCTGCCGGCAAACCCTTACTGGCTGCATCGCTGATGACAATACCAATTCGATCTTCTGGATCTTCGGAAGGATGGAAATAGTCAAAATAATCACCGCCAACGACGCGATCAGGCACAGAGACGCCAAAGACTTCATAATCCGCAAACGTTGCTTCGTGATCGGGAAGCAATTTCTTCTGAATTTCCCGTGCCTGCCGCAGGTCTTTCTCAATAATTTCCTGTTCCTGCTGTGCCTCCAGTTCCCGCAACCGAACATTGGCAATGTTCCGAATGACATTGAGCAAAAAGTAAAATTCCTGATCAATTTTCGGCGCGTTAAACGCCAGAACATATTCAAAGAATTTTTCTTTGCCAATTCGGATCAATTTCCCAACGCCGGCGGCTGAATAGAGGTGAATACCGGAACGACGGAGAGTTTGATGGGTTTCCTTGCGAACCACAACTCGATGCTGCACAATTTCTCGAAAGCTCCGGGAATGTGCCAGCGGCAGCGCATAATCTTCGGGGATTTTCTGAACATTGCCATATTGATACAGCAACACATACTGTTGATTGGGAGGATCTAATTTCCAGATACGTCCTCCGGTAATCTGCAAATCGGGATGATCAACTATCTGTCGCACTAAGAATCGGAGCAAATCTTCCGGCGATCGTACCGAGGTTGCAGTCAACTGATCCAGAAGGCGAAAAAGCTCGCGCTGTCGCATCGGCATTCTCAACGACCCTCTTTGTGCGGTAAAATAAAGGGAACTTCTAAGGCGTTTATTGAATGCCGTTATTTTGGCAACTTTTTGTAACTTTGTATTTTCTCAATGTGGGCTCGTAGCTCAGTTGGGAGAGCGCCAGAATCGCACTCTGGAGGTCGGGGGTTCGACTCCCCTCGAGTCCACTTTCCAATGCAACAATTTCGCCAGCGCTGGTGGCGGATCTTTTTTCCTCTTGGGCTGGCGTTCCTCCTGCAGTGTACAGACACCGCACTTCCACCCTCGGACCAGATCCCCCTGCAACTTGAAATTCGAACCTCTCTTCTGGGCGGAACCGAAGGTTTTCCCGATACCCTGTACGCTTTTGTCCTGCATAGCAACCGTCGGCTGGCAAACGTTCGGATCTACTGGGATTTTGGCGACGGGACATTTTCTATCCAGAGCCAACCCGATACCGTATACCACCAATTTACCGCGGAAGGTAGCTTCACGGTATGGGTCGGAGTCTATGACAATCGGAGCCAGAATCTTTTAGGCTCGGCAGCACGCGATGTAAACATCCGCCGCACACTACCGCAATTCTCAATGGTGCGAATTCCTGCCGGCAGCTTCTGGATGGGCTCAGACCTCCGATACGAAGAACGCCCGGTTCACCGTGTTACCATTTCTCGCCCTTTCTGGATCACCACAACGGAAGTTACTCAGCAACAATGGCAACAACTGATGGGATACAACCCGTCGTGGTTCCAGGGTGACCATCGCCCGGTGGAACAGGTAAGCTGGTATGAAGTGATCGATTTCTGCAATCGCCTCAGCCTACGCGCCGGCTTAACGCCGTGCTACCGCTTCAGTGGTGATACTATTCTGTGCGACTTTTCTGCCAATGGATATCGCCTCCCAACCGAAGCAGAATGGGAATATGCGTGCCGGGCTGGCACGACGGGAGATTTTGCCAATGGCTCGTTGGATAATCCCTATCTCCAATGCGAAGATATTCCCCTGGTAGACTCTATTGCGTGGTACTGCGGTAACGCCGATTTCCAGACCCATCCTGTTGGACAGAAAGCTCCGAATCCGTGGGGCTTGTATGATATGCACGGCAATGTTGCCGAATGGGTGTGGGATGTTGCTGATGCAACCTACTATCAACGATCTCCGGACACAGATCCGACTGGACCGCTCTCGCTGAAAGATCTTCCACGTACTATTCGCGGTGGTTCCTGGTCCGATCCGATCCACTACTTACGTGCTCCTGCTCGTTTTTTTAAATTGCCCCCTTTTCGGAAAACATTCAGTGTTGGATTTCGCCTGGTTCGCAATGCAGAATAAGATTTTGTACCTTTTTGGACTTCCCGGTATCCTGATCCTGGGACTGCTGCTTGCGCAGTGTGACCACCAAATGACGGCGCCATCTTCCCCATCATTTCAGGATTCCATTGCGCTCTACCGCCGAACGCTGCTTTCAGCCGAACAGTGCAAGGAATGCCACCCGAAACACTATCGAGAATGGCAAACGTCAATGCACGCTTATGCTTTCGTCGATCCAGTCTTTTTTGCTCTGGACAGCATTGGTCGGCAACGATCTTCTGGATTGTTAGATCAATTTTGCATTCAATGCCATAGCCCACTTTTGCCACTTTTAGGCGAAAAAATGGCGGTGGGCGGGAAAGCAATGCTTCCGCCGATTGCTCACGAAGGAATTACGTGTGACGCCTGTCACAAAATGGTCATTGATGCAACACCATCGCGAGGGGTTATCGCCCTTTATGCTGACTCTGTCTACCGAGGACCAATTCCCGATCCTGTCCCCAATGATTTTCACCAGTCTCGCTACGACGAACGCTACAATCAGAGCATCGTATGCAAATCGTGTCACGACTTCCATACTCCCGCAGGATTTTTTATCGAGCGGACATTCACTGAATGGCAGAACAGTGTGTATCCGGGACGGAACATCCAGTGTCAGACGTGCCATATGAAATCTTCGCCGGGAAAAGTTGCTGTCAGTGGTCCGGAACGGGAACGAGTGCATAGTCACATTATGGAAGGCGTGGACATTCCCTTAGTAGATTTTCCTGGGCGGGATGAAATGATCCAGCGCGTATCCTACCTCCTTCAGTATGCGCTCAAAATGTCCGTATTTACGCCGGAATCCATTCGCCGCGACACCGTGTTCCCTGTCCGCGTTGAACTGAGCAACACCATCACGGGACACAATATTCCAACAGGATCCATTTTTGAGCGCCAGATGTGGCTTGAATGTTTGCTCATCGATCAGGCAACAGGAGATACCCTCTTGCTTTCTGGAGATATGGATCCCAATGGCGACCTGCGTGATCAGCACAGTGAGTACGTTCAGCAAGGACTTCTCCCACTCGATTCTCAATTGATTGTCTTCCGGGGAGTTCCGTTGCGGAATGGAAAAGAAATTCCCTTTTTCTGGGAAGCGGATGCGATCTATGACCGGACTATTCCGCCTTTTGAAACTCGTATGATCCACTTCCGCATTCCCATTGCATCCACCGTGCAAGGACCCTGCAAACTCCGCATACGCCTCCTGTTCCGCAGCTTTCCTCCTTATCTCCTCCGAAAAATCGGGCTGGAATCACTGATCCCGAAACTGGTGACTTTTGAAATGGAGCGATTTGAGACAACACTTCCTGTAGAGTGACTTCACTCTCATTTTTCATCACGAAGTGGCAATTGGGAGCGCACGCTCATAGGCGTGCCTGGGAACGCACCCTTTAGAGTGCATTCTCTGCCGGCTAAAGCCGGCGCTCCCAGCAAGAGCGCACACTTTAGGGTGCACTTTTTGCCGGCTGAAATCGGCACTCCCGGCTTACTGGGGAGCGCACGCTTTAGCGTGCATTTTTGCCGACGAAAGTCGACGCTCCCAGTCGGCGAGCTCAAACGCGGCAATCAGCACGCCTGGCACGGTGTGCTCAGAAGTCAACGGCTGTTTTTTTATCTTCTGCCTTGCTACGCTGCAGTGGACAGCGAGCCCGTGGTGACTTTCCCATCTCTGCTCCTGCACCTTGCAGCGATCACCCGTAGTTGAGTTCAACAAATTGCCCGATTTGACTCAACCTCTGCCTTCTGTCCCGACCTATTTTTGCAGTTGGATGAAAAAGGAAGTGGTGCAAATCAAAGAGGGACTCACGATGAAAGAAACGGTACGGTACACGTTTTTGCTGCTGATTCTGGGCACTGTTTCTCTGTGGTCGCAAAGTTTTCCTTCTAAGATCCCTTTCCAGGGAATGCTCACGACAAGCGGCAACGTCGCTGTTCCAGACGGCACCTATCAACTGACTTTCAAACTGTACACCACCAGTTCCGGTGGTACTGCGCTCTGGAGTGAAACGCAAAATGTAACGGTTCGGAACGGTCTGTTCTCCGTCCTGTTGGGATCGAATACGGCGCTCAACTTAGACTTTCGGCAGCAATACTACCTGGGCATTACAATTGGCAACGGCAACGAACTATCCCCGCGTATTCCGCTGGGCGTTGCTCCCTACAGCTTCCGCTCTCAATGGGTAGAAACCGTGACCACCGGCAATATATTTCCACTCTTTACGGCTGGAACGGGAATCACGCTCAGTGCTTCAGCAACAAACCTGACGATCTCAGCACAGGCTGATCAACCATTATGGAATGCTGCTCAATTGCAGGGACGTCCCATTGCAACGGCTGCACCCAGCACTGGACAGGTGCTTCAGTGGAGCGGTTCGCAATGGCAGCCAGCAACGATCGGTGGCGGTGGAACTCAGAATACCGGCGGGGACTTAACCGGACCGGTGACCAACGCTACGGTGATTGCCCTTCGAGGCTATCCGATAGCCAACACGGCGCCCAGCACCGGACCGGTCTTGCAAGGGAATGGCCCCCAATGGCAACCGGCAACCGTCAGCGGAAGCGGTGGGACCAGCGGAACAGCCGGATGGGCAACCAGTGGCAATCTGATTTCCAGTAACGAATTTCTGGGCACGTTGAACAACGCACCACTTCGCATTCGGGTCAATAATCAGCAGATGTTTCAGTGGAACACCAACGGGAGTATCCAACGAGACGCTGGCGGAAATGCTCGCGGAAAGTATGCAATCGATCTGCAAATGGTGCGAACCAGCAACAACGATGTTGCCAGTGGAGACTATAGCGTCATTGGTGGCGGACGGCGCAATCAGGTCTCAGGAGACTACTCGACAATTAGCGGCGGATATTTCAACACTATCGAGAGCAACCGCAGTACCATTGGAGGTGGCTACTCACACGATATTTTCTACAATGCGGATTACGGAACGATCGGCGGAGGACGAAGTAACGAACTTCGTTCGCCGTACACAGCCATCGGTGGTGGATGGGGCAATGCTATACAATCAGAATCTGAAAACAGTACCATCGGTGGCGGCAAATACAATGACATCGGCACTTACAGTTGGAACAGTACCATTTCAGGTGGTTACTACAATAGCATTGCAGATTTCGCTCCACGGTCAACTATCAGCGGTGGCGAACGTAATGATGTTGGAGAAGATGCTGATGGCGCAACCATTGGCGGCGGCTACAACAATGATATTTTGGCTGGAAGCGATTATGCAACGATTAGCGGTGGATACTACAATGACATTGATACCTCTGCTGTTGCAGCAACCGTTGGCGGCGGAGACAACAACAACATTGGCAAACATTCCACATCCGCAACGATCGGCGGTGGTGAAGGAAATGACATCGGAATGCTCTCTCCTGGCGCCACGGTCAGTGGTGGTCTGGGCAATGACATTGGCAATTCTGCTGGTGGAGCAACCATCAGCGGCGGCGAATACAACAACATTGGAAATCTTGCGCAATGGTCAACGATTGGCGGCGGAAGTGTTAATGAAATCTTATCCAATGCCAGAGGCGCAACAATCAGCGGCGGCGCTTTAAACACGATTAAAGCCAACACCCAATTTTCCACCATTAGCGGTGGCGAACACAATATTATTTCCAGCGACCACGGCACTATCGGCGGTGGAAATTTCAACCGAATCTATGGCGATTTCGCTGTCATCGCCGGCGGCGGTGGAAGTAGCATCTCTGACTCCAATTCCATCACTGCCGACTGGGGCGCTATTTTGGGCGGTAAGCGACACCGCATTCAGGCTCCTTATGGCACAATCATCGGCGGACTGCAAAACACCATCTACGGCAACGCAACGGCTGCTACCATTACAGGCGGACAAACAAATCTCGTTGCCACGGGTTCTCAATACAGTGTAATCGGCGGCGGCAATGCGAATGAGATTCAAGCCAACGCATCGTATGGAGTGATTGGTGGTGGCGATCGTAACGCCATTCGCTCTTCCGCTTCCTACGCTGCCGTTGGAGGTGGTCGCTTGAACACCATCACGGGTAGCTACGGAAGCATCAGCGGCGGCGATAGCAACACTGTTGCGGAAACCTATGCCAGTATTGGCGGTGGATACAAAAACCTGGCGCAGCAGCAAGGGGCAAGAATTGGTGGTGGTGGCTACAACAAAGCACGGGGGAATTTCGCTGTCATCGCTGGCGGCGGCGGAAGTAGTGCGGCGGACTCCAACTCCATCACTGCTGATTGGGGTGCAATTCTGGGCGGGAAGCAACACCGCATTCAGTCACCATACGCCAGCATTGGCGGGGGCAAGCACAACCTTATTTACCCCTCCGCAACTGCTGCAACGATCGGTGGTGGAGAAAACAATACGATTGTTACCAGTGCCCAGTTGAGTACTATTGGGGGAGGTTATGAGAATACTATCAGAGCCTCCGCTTCGTATAGCACCCTGGTCGGCGGCAAATACAACACCATTCAGGAAAACTCCAATTACGGTTTCATCGGTGGTGGAAATGCTAACACCATTGGATTCAGCAGTCCAGGTGCGACTATTGCTGGTGGATACAGCAATTCGATCAATCCTCTCGCCGAATTTGCCTTTATTGGTGGCGGATATTACAACCAAGCGGTTGCTCCCAATGCAACGATTGGAGGTGGTGGTTTCAATCGAGGGGATGTCGCGTGCTTTGTCGGTGGCGGACTGGGAAACACCACCTATGGTGAATACGACGTTATCGGGGGCGGATATAACAATTCTATCTCCAGCCCCTCTGGCACAATCGGTGGCGGAAAATACCACACCATCTTTTCCCACAGTACTTCCTCGACAATTGCTGGTGGAAGGTATAACATCATCGGCAACAATTCACCTCTCGGTTTCATCGGCGGCGGCTATCACAATGTGATCTTCGCCAAGTATGGCGTGGTCGGTGGCGGTGGCGGTCCCAGCTTTCGAGATTCCAATGCCGTCGTCGCTGACTGGGGTGCAATTCTGGGCGGACAGCACAACAAAGTATCTGGCACTGCAGGGAGCATCGTCGGAGGCGATGGCAATCTAGTTGCTGGCAACTATGCTCACATCGGCGGCGGATATAAGGACACGGTCGCCGGTTCGTACGCAGTCATCAGCGGTGGAAACTCCAATAAGGCTTTAGCAAACTACAGCTTCATTGGCGGCGGGAATAGCAACACAGCATCGGGTCAATATGCTGCTATCGCTGGTGGGGCATCTAATGAAAGTGCGGGAAGTTACAGCAGTGTTACCGGAGGATATTCCAACAAAGCCACTGGCAACTATAGCGGCGTGAGTGCCGGATCGACCAACGAAGCAACGGGAAGCTATAGCGCCGTTGGAGGCGGGTACAGAAATCAGGCAACCGGAAGCTATAGTCTCACCGGTGGCGGTGCTTACAACAAAGCTGGTGGACAGTATAGCGCTGCGGTCGGTGGATATCGCGATACAGCATCCACTGATTATGCTTTCGTCGGTGGCGGTTCTTATAACGCTGCCTCTGCTCCCTTCGCCTTCGTTGGCGGTGGATCGGTCAATAAAGTTTCGGATTCGGCAAGTACTATCAGCGGTGGGTTCAGTAATACAGTCTCTGCCCGCTACGCCACGATTAGTGGGGGACGTTCAAACCGGATATCCAATTCCTATGGGACCATTGGTGGCGGCAAGGAAAATCTTGCGTCTGCTCTGTACGCAACGGTAGGCGGTGGATACCGCGACACCGCTTCTGGTGCCTACACAGTTGTCAGCGGTGGAGCGGATAATACTGCCTCTGGAAGTCATAGCACTATTGGTGGTGGGCTGAGCAATGCTGCTTCGGGCAATGCAGCAGCAATTGGTGGCGGTGCATCCAACGCTGCCGCTGGTGCATACGCTGCCATTGCTGGCGGCATCCACAATGTTGCACCTGGGGAACGATCTGCTATTGCCGGTGGCGACTCCAATCGTACTGCCGGCAACTACAGCGGTGTGCTCGGCGGATTCGCCAATCAGGCGACGGGCAACTATAGTGCCGTGGGCGGTGGAGCATTGAACAACGCTGCTGGAGCTTACAGCGTCGTTGCCAATGGACAATCGAACACTGCTGCCGGAGCCTACAGTTGGGTCGGTGGCAAGAGTATGTACCTCTCAACTTCCGCAACGCATACCTTCGTATGGGGATACGCCTCAGCGACGTCGGCGATTACGACTGCCAATGCTTTCCTGATCGCCCCCTATGGACAGACCTTTGTTGTCGGAATCAACGTCTCTTCGCCAACCTATGCACTGGAACTTCCCAACAATACGACCAATACCATTGGCAAGGCGCGAGCAAATGACTGGGTCACGTATTCGGACGATCGGATCAAAAGCCGTATCCGTCCTATTGACAGTGCGCTGGCGGTCGTTCTCCGAATGCAACCGGTACACTACTATCAGCATAGTACTCGCTGGGAAAACGGCAAATTAGTGGTATCGCCAACGGGTGAAGATCGCTACGGATTTTTGGCACAACAACTGGCACAAGTGGTGCCTGAAGCTGTGGAAGCACCGCAGAATGCATCGGATCTGTGGAGCATCAGCTACCTACAACTTATTCCCATTCTGACGGCGGCACTTCAGCAACAGCACAGTATCATCGAACAACAGCAGGAAACCATCGAGCAACTCCAGCAAAAAATTTTCCGTCTGCAAGAGCAGCTTGTCCGCTTTGTTACCATGCAGCAGTACATCCTCTCAATCGTGCGCCCAAGCCAACGCGTTCAGTATGGTGCAGTAGGATCGCAACGGTAATCCATCGTACGTGCTGTGCCCTGTACCCCCTTTGGAGGCGGGCAGGCTGCTCTGCTTTTGTCTAATACATCGGACAACTCAGCGTACCCATCAAAGAAGTACAACAAAATAGGATCAAATAAATGGCAAAAGAAAATAGCAGAATGTCAGAACGCTCTTCCGTTCGGCTTCTTGCTCGGTGGCTTTCGGTAGTATTGGTCACCCTCTTCTGCTGCTTAGCCCTCTTGATCCCCGGTGGACCAATTGAAAACCGGAACTTCTCTCATTTAGCTCCCGCGACCGTCTGGATTTTCAACACCTTCCTCACGCTGCTGGGATTCAGTGCTCTGGTCGTCGCGTTTTTTGCCTGGAAACAGGCGCGATGGACGTTCAGTGCCGCGCTGAGTATTGGGCTGCTGTTCGCTATTGTCGATCTTCTGGATCTCCTCCACATCTTTCCGACATCTCCCACTCCAATGAGCCTCTTACTCTGGAGCTTTGCGATGGGCATCCTTCTGCTGAGCGGGCTTGCGATTTTCGTATCGCTAAGGCTCCTCAGCCTTTCTGCCACCATTGACTCTCACCCGTTACCACAGAGCAAAGTAGCCGCCTTCGTTGCCCGCCATAAGGTGCTTATTGCTGCTCTGTTCTTGCTTCTGAGCATTGCTGCTATCGTATTTGCCTCGCTGTCCATCTTACATTCCAAACCATAAGCCAAACCGTTTCACCAAACGTTCCTCCTTTCCAACCACCTTTGCCGATGCACCGTTGCAAAATTTCCGTCTTTTGCAAACGTTGTAGCGCTGGAAGTTGGGCAAGAATGCACGGGCACAATGGCAAAGATCCCGGCGATTTTAGCCTTAGAAGATGGGACAATCTTTTCTGGTTATGCTTTCGGTGATCCAGAAGCAGAAGCAGCAGGTGAAGTTGTTTTCAACACCGGGATGACGGGGTATCAGGAAGTGCTCACTGACCCCAGCTATCGGGGACAAATCCTGACATTCACGTATCCACACATCGGCAACTACGGCATTAATCCCGACGATTGGGAATCGGATCAATTCCAGGCAGAAGGCGTTATCGTCCGGGAATATTCTCGAAGCTATTCGAACTGGAGAGCGCGGCAATCACTGGAACAATGGATGCAGGAGCATCGGAAAATCGGGATTGAAGGAATCGATACCCGGTTTTTGGTCCGCCATCTCCGCTCCGTTGGCGTGATGCGGGGCATCATCTCTGCGAAAGAAACAGATCCCCAGAAGCTGGTGCGTCGTGCTCAGGAAATCCCCGCGATGGAAGGACAAAACTTAGCACGCCTTGTCGGGACACGGACCACCTACTACTGGCAATTGGACAATGACACCCTGCTCTCCCCACCCCAGCACAAAGCCTCTCGCCCCTTCAAAGTGGCGGTGATTGACTTCGGTGTTAAAAAAAATATTCTCCGCCGTCTCGCACTCTACGGATGCCAGCTTACCGTTTTTCCGCAAACAGCGACGACTGCTGATATTTTGGAAGCACAACCGGACGGGATCTTTCTTTCCAATGGACCCGGCGATCCAGCAGCGGTGCACGACGGTATTCGCTTAATCCAGAATCTCTCTCACAGTGGCAAACCCCTTTTCGGTATCTGTCTGGGACATCAGTTAATCGCCTTAGCCTTTGGTGCGCGGACCTACAAATTAAAATTTGGACATCGCGGGATCAATCATCCAGTCAAAAACCTCCTCACTGGCAGCATTGAAATCACCTCCCACAACCACGGATTTGCTGTCGATCCCGATTCCCTTCCCAGCGAACTGGAAATCACTCACCTGAGTCTTTATGACCAAACGGTCGAAGGATTCCGCCACCGCGAATTGCCAATCTTTTGCGTCCAGTACCACCCGGAAGCAGCGCCAGGACCTCACGACGCAGACTATCTCTTTGTAGAATTCCTGCGGCTGATGGAAATTCCCTCCCTTGCTCCTTTTGCACACACCACGATAACGGAAGTTGCGTAACCCCCTTCTCTGCTATCTTGTACTCTCTGGAAACTTGCCGATCCGGGACGGAGCACTTTTCTGCTATCCCCCTTCTCCACTATCTCGTGCTCTCCGGAAATGCGCTTCCCACAACCTTCAAGGTGTTGTCTTCGGTCAATACCACAATCGTTTCCCCTGGGGAAACAACGATATGTTGCAACTGCTGTCGCTTCTCCGGAAAAGCTGTTTCCTCCAGCGTGACCGATACTTTTCCCACCCACGGAATTTCTTCGTAAAACATAATAGCAGCATCTTCCCGAATTCCGCGCGGGCGATGGATCGCATCGTACAAGACAGTATCCCGATCCTCATCATAAACGGTCAATCGGATCGGTGAACGGCGCTGGGAAATGACCACTTTCTGCGTCATATGCTTCAGCTTCGCTTTTGGGTGGTATTGCTCGACCGTAGTGGAAACATACGAAATTGCAAACACCAAATAGCCGGTATCGGTACGGTACCAGTGATACGTCCACGTACTGCCAACCCACAGAAGCACTCCTAAAATAGCAATAGCGCCAGTCAGAAGGAAAAAATTTGTGGGATAATGCCCCAGCACCTGAATCTTCGGATGATGGAGCTTCTCTTCCTGCCGCTGTTTCTGCTGCCGTTTGGTACTGAGAACTGCTCGAATGTCACTGAACAGGCTCATCTATCTGCTCGCTTTGTTGCTGAAATGCTGCCAGGCATTCGGCTAATGAAGCTGATGTCGGACACATTGTAATTCTATCCGTTGGAACGTCCTTCGGCAACTGAGGACGGCGGTACCGGCTCAGCCGCAATTGCGTCCACTGAGGTCCCAGCCGATAGTAGCACCGCTCACAATGCAACAGCATCACCCCACTGTATTGTCCTGTTCTCCATTGCTCAGCTACCATTGCTGGATGCAGATCGCCAATGCACGCCAGTGGCTGGACTGTCCCATATTTGCGCAGCTCGTGCAGTTCTTCTACCGTCAAGGACGAGCCACAGGCGTAAATCAGCAGCGATGCTTCTGCTTCTTGCGCAGGCAGTGGTTTTGGGATCGGGACAGAAATTGCCTGAAGATGACAGGAAGCAATGCAAATGCCGCATCGAACACACAGCGCTGGATCGATCGAAGCTTTGAAAACGGGTCGTTGCATTTGCCCTACTGATCCCGATGTTGTCGGACGCATCGTAATGGCAGAATAGGGACAATCCAGATAACACTGCCGGCATCCATCGCATTGCTCAACGTCAATTTCCGGTACTGAAAGTGCTAATCGCTCCTGTACTTTCGGTAGAAACGGTAAGGCAAACAATACAATGCCAGCAGCAACCCAGAGAACCCAGACCAGTGTTGGTGAGAACCAGCGCAACAGTTGATAGCCAGCAAAGTAATACCAATCCCACGTAGTATGCAGCGGTAAAAACAAACTGGTCGCTGGTAGATCACTGCGGACGGGAACGACCAGTGCCAGGATGCCAAATAGTGCCAAAAGTCCCAGCGTAATGTTCCGCGGCGGCAACAACCGCACAGCGTTCATCCGCATCACGTGAATCCAGAAGAGAATCAGCACCCCTAGAGAGAAAAACAAGTGTGCAAATAGCATCACGCGAAAGAAGCCTCCCAACAAATGTGGGTCCTTGAGCACAAAAGCAATGGGTAACGTTGGTTCAAAAATCGGTAATGTTGTCAACAACTGAGCAGACAACAGTCCCAGCAACTTCGCTTTTGCATCCCACACCAGGATAAAGCCCGACAATCCGATCAATCCCATTACAAAGATCATCACGATGCCAGAAAACCACGCGATTTTCAGGTGGTATTTCCGCAGCAGCAGCGTGTGGAGAAAATGAATCAGGCTAAAAACAATGAAGGCATCGGAACTGTACCGATGTACTCCCCGCATCAAACTTCCCAGAAGGGTCGATGAAATCTCCTCAACGGATTGATATGCTACTGCCGGATCGATCTGGAAGAAAATGAACAGATAAATTCCCGACAGAGCGGCGATCAAAAAGGTGACAAAGGAAAGCTGTCCAGCAAAATACAGCGGATTCTCATCAGTTCCGGTAATCCAATTGAGTTTCGCTGCAATACGCAAATACAAACGATGTCCTTTCACAAGAAAGCTTTGCATTCTCAGCACCGTTGTTACTTGCACTTTTACCGCGCTGCTCTGACCCGATTGCGAAGGAAAAAGAAGATCAGGGAGCCCAGAACAATGATTCCAGCCGCCAGGTGAATAAGAATGGAGACATCAAACTGAATCTCTCCGGTCACTGGATCATAGACAAAACACTGGGTCCACGCCCGATCCCACCAAGATATTCCCTGCAGGTTCTGAGACGCTGCTGTAATCGCCTTACGAATGGATCCGGGATCCGGACTCACTCCAACATAGTAACTGGAAATTCGAGCACCTGCTGTCAAAAAAACCGCTAAATTCGGGTGGGTATAGATTTGTAGTCGATCATCCCAGCGCACCGGCATCCCAATCGCTGCCAGCAGCGTATCGATTGCTGCGGAATCTGCGGAAACCACATACCAGCTATCCACTGGCAGTTTCCACCGCCGGCGGAAACGCTTCAGGTCTGCCGGAGTGTCCCGATGATCAAATGAGAAGGTGATCACGGTGAGGCTCTTTCCTGGCTCTCCCAGTGTTTCCAGCGCTTCTTTCCACCCTTCGGTAATAGCGGAACAGGAATGAGGACACGAAGTATAAATCGGCAGCAATAAAACCGGCTGCGTGTGAAAAAGAGACAGCAGGGAGAAGGAATCTCCCTGCTCGTCGAAAACCGTGATAGGGGGTAGCACGGCTCCAGAATGATCGGTATACGGCTTCGCTGTATCACTCCACCCTGCAATTTGGCAGAGTATCCACCATACAGCAAGCGCTATTATCCAACGTACCATGTCGCTGCCAGCCACTTCCAGTTCAGGAAGAACAGAAGGATGAAAACAGCTAAAAAGACCAATGTTAACGTAAAGGTTCCGGGCGCCAGGAACTTCTTGCCGGATTCTGCGGGCAATGCCACTGGCGATGCGATTGGCAGTTGCATATCTTCTGGTCCGTTAACCTTCGGTCCAAAGAACACGGAGATGACCACAATCAGGACCCAGATGAGCGCACCAATAAATGCCAAAGTTCCCCCAATGGCAAAAGTCACCCAGAAGAAATCTGCAACGGGATTAAAGGCATGGGTAAAGGGACCACCAGAAAAGGTAATATCCCAATGTCGGCGGGGAACGCCAAAGACGCCCAGCACAATCATCGAAATCGCCAGGATGCCAATGCCAATAGCAAAGAGCCAGGGTTGAATCTTTGCCCATTTGAATCCCACGATCTTCCGTCGAAAGATCAGCGGAATCAGGTAATAGGTCACGCCCATAAAAGTCAGCGTTGTCCCAAAGACCACCGTTCCCTTAAAGTGCCCCGGAATTGCCAGCGTATTGTGCACAATGATGTTTGTCTGTTCCATTCCGTAGATCACACCGGTAATACCACCAATAAACCCAAACCCTATGATTGCCAGCACAATCGCTGAAAACGCTGGATTGCCCCAGGGTGCTTTAGCTAACCATTCAAACAACCCCCGAATGTATCCTCGCTGCCGCTGGGCAACTTCAATCGTTGCAGGGACAGCAAATGCGTGGATCATCGATGCCAGCACTGCCAGGTACATCGCGTAACTGGTATTCCACACTTTCCACGAAGAGCTGACCGCAGGATCCACCAGAATATGGTGCGCCGATGCCAGACAAATGAACAGGATATAAAACAAAAATGCTACACGGGATACTTTTTCGTTGATCGAAAATCCACCAACCGTCAGAAATGCGACTAAGTACCAGATGGACACCATTGCCGTCACATTGATCTGCTGCGAGCCGTGTCCCAATCCCCACCAGATAAGTTTGTACGTCGCGGGGTCCAGATTTTTAAACACGCCGATATCTAAGGACCAGAAAAAGGTGGGGATGTAAATCATCGCGCCACTGGCAATGCTAATCACCGCAATGATAGCCGCTGCAACTAATCCAAATGTAAAGAGCGGCAAAGACCGCAAATTCTGTTCCCGCCGCGCGACAATGATGTTGAGGAAAAACACAATCACACCGATCAATGCCCCAACAGCGAACAAAATAATTCCCAGGTAAAAAAGCGGATGTGCTTTCAACGGCACATATGAAGTCATCAGCACATCAGCTTCGCCGGCAAAAATCATAATGTCAGTCAACAGGAAGCCGGCAAACATCAGCCAGAATCCAAGCTTCGCCATCCGCGGCGTCACCACTCTGGCGTTGAGCACAACCGTGGAGCCGAAATACAATCCGGCAATTTCAAAAAAGATGATCCAGAAAATCAACGCATTGATGCCGTGAAGGGTAAGAATTCGGTAATACCAATCGGCACTGAGCAAGTGCACCGACTGCCACCGGGTAAAGACCAGCAGCAAAGCAGCGGTAATTCCAATCAACAATGACACCACCGCCCACACAGCGTGAGAACGGATCAACTTTTCTGCCAATCGATCGACTTTGAAACCCGTAATGTCGCACGTACGAAATTCTGCCATTTATTCTTCTCCTTCTTGTTCAACAACTTCCCCACCTTCATCTTCAAAATACTCGCTTTCATACGCTTGCAGGATTTTCTGATACTCCTGATCATTGGCTGCTACGATGATCTTACCGATCATCATATGGTGACCAATACCGCAGAATTCGTTGCAAAAAATCTTATACTCCCCTGCTTCCGTCGGCGTAAACCGCAGAACGTAATCATAACCGGGATACACCATAAAGTTCATATTCACCGGCTGGAGGGAAAAACCGTGCAGCAAATCCAAGGAATACAGATGAAACGTGTATGTCTCACCCTTTTTCAGTAGCACCACCGGTGCCCATTGCCACATACGCGCGGTAAAGAACACGTGTGAACCGGGCTCCGGCGCAACGACTGGTAATCCATTGTCTTCGCCAACCTGATTGTTCTCCAGATATGCATTGTACAACTCCAGATACTCTGGCACGGATGCCCGATACGTAATGTTCGACGGATTCTGCCGCCCAAAAGAATGCCATCCAATCATCCAGAAAAAGAGGAAGAAGCACACAAAGGTTGCTACCGCAACCCATCCCTTCTCATCGGTTGCTACCTTCTGCCACACCCATCCTTCTTTCGGCGGAATCAGTGTCATAGCTACTGCCCTCCCATTATCACCGACTTCAACTCTTCCGGAAACTGCGGAACGTTCGAAACCTCGATCAAGCCCCACGTTAGATAAAAGATGACAAAGATCGCAACGCCCAAGAACAACAACACAATCGGCTCATCCAGAATGGTTTGCAACATCGAAAAGCGCTCAGATTGCTGCCGCTCTTCTGCCATTCCTCACCCCACTGCTTGTTCAACAAAATACGATCAGAATATCTGAAAATCCCGGAGTGCAAAAATAATGAAAAATTGGGAAATATTCAACAACTGTGTCCGGTTTTTTCAACGGTGAATCTATGTTTATGCACTTCGGTATTGGGTGTCGTAATGCGAGGAAAAAACGATGCCTCCTTGACGGCGTAAGAATAAAACCCCTCATCGGTACTGGGTGCCGTAATGGAAGTCCGCTACATCAACGAGGGTTTAGCCTGCTTTCTGCCAGATCCTGAAGTTATGGACTGCCTTTCTTGATAGCAATGCCGGGACAGAGCATACTCTATCCGGGACAGAGAATACTCCATCGACGTTGCATCAGTAAAAAACTCGCCTGAAAGCTCTTACCATAAGTGCTCTGATTGAAGGACGTCCTTCCAATCGAGAAATTCGGAAAGACAAAGAATTCAAGAACCTTACTGATCTTCCGCAACGCTTAAGCTGACGCGTGGAAATAAAGCTGTCGATGCTCCTTCCCACGGACCTCGCAGGTAACCGGTACCCAACATCGGCGCTCGCCCCGTTCGGACCAATGGAATCAATGGTTTCGGGGTTTTCCAGTGTTCCTCCCAGAGCAGCAGCACCCGGATCTCTGTTTTGTTGTGTCCATACGGTGTCGGCACCCACGGTAGGTACGCAATTTTTTCCTGCAGCACGTAGTGGGATCGCTGCTGCTGCGGAATTGCCCGGATGTCTTCAGGGGTAACATTGACCTTGACCCCTTTGCCGGCAAAAGCATAGAGGGGTTTGAGCACGTAGCGTGAAAGATCTTCCGGAATCTCCTCCAGGTCGCTCAGAAATACCGTCTTTGGAACTGCTGGATGGCGTAAGAAAGGGAGCAAGGATTTGCTCATCCAGAAATACCAATTCGGATGTCCAGCCCATTCCACATCCACTTCCTTCGTCCACCACGAAGGCACGCCTACACCAGCAGACTCCATCTCATCAACAATAGCACGATTCATTATGCGACGAATCCGGACCAGCTTCCCCTCTGAATCCCGATAATACAACTTTCCTGATCGCTCGATCACATCGACAATGTCAACAATTGCTATACCCAGATGCTTTCGCAATGCTGTAAAATCCGGAAGCGTCTTTTGCTCCCACGGATGAAGTTCTACCAACGCCACCTCTTTCGGATCGTGATCTCGAACAATGGCTTGGCGAAGCATATCCCAGTACATCTCGTCGGTAATGTCGATGTAAAACACATCCAGACTGTCGGGCGACATCCCATATCCTTCCATATAGGCATACGCCACCTCATACTGGTAACCGTACAGGGAAGGGAATCCCTGCAATTCTACCAGCTTCAATGCAGGTGTGCCATTATCCTGAGCAATGGCAAAGTCAATGACTAAAAACAGAGGATAGCGGGTTGCACCGGGCACCCGGTAAACAGATGGCAATCCTTGATCAGCTCGTTCCCGGTTCGCAGGCTGCACCGCTTCCTGCGCAATTTCAACGGCAAATTGTGCCAGTTGCTGTCGCATCGTTTGCGACAGAAAAACAGGACTTTCAAAAACGGGAAACTCCACGCGACTCCCCACCCGTGCTTCCAGAAGCTGCAACATTCGACGGCGACGATCAGCCGAAAACCACTGCCCAATGAACTGCTGATGCCACGCAATCTCCATCATTCCTCCGGTCTGTACTCCACAATTGCAGGATAAAACCGTCGCACAGCAACCCAATGATGAAAGTAATAGGAATTGCGCAAAGAGGATATAATCACTCCAGCGGAGCTGGAAGCGTGGACAAAAAACCCATTGTCCAGATACACTCCAACGTGGCTGGGTTTACGGCGGAAAGCGAAGAAGAGCAAATCTCCCGGTTGAACTGCATCCTTTGGAATTGGCTTTCCCGCAGCAAACTGCTGTGCGACGGTTCGCGGCACCCGAATGCCAAACGCCTGCAGAATTCGTTGCGCCAAAGCAGAACAATCAATGCCTGCTTCACTTTCTCCCCCATACCGATACGGTACACCTACCCACTGCTGCGCAACTTCCCACAGCCGTTCTGGTTCAATGTTTGAAGAGGAACGGGAAACCGACGCTGCCGACTGACACCCCACCAGCAGCATCCCTCCCAGCACTCCCCCTATGACCCACTGCCCAATGCGCTGCCTCATTTTGTACTATTCCTCTGGTCGGATATGTACCGCCAGCCAGATCGCAGGAGGCTCAGCACTGACATCGATCACCCGGTGCCGACATCCTGCGGGAATCCATACCATTTCCCCGGACCGCAACGCAATCTTTTTGCCCGACTCCTGCTCCAGAACTGCTTCTCCCTGGAGCAAAACCACCCACTCATCCCACGATTGTTCATCCCACTGGAATGACAAAGTCTCCGGACCCATTGACACGATGCGCTCGATCCGCACTGCCTGCCGGTGCAGCAACGGCTCAAAGAGTTCCTGGTCAAGCGGCTGTGCTGGGACTTCCCAGCAATTGCTCCGATACTTATGAACGCACCCCATATTTCTCCCATACTTCTGGCAATGCCGCTATCGAATCCAGAATCATATCCGGCAACACAGCGCTCTGGTACGCTATTTCTTCCCGATATTTACCAGTGCGAACCAAAATACCGTACATTCCCAACTGCTTTGCACCACCCACGTCGCTCTCAATATCATCCCCCACCATTGCGACTTCGTTCGCTTCCAGGTTCAGGCTTCGCAGCGCCATCTTGAAAAATTCCGGTGATGGTTTGCCAATGACAACAGCTTCTTCACCGGTCACATACTCTAAGCCAGCCACGAAAGCCCCGATGTCAATCTTTAATCCCTCCTCTGTCTGCCAGTATTTCCCTTTATGCAACGCAACAATTCGTGCACCCTGGATCACATAATGGAACAATTGATTCATCAGTTGATAGTCCCACGCTTCCCCAATATCGCCAATCACCACTGCTTGCGGTTTGTCCGCATCAAATTCAAACTCAGCCGCAAACTCTGCCTGCACTTCTCGTCGCAACACCGGGTAGATCCGCTGAATTCCCTGCATCTTCAAATATCCCTTCGTCGCCGTAATAGTGCTAAAAATCACCGACTCCGGTATTGCCAGTCCAAGGGATTGCAACTTTTGCGCCAATTGCCATACCGGTGTTGTAGTGTTATTCGTGACAAACCGATGGGGAATTTTCTGCACCTGCAAATATTCCACAACCTGGGCAGCTCCCGGAATCACCTGTGATCCCACATACAACACGCCATTGATGTCGATCAAAAACCCCCGGATCCGCATCATTATTACCTCATTGTTCACCACTTTGCCACAGCAGGCAGCAAAAATACGTAAAATTACGTATTGTGTCGTGTCATCTCAAAGCCGATATTTGCAAAATGAATACGCTCCCTCCCTACTATCACGGTGCGCCCTCGAGCGGTGCAGCACTGCTGCACCGCTTTTTTACTGCGGAAGGAAATTCCTCCTGTGCCTGCCTTTCCCTTATGTCATTGGCACAAAGCCCCCTTTATCTCCGCTTGCCGTCCCGCCTGTTGGAATGACTTCCGAGCTTGCACCTTCGGATTATCCCTCAGGTTCAGAAAGCCGCGGCAACTGGGACAGACGCTGGCTACACTACTGTGCCTTCGGGTGTCACTCAGACCCCAAAAAGCCAGGATTTATTTTGCCACTGGCGTTCGAAGGGAATGGAGGAACGCTTTGATGGAATAATCACCGGAGGAGGAAGGCGGTTCGTTTGCGAATGTTTCCTGATCGACCGGGAGGCGCTGGAGAACGGTGAATTGATGATCGGTGACGCCGACGACGAAAATCGTTGTGTCTATTTGCAAGACCATAATCTCTCGGCGCTGTCCCAGCGGCACTCGCTGAAGCACCCGTATCCGAAAGCGTCCTCGGGGCGTTTGCAACGCCCGTGCGCTCCACCGCTTGACCACGAGCCACACGATCAGGAGTGCCCCAATGGCTCCAATCAAAATTGCCACACTCTGAATCAGCGAGGTCTCCATCAATCCTTAGCGCAAGGCTTTGACTCGTTCAGCCGCATCGACCAGTGAGGTAATCCGTATGCCGAAGTGCTTATCGATAACCACAATTTCCCCCTCAGCAACTTTTTTCCCATTGACCAGCAGATCGACCGGCTCACTTGCCAATTTCTCGAACTCGACCACTGATCCTCGAGTAAGCTGCAAAATGTCCCGAATGTACATTTTTGTCCGTCCCAGCTCAATGGAAACGGGTAGCTGAATATCCAGCAGTAACTGCAATTTGGGACTGAGTTCAGCGGGTTCTGCTGGCTTTTCCGAAAATTCTTGAAATTCTGCTTTCTGTACCTCTGCTGGCTGTACTTCCTCTGCCTGCTGCTCTGCCATTTCGGCTAACTTTTCCGCCGCTCCGCTTTCAATTAGGGCATCAATTTCCTCTTGCGTCATGGCTTTACTCTCCGTTGTTCCACTTTATTCCTCCATTAAATCTTCACTTGTTAGCTCGCGTAAGATTCGGACTGCCCGCTTGCCATCGAGCACTCCTGGACGCACTGCAAATTTCGGTCGCTCGCCCACAATAAGACGAAGTTCATCATCAATGCGGGTATCCAATTTGATCACATCCCCTTCTTTGAGCTCCAGCAGTTCTTTGACCGTAATATACGCATGTCCCAGCTCCGCCACGACCGGCAACTGGGTTTTCTCGATTCGGCGGCGAATCAATTCCCGATCTTCTTTCTGTTTCTCCGGAGACACCCGAATGCCAGCGGTTAAGTGGCGCCATCCGATTTGTGCCAGTACATTTTCCAGGGTGAAGGTCGGATAACATAAACTCATCGAGAAAGTATGGGTGCCTAAGGTAACGTCAAACACAACGACGATCACGATTTCTGACGAAGGAGCAATCTGGACAAAATCCGCTTCGCTCTCATACCGATCCAGCCGGAATTTCAGTGGATAGATCACCTGCCAGGTTTCCGACAGTTGACGCATAATGTGCTCCACCACATTACGCAAGATCGTCTGTTCAATAGCGCTCAAAACCCGTGGCGATCGCGTAATCTCAACTTCCCCACCCAGCAGCCGGGCGACAATGGCTAAAGCCAACTGGGGACTCAGTTCCAGAATTCCACTGCCCTCAGTCCCCACGACATCAAAGACATACAAACAACTGGGGCTGGCAACGGACAGAATGTACTCGGAATAAAAAAGCTGATCGACGGAAATAACATTGATGGTTACCACCGTTTGCAATTGAGAAACCAGATAGTAGGACAGGGATTCGGAGAAATTCTCGTGTAGCGTCTGGATCGTTCGGAGCTGATTCTTGGATAAGCGATTCGGTCGCCGGAAATCATACAACTGCACTTCCTTATGCTTCTGCGTTCCCTGCTGGATCAGTTGATCAACCGGCACCTCCCCACTCTGAATGCTCGCCAGCAGTTGGTCGATTTCCTGCTGTGACAGGACATCCTTCATCGCTGTCTACTGCACAAGAAATTTTGTGAAACGGACTTTCCGAACCCGAATTTCCCCAAAGTATGGCTGAATTCTCTTTTTGATTTCTTTCTTCAGCTTCTCTTTAAAATCCGGCTGGAGAAATTCCTCAATCCAGTGAGAGCTTACCACATCGATAATTTCATCCTTTACCGGAATCAAAATCTCCTCCAGATGCTTTTCATCGATTTCCTCCTCAGTATCTACCTCCAATGCAACCCGTAGCACCACGTAGCGTGGCTCGGGGGAACGACTGCGAGCATTGACGATGATGTCTTCATCTCCCACAGGGATCAATTTCCCGACTTTAAACATTACCACATCTTCTTCATCTTCTTCTGGCTGCTCCTCTTCTACTACCCGAGTTCGTTTCTCCTTGCTCTTGCCCTCTTCCTCTGCATTCGTATGCTGCGGTGCGAGGAAGAATTTAAAAATCGCAAAGACAATGGCAGCTTGCACCACCAATACCCCCAGCACCAACCCAATAATAGCTGGCACTCCTAATTTCCCCTTTTCTTTCTTCGGTTTCTCTTCCGCTTGTTCCTTTTCTTCGTCAGCCATCGCTCTACTCGATTGATCCACACACCGTGATTGTCGGTATCTGAAACGAAAAGATTAAAAAAATCGTGCCTGCTCACAGAGCGGAGCGTTCCGGGGATAATCGGCGAATAATCTCCACCGCCATCTCGTACTTTTTAAACGGTGGCATAAAATAGAATCCGTGGACAAGCAGACGGGCAGCTCGGGCAAATTCCACCGCGATCTGCTGCCCTGCCCGCCGTTCTGCGTCTTTTCCCTGGCGCGCTGCCGTCTCGATTCGCTTCCGCACCCATTCTGGAATCTCAATGCCCGGTACTTCATAGTGGAGAAACGTTGCGTGACGCAAAGAACGGATGGGCAAAATGCCGACGATCAGGTAAATCTGCAACGAGTGGATTTTCTCCAGAAACTGCTCCAGTAATCGGAAATCGTAGAGTGGCTGCGTAAACACGACCTCTGCTCCTTGATCCACCTTGCGAAAAAGGCGATCTACTTCTTCGTCCAGATTATACGCAGCAGGATTGCAGGCACAGCAAATGGTAAAGTTAGAAGCGGCTGCAACGTCATTTCCTGCCAGATCTTTTCCCTGATTGAGCAGATGAAGCGCCCGGATCAAACCAATGGAATCCAGATCCCGGACCGTGGTCGCATACGGATAGTCACCGATGTGCGTAGGATCACCGGTCACCGCTAAGATATTCTTAATCCCCAGTTGCCACGCGCCCAGCATATCCGCCTGTAACCCGACCATATTGCGGTCGCGGCAGGCGTAATGCGTCACGGTCTCAATCCCTACTGTTTGCTGCACCAGCACGGAAATAGCGATCGGATTCATCCGGAGTCGGGCACGGGCACCATCGGAAATGTTGACAGCATCCACCCCCTGCTGTGCCAGGTAGCGAGCACCTTCCAGCACGGCACTCATATCGAAACCTCGTGGAATATCCAATTCAACAGTGGTGACAAATTCTCCTGCCTGCAATTTCTGCCAGAACCTCGACCGTTGGGGCGCTGTTTTCGGCACCGGCATTTTTTGCTTAATCTTCGGCTGTCCGAACGGAACAGAGCCCACGGTAACATCTTCCAGATGCTGAACTATTGCTTGCACAAATTCCAGCGATGCGCCACCATCAGCCCCCACAATCTGGACTCCTCCTTGCGCCAGCCGTCGAACCGATTGTGCCACGTACACCGGATCCGCATTGTATTCCATCTGCCCATCCCGAATGATCGGGATGCCAATATCCGGCTGCGCCGAAAGCGTACATCCCGCAGCCGCCATCCGCTCCATAATACCCAGCATTCGCTGCGGACCCACCGCTCCATTGGCTCCCACGACCGCCACCTTAGCGCTTTTCAAGGCACGTGCCACCTGCACCGGATATTCTGTTGCCAGCACAGCGCCATCTTCGGGGAATGTTTTCTGAGCAATGATCGGCACCTCGCTATCCACAAACTGCGCCGCCTCAATGGCAATGAGCAACTCTTCCAGATCGATAAAGGACTTCAGCAGCAGCAGATCGGCACCGCCATCCAGCAGCGCAATGATCTGATCAATAAACGCCTGTCGCACTTCTTCAGCCGAATACGGTCCAATCGGTTTGAGAAATTTCCCAACCGGTCCAACAACACCGGCTACTAAGGCTCGCCGAACGGCGGCACATCGTGCGATCCACACTCCTTTTCGGTTGATCTCATAAACTTTATCTGCCAGCCCATATCGTTCTAAGGTCAAAGCGTTTGCCTGAAAAGTATTCGCCAGAATGATCCGCACCCCTGCCTGCACAAAAGCCCGGTGGATCGTTTCTACCAGTAGCGGCTCCTTGAGGGTATACAGTGCCGTCGGCTGCTCTTTGTATCCCCGACGTCGCAACTCCGCTGCAAGCGATCCTTCAACAACAATCGGTCGCGAATCTTCCAGCAATTGCGCAAATGCTTCCCGTCCCGTACTTCCCATCCTACTCCGCCCGCTGTGACTGTGGTGCTGTTAAATACGCAATGGCGGCAAAATTTTTTCTTTTGTATATT